>JAZNRY010000053.1:0-10939 GCA_045590995.1 Paludibacteraceae bacterium | reverse complement strand
AGATCTCAGCCATGTAGTGCTCTACTGCAGCAGGAACTGACTCATAGAATGGGTTGCAGCTCTCGCGGTGAGCGAAGAACACATCTGGGTTCTCAGCCATACCACGCATAACAGGGCGCATTGGGCTGAGCGCACGCTCGCGGAACTCTTGGAGTGCCTTCATATCGAGGAGCGGACGCAAGTCTTCCATATCTACTACCTCTACCTTTTGGTACTCGTGAGAGGTGCGGAAACCGTCGAAGAAGTTGAGGAATGGCACGCGGCTCTTGATAGTAGCGAGGTGGGCAATACCTGCGAGGTCCATAACCTCTTGTACGCTACCTTCAGCGAGCATAGCAAAGCCTGTTTGGCGGCAAGACATGACGTCTTGGTGGTCACCGAAGATACAGAGGGCGTGGCTCGCCAATGTACGAGCAGATACATGGAAAACAGATGGGATGAGCTCACCTGCGATCTTGTACATATTAGGAATCATGAGCAAGAGACCTTGGCTGGCGGTGAAGGTAGTGGTGAGAGCACCTGCGTTGAGCGCACCGTGCACAGCACCTGCAGCACCTGCCTCAGATTGCATCTCTTGTACCAACACTGTCTCGCCGAAGAGGTTCTTGCGACCTGCAGCAGCCCACTCGTCCACGTTCTCCGCCATAGGAGAAGATGGGGTGATAGGATAGATGGCTGCTACCTCGGTGAACATATACGCGATATGCGCCGCAGCAGCGTTACCATCAAGGGTTAAATACTTTTTTTCTTTCATAATCGTTATAATTGTTTTTTAATGATTGATTCGGGGTGTCCGGCTTCTGGCTGCAGGCTTCCTCTTCCGGCTTCCGGCTGCAGGCCTCCACTTCTGGCTTCCAGCTGCAGGCTTCCTCTTCCAGATTCTGGCTTCCGGCTGCAGGCTTCTGGCTGCAGGCTTCTGGAATCCAATGTTGGTGTCCATAAACGGTGTCCAGTGTTGGGATAGCAGAATTAGTTAGGCAAATACCATACCAAAGGTACATTAGTACAGGAAACCGAAGAGCCAAAGCGGGATATTCTTTTGGCTGCCGACTTCGAGGTCGCCAATGGCGCAGTAGCGGATACCCGTCTTGCTTGGCGTGGTAGCACAAGCATCCATGTAGTACTTGCCATCAATGATGAACATTGCACTGCGGTCGGTGGCGTTGATCTTGTGGTTGCCATGCAAAGTGGCGTAGAAGAATGTCTCGGCAATAGCCTGCTTATCTGGTTCGCGTGTGCAAGTGGCGTAGCACAAGTTCGGGTTTTGCATATATACCTTGGTCGGCTTCAATGGGAACTGCTTGCCCTCTGGGTAAAGCATGTTCAATAGGCGCGCATCCTTGAGGTATTTGATATAGTTCATCGTGGTCGAACGCGAGCAGTCGATGGCTTCAGCGAGGCTACTGACATTGAGACTGCATGGCGTCTGTTGGAGCATGAGGTAGAGCAGTTTGCGCAGCTTTGGCAAGGAACTAACCTCAATCTGCTTCACTAACAACACATCCACCTCAAGAATCATATTCATCATTTTCAGGAGCGACTCGGAAAAGTCGTGTGGCTCCAAGAAGAGCGGATAATAGCCATGATGAAGATAGTCATTAAAGTAGTGCAAGGGTTTGATATGCTGGCATATCTGCTGTGCTATCTCAACATGATTTTTAAGAATGTCTTCCAGCGAATACACTGGTAGTTTGAGACCGAGTGTCACATTGAGGTACTCACGAAAACTAAATCCACGCAAGTTATACGGATGAACAATAGTACCTATATCACGATTATCTTCAATCAAACGCATAATGGAAGAAGCCGTGAAAATAATGTGCAAATTAGGATAACGAAAATAGCATTGGCTCAGTTCGCGCGACCAATTAGGATACTTAAACGCTTGATCAATGAGAAGCGTGGTACCCCCCGAAGCAACGAACTCGCCAGCAAAGTCCACGAGTGAATGCTCGGTAAAGTAGAAATCATTGAAATTCACATAGAGCATACGCTGCGCAAGCTCAGGATTTTTCTTGAGCATTTCCTTGGCATAGTTAAGCAAGAAGTCCGTTTTACCGACTCCTCGCCCACCTTTAACAGCAATCAATCTGTCGCCCCAATTGATTTCATCCATCAAAACGCGTCTCGCAGGCACATGCACATGCTCAACTAAATAATCATGGGTCTTCTTAAACGCTTTTAACATGCTATATTCTTGTTTTTGGTACCACTTACATTAGAACAAACCTTTCGCGCTGCAAAGGTACTACTTTTTTTTCAAAACTGCAATATCCAGATTGCATTTTTTCAAAAAAAATGTCGATTATCACCAATAAACACATGGTGAGGGGAGTTTATCATCGGTGAAGTAGCAACGAGAAAAAGAAAGTCCCCGAGCGTTGCTCGAGGACCTCATAGAAAGCAATACTGCAATTTATCCTTTGGAAATTGCGCCGCTTGGGCAAACATCAGCACAAGTGCCGCACTCAGTGCACAAGTCAGCATTAATTGTGTAAATGTCACCCTCAGAAATTGCGCCCATTGGGCACTCATCAATACATGTACCACATGCGATACATTCGTCAGAAATTACATAAGCCATAATTCGATAATTTATAGTTAATTAATAATTAATATTTCAATTTTGGTTGAAATGCGACTGCAAAGGTACAACAAAAAAATCAAAGTACCAAATATTAGGGATTAAATTTTATAAAAAATCTTTTTCACTTTTTCTTTTTTGCTGTTTGCATGGCCGCCATTAGTCGGGCATTAGGTCCTGTTAACTGTTTATCAACCAGTCCTTTTTGTTTGGCAAAGGAAGTCCAGTTCTTAGCACCTTTTTCTTTGAGCGGCATCCCCAATTGCAGGTAATGACAATAGGCAATACCGAGTGCATCGGTGGCGTCAAGTTTCTTGGGCATGCGTTCAGGGGGGATATGTAGGAATCGCTGCAACATGTCCGCTACTTGGTGTTTGTCGGCATGTCCGTTGCCCGTGATAGCCATCTTGACTTTCATCGGCGAATACTCCACCACAGGCACATCTTTGGAGAGTGCTGCTGCGATAGCCACTCCCTGTGCATGCACGATTTTAATCATTGTTTGCGGGTTCTTGTCCACGAACTGCGACTCAATGGCGAGGACAGACGGATGATATTTCTCAATGAGTTCTTGCAAGAAGAAAAATTCCTTTTGCAAGCGTGCATACTGGTCATCCAGTTTATGCACATCATATACGCCAAAGTCCAATATTTCGACCTTGCTGCCGACGGTGTGGATGAGGGCATAGCCCATGTACAAAGTACCCGGATCGACACCTAATATAATATGTTCTTTTACAAGCTTATCAAGCATTGCAGCCTATTGCCTGTCAAGTTCTATTGATTATTATCGGAATCTAATCGTTCTCGGCTACGCAGAGCACCACGAAAAACAATGACGACAGCACCTGCGACCAACAGATAATCCGCGCATTGCTGCTTCAACACACTCAACACAGCACCCACAAGCAATAAGACAAGCCCAACAATCAAAAGAATATTACTCCATCGAAAACGCATATGAAATATGATTTATAATTATGGTTCTACAATGTACACATCCTCATTGGGAGCATGCATGCGATACTCTTCGCGCGCGAAGTGCTCAAGACTATCTGTGTTGTCCAGCATTTGAATCACCGACTGCGCCTCACGAATTTCCTGCTGGGTATCAACAATCTGTTCTTTGACCATACGAATCTTTCTTGCTCGTTTCATGTAATGAACAAGACTATTATCCCCCATAAAAAGGAGCATTAGTAAAAACACATAAATAGCGATGGCATATTTATTAATCAGTACTTTACGCACTTTTTGCCACATTGTTTTTTCTTCCATACACAAATTTCTATAATTTTTCTGCAAAGATAATGCAATTTTCCGAAACAAACAAAAAAAAGCAATAATTTTGATACAAATAATAAAAATAAAGTACATATTTGCACAAATCATTTTTTTTTTGTACTTTTGCAGGATATTTTACAGATACAACACTAACCCTATTTTATGCGACATCTATTTTATTTCATCGTATTCTTCTGCGCTATTACTCAAAGCGCAATGTCTCAAACTATTGTTACAATAGAAGATACTGAGAATTGGACCAACACCGAATTGCAACCATACATTGGAAAGACCATAGCATTTGCGACTCCCATGTATGTCACCAACAATTATAACAATTCGCTCACAATTTCTCCTCGCAGGATATTTACTCCCACCAACCAAGCTTATCCTATGAGTGCAGACTACAATCAGTTGATTACTCTAAATAACAAGGGTACTATTACACTGACGGGTGTATCAGCATATCATCGCATTGGTGAACGAATGCTGAACTTAACGGTAAAAGTAAATAGTACTTCAAGCGTTGCTTTTCAATCCTGTGAATGGTCTGGCAATAGTCGTGCAGATTTAGAGCGCGGTTATGACAGAGAATCGGTGAATATGTTCGGCGAGGCATCTATCATCGTTTGTTGCATGAATTTGGAATATTACTTAGTAGAAAACTTAGGTAGTGGAAGCATGGGTCCAAAGACAAGAGAAGCCCACCAAAAGCAACGCACCAAAGTGAGCAAAGCACTGGCGAAGATTAATGCGGACTTGTATGGTTTTGTAGAAATAGAACAAGGACAAAGTGCGTTGGCAGAAATCGCGAGCGATTTGACTAAAAACACGGGGCGTAACTTTGCATATATCAACGATGGCGGTTCTCCTGATGGTACATACACGAAAGCAGGATTTGTGTATTGCACCGATTTATTGGAACCTTACGGTAAACTGCGCGAGAACAACACAGGTGTATCAGAGCGCAAGAAGACACAGGCTTTTGTAGAGAAAAGCACGGGAGAGAAATTCCTCTTCTCGGTAAATCACTTCAAAGCTAAGAGCGGAAAAGGTAGTGGCGACAATGCGGATAAAAAAGATGGGCAGGGAAGTTTTAACGGCGACCGTGTGCGTGAAGCAAAATCCTTGTTGGAGAATTACCATAAAGATTGTGTGTTTTTTAAGGATAGCGATATTTTGATTATGGGTGATTTGAATGCCTATGCTATGGAAGATCCTATTACTACTCTTAGAAACGGAGGTATGACGGACTTGCATCGTGCCTTCCATGCGGATAGCAGTTATAGTTATGTGTATCATGGTCAAACTGGGTATTTGGACCACGCATTGTGCAATAGTACTCTCTACCCACAAGTGACAGGCATGGTGGGTTATCACATCAATTCGGATGAGAGCGACCAATACACCTACGACCAATCGAACGACCAGACCATGTTTCGCTGTAGCGACCATGATCCTGTCATTGTAGGTCTGCGTTTGGACAGCACACGCACGCATCATCCCGATGTAAGCATCAATAGTTATCATGTCTATTATCAAGGCTCAACACCAGTTATCAGTAACGCACAAGGAGGTTATTATACCATTTACAGAGTGGATGGTTCGGTCGTAAGACAATCCAATATCCACACCAACGAAGAATATATTCATGGCTTGGCACAAGGATTGTATATCATTAACATATATGGTCAAGGCAAATGTTTGCAGACGAAAATAATTGTGCCCAAATCTCTATAATGACTATTCCCCAAATGGATTTATTTTCACAAATACATAATGCTGAGCGCGAAGAGTTAGTATCTCTGCGACGCGAGTTACAAGAGGCAAACTACAAATACTATGTAGAGAATGCCCCTACTATGTCGGACTATGATTTCGACCAAAAATTGCGTCGTTTGCAAGATTTAGAGGCTTTGTACCCTGATATGTTTGACGCAAACTCGCCCACACAGAAAGTCGGCTCCGACCTGATAAAGGCGAAAGGCGAAAGGTTAAAGGTTAAAGGCACGGAGAAAGGGAAAGGCTTTGAGCAAGTGGCGCACAAGTATCCCATGTTGTCGTTAAGCAATAGTTATTCGCGTGAGGAAATTGCCGATTGGATTGGTAAATTACCAAAGCATGTAGAGATTGTGTGCGAGTTGAAATACGACGGACTTAGTATCTCGCTTTGGTATGAACATGGGGTATTGACGAAAGCATTGACACGAGGAGATGGCACTAAAGGTGATAATGTCATTGATAATATCAAGACTATTGCTGCGATACCGCAGCGTTTGTCGAATATCGGGGAGCAGGGAGCGGATATAGGATTTGTTGAGTTACGCGGTGAAGTGCTATTGCCATGGACGGCATTCGAGCGACTAAACAAAGAACGCGAAGTGCAAGAGGAGGCACTGTTTGCGAACCCACGCAACGCGGCATCAGGCACACTCAAACTGCAAGACCCCAACGAGGTAGCACGCCGCGGCTTGGACTGCTACCTATATTATATGTTAGGCGACAATCTGCCTGCCAACACACATTATGACCGCCTGCAGATAGCCAAGGCATGGGGATTCCCCATTAGCGACTCGGTGAAAGTTTGTCATAATTTGGAAGAAGTGATGGAATACATTGCATATTGGGATGTAGAGCGCAAGAACCTGCCCATAGCCACCGATGGCATTGTATTGAAAGTAAATAACATCGCCCAACAAGAGGAATTAGGATACACCGCTAAATCGCCTCGTTGGGCAATAGCGTACAAGTTTCCAGCGGAGAAACAACTCACACGCCTCAACGCCATCACCTATCAGGTAGGCAGAACGGGCGTGGTGACTCCTGTCGCCAATTTGGAACCAGTACAACTCTCTGGCACCACAGTACAACGCGCCACTTTGCACAATGAGGATTTCATTCGCCAATTGGACATCCGCGAGGGCGATATGGTCTGGGTAGAGAAAGGCGGCGAAATCATCCCCAAAATCATCGGCAAGGAAATAACACCACACGACAACGAGCAAAATACTAAAGACAACATAGACAACTATTCCGCTTCGCCAACATTGCTCAGCGGCACGAATAATAAACAAATAATATCCTCGGCAAGCGCCAATGTTGGGCGCGCGCAGGAGTTGTTTAAGTTGTCTTCCAAAAATCCCCCCCTCTCCTTCTTCCCCACCCACTGCCCTGAATGTGGCACACCATTGGTGCGTGTGGAAGGGGAAGCGGCATGGCGTTGTCCGAATGAAGCAGGTTGTCCGCCACAGATTAAGGGCAAGATGGAGCACTTTGTTTCGCGCAAGGCGATGAACATAGACGGACTGGGTAGCGAGACTATCGATTTACTCTACTCACAAGGATTGCTCCACAACATCGCTGATATTTACGCCCTCCAGCAAGAGGACATTGCCCGCCAAGAGCGCCTTGGCGAGAAGTCGGCACAAAACATGTTAGCAGGTATAGAACAGAGCAAGCAAGTGCCTTGGGCACGCGTATTGTTTGCCCTTGGCATACGCATGGTAGGCGAGACAACTGCCAAGAAGATTGCCCGCCGTTTCCCCAGCATTGACCAACTGCAATGGGCAACGACGGAGCAACTGACCGCTATCGACGATGTGGGCGAACAGATTGCCAACAATATCATTGCTTACTTCAACAGCCTCAGCAATCTGGAGATTATCAATCGTTTGCGTCAAGCAGGCGTGCAGATGGAGAGTCAAGAGGAGGAGCAGCAACCTCAATCCGACATACTGCAAGACAAAAGCATTGTGGTGTCGGGTGTGTTTAGCCGCCACTCGCGTGACGAATACAAAGCAATGATTGAAGCCCATGGCGGAAAGAATGTGGGTTCTGTGAGCAAGAAGACCAGTTTCATTCTTGCAGGCGAAAACATGGGACCAGAGAAAAGAAAGAAAGCAGAAGCATTAGGTGTTGCTATGCTCACGGAAGAGGAGTTTTTGCTAATGCTCAACAACGAATAATTAGTATATGAACATACGACAAACGATATTTCAATTCATACTGCGCCGTCAGGCGAAGCGGCAAGTGGTGATGCGTCCATGGGATAAGGTGCGCACGGTGGCTATCCTCTACGATTGCGGCACACCCGCTGCTATTGAGCGTATGTTGGAAACAGAGCACAAACGCATTGATTTCTTCACCCTTCCAGACAAGAAGGAAATCAATTGGCTAACCCATAGTCCTTCCTCTTCGGTGCAATATCACCTGCGCGCATATCAATACGATTTGCTTATCGATCTCACCCAGCAGCCTTCGCTCACAATGCAGTATATGGCCATGTATTTCCGTGCTGATTTTAAGGTCGGCAGACAAATATGCGACGGCATACACGATTTGACAATCCACACTCCCGCACAATCGACACCCGACTATCTATTGGAACAGATTTTGCGGTATATACAAATGTTCACCACAAAACAAACAAAACAATGAAAGGTTTAGGCACAGCACTCATCACTCCATTCTGCGATAATGGTAGTATTGATTATTCTGCACTTGCTCATTTGATAGAACATCAGGTGGCAGGAGGTGTTGACTATTTAGTTATCTTGGGTACGACAAGCGAAGCCCCTACCCTATCCATAGAGGAACAAGAACAAGTGATAGCATTTGTTGTAAAGCAAGTGGCAGGTAGAGTGCCATTGGTATTGGGTTTAGGAGGTAATGACACGGCTGCATTAGTGGCTCGTATTCAGACGCTATCCCCTATCCTGCAACAACATTTTGCCGCTATACTATCGGTGACACCTTACTACAATCGTCCCCCACAAGAAGGGTTATATCAGCATTTCTGCGCTGTAGCCACAGCAAGCCCGATACCTATCTTGCTGTATAATGTACCTAAACGCACGGGCGTGAACCTCTTGCCTGAGACCACCCGCCGTATCTACGAATCTCATCCTGATAAGATTATGGGCATCAAGGAAGCGTGCAATAGCGTGGAGCAGTTTACAGAAACGGTAAAGATTGCCAATGGCGACTTTGCTGTGATTAGTGGCGATGATGACTTGGCATATGAGATGATGCGTGCAGGCGGCGATGGACTCATCAGCGTAGCCAGCAACGCTTGGCCTGCTGCCATGCGCGAATTGACACACGAACAGAGCGCAATGATACAACAGCAGTATGCGCATCTCATCCACCTGCTTTTCGTGGAGGGTAATCCTGGTGGTATCAAGACGGTACTGAGCGAAATGGGAATAATCAAGAATGTACTACGCTTACCATTGGTGGCTAACACGCCCAACCATCAAATGGTAATACGCAAAGCGCTACAATACCACATAGAAAAAGAGCAGGACTAAATCCTGCTCTTTATATTTTAGTATCCCATCACAAAATCTTTCAGTCGTTCCCAGAAGGATTTCTTTCGAACAATGTTATAAGAAGGAGTGAGGTCGTAATCCACATCGGTATCGTCCAACGCCTCCTTGATTTTCACCTCCAGCAAGTCAGCATATGCGCGGAAACCATAATCTGTAAGGTGCACACCATCCACTGTACCCTCCATCTCTGGACCTATCTGACCATCATGGGTCATATAATAGAGTCCTTTAGGGTTTTCTGCTTTATGCAAATCGTAGCCACGACGGAAAGCGGCGTTCTTCTTAGGTAAATAGTCTGCAAAATAGCTATCATGACGCGTATATGGATACATGATTCCCTCAACCATGATGATAGGCACTTCTGGACGAAGAGTACGAAGAATGTTGATGAAATCATAAGTAGCTGTATCACAGCGGTCTTCGGTGCAGTTAGGAACAGGGTCAATCACATAGCAGATTGCGTCCTCAATGCTTGCCAAAGCTTCTGCGATGTAGAAATCCATGCGTGCATTGCCCGAAGTAGCAAGGTTCACACACTCCAGATTGTATTCGCGTTGGATTATCGCACTTGGCACCATGCCCACTCGACTGGCGCAACCGCCTTGCTGGATACTCGTACCATAAATGACAATCTTACCCATTTGGCGAGGGTTCTCCACGCGTGGCATAGTGAGTTCAGCAGTAGAGTCCACACCAATTTGCAGCCAATTGATACCATCATAGAGTGGCAAGTAAATCATATATTCGTGCATCTCGCCATCGAGATTCTCCACATAGAGTTTGGATTGGATAGAGTCTGCAATTAGATTCTTTTCTTGTGGGCGAGCGGTATTGACATGCTCCCATACATTACGCTGTTCGTTGAGGTAATAGAGGTCGGTGCCTTTGATACCCGTCATCGCCATATGTTGCATATGGAAATTGTTCTTCAAGTTATATTGTGCAGCAATACGCTTGCTATTGGTAGCGAAACGAACAGCAATGCCTGCCGAATGGTTGTACAACCATGCTTGCTCCTCGCGGCAACTATCCAAGAACTGCTGCGGAAGGCGGGTGTAAGGTTCGGTAGTATTGCCCCAACCTTTGTTAATGATTTGGAACTTAGTGGCATCCTCGTAGCGGAAACCTTGTAATGCATCCGCGTTTGCAGTAGTGACAAACAATAAGAGGAAAAGGAGTGAAATGGTAAAGGAGTTTTTCATAGGTGTAGAGTTGTTTAGAATTGTGTAGAATTGTGTAGAATTGTGTAGAATTTTTACGCGCGCACGCGCTATGTAACTAAATAAGGTGTCTTGCCTATGCAAGAACACCTTATTAGTTTTTGTTCACATCTAATTAGATAGACTTCTTCGCTTGCTCAACGATAGCTTTGAACGCTGCTGGTTGGTTCATTGCCAAGTCTGCAAGGACTTTGCGGTTGATTTCGATACCAGCTTTCTTGAGTGCGCCCATGAGTTGGCTGTAGCTCAAGCCCTCCAAGCGTGCACCCGCGTTGATACGCTGAATCCACAAAGCACGGAAGGTGCGTTTTTTGTTCTTACGATCGCGATAAGCATACTGGAGACCTTTCTCCCAAGTGTTTTTGGCAACTGTCCAAACATTTGCACGGCCACCAAAATTGCCTCGTGTGAGGCTCAAAATCTTTTTACGACGGTTGCGCGAAGCAACGTGATTCACTGATCTTGGCATAGTTTTACTACTTTTTAATTTGGTGGTTAATAATTAACGGAGAACCAACATT
>JAZNRY010000052.1:0-3520 GCA_045590995.1 Paludibacteraceae bacterium | reverse complement strand
CCAAGGAGTTGAGTTGCCAATTTGTCTTCCTAAGACCGCTTGGCCTCCGACTTCACTATGAACAATGTAAAGGTTCTGGACTTTTGGGCGCTGGTCTGAGCAAGTACGCTGTGACCTTCGTGGATAGCCACGACACCTATTTCGGTTGCCAAGGCGGTCGCGATAACACCGATGAGATTGGCGGTTGCGGTAAGTCTATGGAAGACTACAACAAAGACCGTGTGCTCGGTGCCAACGCATTTATCCTTTCTATGCCAGGCGTACCTTGCGTATTCTATCCTCACTGGGCAAAATACAAAGATGCTATTGGCAAGATGGTATTGGCGCGTAAGGCTGCTGGTGTACACTCGGAATCCAGCGTTAGCGACGAGGCAGGCAGCGGCTACTACAAATCTACCATCACAGGCAAACACGGTTCTATCCGTCTTCTCCTCGGTCCTAACAGTGGATTCAACACTACTCCAGCGGGATATACTTTGGCATATAAGGGCGGTAACTTCGCTATGTACTACACCACCACACAAGCCGAGGTGCCTGTACTCAGCATCACTCCTTCTACCATCTATAAAACAGAAAGCCACACCGTGGAAATGAGTGCTGTGGCTTTGAGTGGAAAGCCTACTATTTACTACACACTTGACGGTTCCGACCCTACTACCTCTGCTACCAAAAAGACCTATACTACTTCGTTCACCATCAACGGAACAGTGACCGTGAAAGCTTATGCAGAACTCAATGGCGTAAAATCAGCCGTACAAGAGGCTACATACACCTACCAAGAGCCACAGCAAACACCTCTTACTGTAAAATTCATGCCTCCTGCTACATGGGAGAAGGTTTATCTTTACGCTTGGGATGCTACAGGTGCCACTGTATTGAGTGCTTGGCCAGGCATGGAGTGGAAGAATAAAGATGCTAATGGATGGTTGTACCATGTATTTGATGCAAAATATCAAGAGGTAAATATCATCTTCAATAATGGCAAGGATGGTGGTGAACAATCCAATGATATTCTCCTTGATCAAGATGCTTGCTACGAGTGGAAAGGTATGGAAGTATTGAGCCAAAACTGCTCGCTGTCTGACATTCCATTCCAAGTAATAGCAAGTCCAGAGGGTAAAGTGTATAAAACAGATGAGTTGTCAGTCTCTCTCTCTACCGTAGGAGAGAAAAGTGCTGCTACCATTTATTACACCCTTGACGGAAGCGATCCTAAAGGTTCTGCTAAGCAAACCTATAGCGCACCTATCACTATTACAGGCACCAAGACATTGAAAGCATACGCTGTAGCAGCGGGCGAAGAAACAGAAGTGATCACCCACACTTACACCTATGAAGCTCCACAAGGTTCTCCTATAGTGGTTAAGGCAAAAGTTCCTGCTACTTGGACAGACCAAATCACCGTTTGGGTTTGGCCTACTGGTGGCGAAGGTGTTGAATCTGTTGCAGCCAAAGAGGGCAACTGGTATGTATATCAACATGCCGACAATAGCGAATTCAACATCATCTTCAAGAATGGTGCGGGATGGAATGGCGACCCTAACCAATCGGAAGACATTACAGGCATCTCAAAAAACACTTGCCTTGAACTCACCGCTGGTGCCGGAAAAGCTACATATACCATCATTGACTGCGATGGTACAGGCGTTGAGGATATCACAACTCCAACACCTCAATTGGACATCACCCTGCCTATGTACAATGTATTGGGACAAAAAGTGAATGCCACCTATCGCGGTATCGTCATCCAAAACGGACATAAATACCTGCGTTAATACCATTTGGTGCGTGATAGACCTACTATCACGCACCAACCTTTTGACATACAACAACTTTATATAATTATTAACTTTTAATTTATTTTATTATGAAAAAAATCTTTACATTTTTTGCAGCATTGGCATGTGTAATGTCAATGAGCGCAGTAACCTACAATGTTACTGTACCAGCAGGCACCAATGCTTGCTACATAGCTGGTGAAATGACTGGCTGGGGTCAAAAAGAAATGACAAAAGTGGACGACACCCACTACACATTGGACATCGCTGACGCTACCGAAGCTATGAAGTACAAATATTGCTCAGGTCCAGGTTGGGCGTATGTAGAAAAAACTGCTGATGGTGGCGATGTAGCTGACCGCGCATACACTCCTAATGATGTTGTAGAAGCATGGGCTGCTGTGTACGACCCTAACAATGTGCCTTCTCAAGGCGAGACCAAGGACATCACCGTTAAGGCTAAAGTACCTGCAGAGTGGACAGATCAAATCACTGCATGGGTATGGGCTACTGGTGCTGAGGGAACCGAAGTTATTCCTACTCAAGAAGGTGAGTGGTATGTTTACACTCAAAACTGCGCTGAACTCAATATCATCTTCAAGAATGGTGCAGGTTGGAATGGTGATGCTAACCAAACAGTAGATATCACAGTTACCGAGAGCACTTGCATCGAGATTACCGCAGGAACAGGTAAAGCAAACTACACCGCTGTTAATTGCGAAGGCGGCGAAACTCCTAACCCAGGCGAACCAAAGGACATCACCGTTAAAGCTAAAGTTCCTGCTACTTGGACCGACCAAATCACCGCATGGGTATGGGCTACTGGTGCTGAAGGCACTGAGGTTGTTCCTGCACAAGAGGGCGAGTGGTATGTTTACACACAAAACTGCACCGAACTCAACATCATCTTCAAGAATGGTGCAGGATGGAATGGTGAAGCTAACCAAACAGTAGATATCACAGTTACCGAGAGCACTTGCATTGAGATTACTTCCGATGGTGCAAGCAAGGCTACCTACATAGTTGCAGAATGTCCAGGTACAGATATTGAGAATGTAACAACGAATGATACACCAGCGTTGGATCTCACAAAGCCTATGTACAATGTTCTTGGTCAAGAGGTTGACGCTAATTATCGCGGAATCATTCTCCAAAACGGATTTAAATATCTGCACTAATAGCATTTAATAATGGTTTTCAAGTTGCAAAAACAATTTGGAAACCATTATTGTATGAAGTTTGTTATTGAACAACTCATTTACAACTTATAATTTATTATGATGAAAAAAATCTTTACATTCTTTGCAGCATTGGCATGTGTAATGTCAATGAGCGCAGTAACCTACAATGTTACTGTACCAGCAGGCACCAAAGCTTGCTACATCGCGGGTGAAATGAACAGTTGGAGCCAACAAGAAATGACTAAGGTGGACGACACCCACTACACATTGGAGTTGGCAGACGCTACCGAAGCTATGAAGTACAAATATTGCTCAGGTCCAGGTTGGGCGTATGTTGAGAAAACTGCTACAGGTGACGAGGTTGCAGATCGCACACACACAGAAAACGATGTTGTAGAAGCATGGGCTGCTGTGTACGACCCTAACAATGTGCCTTCGCAAGGCGAAACCAAGGACATCACCGTTAAGGCTAAAGTTCCTGCTGCTTGGACAGACCAAATCACTGCATGGGTATGGCCTACTGGTGGCGAAGGACAAGAGGTTATTCCTACACAAGAGGGC
>JAZNRY010000051.1:0-18796 GCA_045590995.1 Paludibacteraceae bacterium | reverse complement strand
GCACCTTCGTAGCAACCTGCACCACGGAGAGTGACTGCCTTTGTCCAAGATGATGGAACTGTGAACGCACCAGCAGAAAGCGTAATCACATCACCATGCACAGCCGCTTTGTGTGCTTGCGTGAGGGCATCTGCACCATAGAAGGTAGAGATAGTACCTTCGTGATTTAACAATGCAACAGCAGTTTGTTGCGCGAATAAGGCACTGAATGACAATGCCAAAACGAGAATAGAAAATAACTTTTTCATTGTTTTGTTGTTTTTAATTGGTTAAACATTGTGGTTTATTTAGTTGTTTGTTTTTATTTTGTCTGTCCAATAGGAGTCATAAGCCTTTGGGGGTTGCGAGAGTGATATATACACAAAAAGCGTGAACTTTCGTTCGCTTCAATTTGATTCTTCGAGGTCTTCGACTACCTTATTAACTCAAATCTACGCACGGAAAACTCACGCCAATAGCATGAGCGTGCATAAACCGTACTTGAGTTAATAACAATTCTTGAAAAGTGTCGAAGTTTTCGAAGAATCAAGTCTGGGCTTATAACGCTATATTAAATATGTCGGGCAACGCGGTGCGCTGCAAATAATTTACAATTTACTGATTTACAATGTACTATTTATTGGGTTATTTATAATTTAGGGGGTTAAAAGTCACCAGACCAACCATGTCCTAAGTCCCAATGTTCATCATAGACAAACTCAAAAAATGGCAATGCAAAATGCTGGTTAATCAATTCTGTCAACTCGTCTTGTATATCTTCCGCCCATTTGCCAACAAAAACAATGAACTTATCAATGTTCCATGCAACACGACCTCGAGGTATCATCGTGTAATCTCCCGTGAAACGAGTAGGTTTGTGTGCTGCCAAAGCTCGGAAGTACTGCTCTTTCCAAATCTGACGATGCAATTTAGGATAATTGATAAAAGGTAATCCTTTATCAGCTGCCTCCTCAATCATCTTGGGAGTAAGTTCCTTCTTATACACACCAAAGAACTCATGTTCTTGTGCATCGTACCAAAAGATACCCACTGAAGGCATCTCTTCATCAAACGATTTCATGCTCGCCATTTGAGCTTTTTTCTGTTCTGGTGTTAAAGTTGTCATTGCTATTGCTATTACATAAACTTTGCGCTGCAAAATTACTACATTTTTATGATATATGCAAAGAAAAGAGCAATTTTTTTGCATATTTCGGGATAATGGACGCTCGCGGAGCGAGCTATGGGACGCCCGTTGGGCTATGGGGCGGCGTTCCGCCTATTGGATATTGGGTAAAGGGCGATACGCCAGTGTTTTGAGGCAATACCATAGGGAAAGTTGCTGAATCACCTATAAATCACCTAAGAATCACCTAAGAATCACCTAAGTTTTATAAGTGCATTACATATTAGTAGAAAGGCTTCAATACACTTAAAAAGAAGCCCCAATGCTCAACAAAAAATGAAAAATAGAAGGGTTACAGATGCAGGTGGCGGAGAGCGTCTTCCTCTTTAGCAGTCATCTGGGCTTTGGTTTCGGGCGTCTTGTCGGCTTGCCCTGTGAGATGCAACAAGCCGTGGATAATGATGCGATGCAGTTCGTGGAGAAATGGCGCACCCACCTGTTCGGCGTTGCTGGCTACCGTGTCCAAAGAAATATAAATATCGCCGTTCACGCGCGTACGCGTGCTATAATCAAAGGTGATGATATCTGTATAGTAGTCGTGCTGCAAGAACTCGCGGTTCACTGCCAAAATCTTCTCATCGTCGCAGAAAATATAATTAAGGTCGCCCACTGCAAAGCCATATTGGGCTGCCACTGCACGAACCCAACGCTCTACCAGAGGAAGAGAAAGCGTGGGCATGGGAATGTTGTCAGCGTGGAAGGTGATCATATTAGTTTAAAGTTTATAGTTTAAAGTTTAAAGGCGAGGGTTAACCGAAGAATATATTGGCGACGGTGAAGGCGGCGATGACACCGATGAGGTCGGCGATGAGGCAACAAGCAACCGCATGGCGGGTATCCTTGATGCCGACGCTACCGAAGTAAACGGCTAAGACATAGAAAGTGGTATCGGTGGTGCCTTGCAGTATGCAGCAGAGGCGACCGACAAGCGAGTCGGCGCCGTGGGTAGTCATCGCCTCAATCATCAGTCCGCGTGCGCCACTACCCGAAAGGGGCTTCATGATAGCAGTAGGTACGGCTGCGGAGAGGTCGGGGTTGATACCGACAAGAGCGAACAGCTGTGCGAGTCCTTGCTCAAGCAATCCCATTGCCCCACTGGCGCGGAACATACCCACAGCTACAAGGATAGCGATGAGGTAGGGGATAATGCCAATAGCAGTCTTGAAACCATCTTTGGCTCCGTCGATAAATGCCTCATATACATTGACTTTGCGGATAGATGCTTGAATGATAAACCAGCAAATCACACCCAGCAGAATGACCGCAGCGATGAGGGCAGAGAGTGCGGAGAGTGTTTCTTCGGGTAGGCGTTGTGCCAAGACGAGCAAGAGAACAACGAGTGCGGTAAGGGTGAAGAGTACTCCGAGAACGACTTTGTCCCATATCTTGATTTTTTGCGCTGCACAGCAGGCGAGCAGTCCGCCGAGCGTAGCAAAATAGGTGGCTATGAGGAGTGGAAGAAAAATATCGGCGGGGTTGGCTGCACCGAGTTGTGCGCGATACGCCATAATGGTGGTAGGGATGATGGTCAGTCCGCTGGCACCAAGTACGACGAACATAATCATGGCGTTGCTGGCCTTGGATTTATCTGCGTTGAGCGTTTGAAGTTCGCCCATAGCTTTGAGACCCATAGGGGTAGCGGCATTATCAAGCCCGAGCATGTTGGCGGCGAAATTCATGAACATCGTGCCATAGACGGGGTGGTTATTCGGTATCTCGGGGAAAATGCGGCGGAAGAAAGGTGCGACACCACGCGAGAGGGTGTTGACGACTCCGCCTTGTTGTCCGATGTTGAGAATACCCATCCAAAGGGCAAGGATACCTGTGAGTCCGATGGAAATCTCAAAACCATTCTTGGCAGATGCGAAGGTGGAGTTGAGAATTTCGGAGAAAATATCGGTTTGCCCAAAGACAAAAAACTGTACGCAGCCCATGACGACTGCGAGCAGAATAAGTCCTATCCAAATGTAGTTGAGCAGCATATTGGGCGCAAAGGTACGATTTTTTTTTGATATATGCAAAAAAAGTTGTATCTTTGCAGCGGATTATGGATTTGAAGACAGTGATATATCGTGCTAAGTCGTGGCTGAAGCACCAATTGACCGCCCGAAACACGGGTGGGTATGGTATTCATTCGCCCTATCTATTCGAGTGGGTGAGGATGGTGCTGCATGATGAGAATGCATATTATGCGTGGGATAAAATAGAGGAGGTGCGCACGAAAATGTTGGGAGATGAGTGCGAAGTAGAGTTCGTGGATTACGGTAGCGGGAGAGAGAACGGGGACAACGGACAAGTGAAGATGCGTAGGGTGTGTGACATAGCACGAGTAAGCTTGGCAAAGAGGAAATATGCGCAGATGTTAGCACGGCTGGTGAGCTGGTTGGGCGAGAGCGATTTGAATATTGTAGAGTTGGGAACAAGTTTGGGCGTGACAACGGCATACTTAGCGGCTATGAATAGCAGAAATAAGGTGGTGACCTGTGAGGGGTGTCCTGCGGTAGCCGAAATAGCAAAGGCGAATTGGAAAGAATTGGGCATAAGTAATATAGAGTGTGTGGTGGGGGAGATTACAGCAGCCAATTTGCGTTTGGCAATTGCCCGTTTGCGAGGAGGCGTAGATGTGGCATTCATAGACGCTAACCATACATACGCAGGTGCGCGAACCTATTTTAATGTATTGCTGGAAAATGTACATGAGAAAAGTGTAATCGTAGTGGATGATATTTATTATAACCAAGAAATGGAAAAAGCGTGGAGGGATATTTGTGCGGATGAACGAGTGACGAGTACGATGGATTTATATCAAATGGGATTGGTGTTTTTTGATAAGCATTATTGGAAAAGAAATTATAAAATACGCTTGTAAATCAGTAAATTATGAAAATATACACAAAGACGGGAGATAAGGGATATACCTCCTTGGCTGTGGGTGGTCGTATTCGCAAATCAGCTAAGCGTTTGGAGGCATACGGAACAGCGGATGAGTTGAATAGTTATGTGGGTTGGCTGCGTGCTAAAGTCGCAGCAAAATCCCCAACATGGCATGCTGTAGTGGATAGCCAATTGGGGTGGATTCAGAACCGATTGTTTGATGTGGGGGCCATCCTTGCGGGCGCGAATATGGAACTGACGGAAGTTACTGTTAGTCAGTTGGAAATGTGGATTGATGAAATGCAGTCGGAGTTGCCTGAACTGCGCGAGTTTATTTTGCCATGCGGAGATGAAATGGTGGCTGTTTGTCATGTTTGCAGAACCATAGCAAGACGCTTGGAACGCAACATTGTGGATTGGTGTGATTCGGAGGAAAAAGAACTGCCAGAACAAGTGGTTTGTTTTGTCAATAGATTGAGCGATTATTGCTTTGTTTTGGCTCGTTGGGTGGCAAAAGAAGAAAAAATAATGCCTATTTTTTGGAAAAAATAGCAAAATAATATTTTTTTCTTGTGTATATGAGAAATTTTTTCTACCTTTGCACGCTTAATTTAGTAACAAGCGCGAATAGCGTTACCTTTTAGTATGTATTGGACTTTAGAATTAGCTACAAAAATTGAAGATGCTCCATGGCCAGCAACCAAGGATGAGTTGTTGGATTATGCGAATCGTATAGGTGCTCCATTGGAGGTGATTGAGAACCTTCAAGAGATAGAGGATGATGATGAGGTATTTGAGTCAATAGAAGATATTTGGCCTGATTATCCTACAAAAGATGACTTCTTCTTTGATGAGGAGGAGTATTGATTTGTGCGTAAAAGAAGCAAAGTTGATAGCGTTGTGAAGAGATATATTGTACTGCTTTGTGGTGTGTTATGTAGCGTTGTGGCTGTACGAGCTCAGTTTGATCCACAGATAGGGCAATATATGTTTATGCGCGCAACCTATAATCCTGCGGCGGCGGGAGAAGGTGATTTGATGCGTGTGTATGGTAGTCATCGTATGCAATTTACGGGTATTATGGATGCTCCGATGACAACTTACTTTTCGTTTGCTTCGCCTTTTGTAATAGGCAAGACACAACATGCTGCGGGCGTGAAGTTTATGAATGACCGATTTGGATTGTTTTCCAATCAAAGTTTCTATGCGCAGTATGCCTATCGTTTTAAGTTGGGCAAAGGACAATTGAGTATCGGTGCAGATTTGGGATTTATGAATTTGACTTTTGCTGTGGATAGTGTCAATCTAAACGATATTGAAGGCGTGTTGGATGATAATGCCTACCACACAGCAACAGACAATGCTTTGCCCGAGTCAAGCGGTCAAAATGGGGTTTCTGGAATGGGGTTCGATATGGGCTTTGGTATATATTACTCCGCTCCAACATGGTGGGCTGGTGTTAGCTATAGTCACTTGACGCAACCGCAATTGCAGTGGAGTGATAAGGCAGAAGTAAGTGTGAGGGGGAGTTTCTATGCTGCGGGTGGATACAATTGGCGATTGCCTAACAAGAAATGGCTGTTAATGCCAAGTGCCATGGTGCAAACCGATTTTTTGAGTTGGGATGTGAACTTGACAATGTTGGCACAAGTGAGTGATCGTTATCGTTTTGGTCTGGGATATAGAATTGCTGGTAGTGTGAATGTGCTATTGGGCATGGACATTATCAGTGGTTTGCAAATAGGTTATACATACGAGTTGCCTGCAAACGGATTGATACGAGAGAGTTATGGTTCGCATGAGGTATATTTGTCGTATGGCTTTAATGTGCTAAAACCGAAACGAACAAATCGATATAAAAGCGTGAGATATTTGTAAATTAAAAATAAAAATACAAAAGAACATGAAAGTAACAAAAGTATTATCAATTGTAGTATTATTGTTAGGTATGGTAGCTTGCGGTAAGCCCGCAGGCGAGTTGGTAGGTGCTACTTCTGGTGCGGGTTTTGTGGAAGCAAATCCTTTCGGAATGGTGCTTATTCGTAAGGGAGCTTTTCTGATGGGTTCCAATTCTCAGTCAGCGATTTTTAGTCAACCTGATAACAATGTGATGGTGACAGTAAACGCTTTTTGGATGGATGATACCGAGATTACCAACAGTGAGTATCACCAATTTGTGAATTGGGTGCGTGACTCAATAGCTTATTCGCTCTTGCTTGAAGAAGAAGGTAGTGATAGTGAATATGCATTGCCATCAAAGTATGAAAGTGATGATGAGACTGTGCGAATCAACTGGAGAAAAAGAATTCCATGGGAGAATCGTTTCATTCCAGATGAGCCAATGGCAGAGATTTTGTCGCCAATGTTTTATGATGGCGGTCGTGGCAGTTTGAAGACTACAGCGTTGCGCTATCACTACACATGGATAAATATTGACCAAGCAGTGATGAGCAAGAACAAATTTGATGTTGCTCGTGGCCGTTATCCAAAAGGTGCAAGTATTCGTGTAGATTCTTTCTGGGTGGAGAATGATGAGATTCATTATGAAACCATTGAACGCCCATTGCGTCAGCCAAGCGATATTAATACCAATGGTATCATTTGCGTATATCCCGATACAATGGTGTGGGCTCGTGATTTTGAATATGCATACAATGATCCTTTGTTGCACAGTTATTTTAGCGCTCCAGGTTATGCGGAGTATCCAGTAGTAGGTGTGACTTGGGAACAAGCGCATGCTTTCTGTCACTGGCGTACACAACTCTTCCGTTCTCAACAGAATGTAACAGCGAACGCTTACCGTCTTCCTACGGAGGCTGAATGGGAATATGCTGCTCGTGGCGGTCGTCGTATGGCTATGTATCCTTGGGGTGATCGTTATGCACGCGATTCAGAGGGTTGCTACTTGGCAAACTTCAAACCATACAGAGGTTCTTATCACAATGATACAGGTGTATCAACATTGCCTGTAGGTCAGTTTAATCCTAACGACTTTGGATTGTTTGATATGGCTGGTAATGTGGCAGAATGGACAGCTTCGGCTTATTCATCATCTTCGAATTCCAGTGTACATGACTTGAACCCAGAGTTCCCATACATGGCACGCAAAGAAGACCCAAATACCTTGAAGCGTAAAGTAATTAAAGGTGGAAGTTGGAAAGACATTAGTTACTACTTGCAATGCGGTGTAAGAACTTATGAATATCAATATGAGAGCCGTTCTTACATTGGTTTCCGTTGCGTGCGCACATATGTGGGCAATTAATAATGTGTGATTTGACAAACAAAGAATATAAACAAAGAATAACATAAAAAATTATGGCAAAAGAAATGACAGCTGGCAACAGCTCTGAGAAAAAAGGTTTTGGCGCACGCTTTATGGATTGGTATGGATCTTACCAAGGTAAGCGTGTAGTAGGTATGGTGTATTCCATCGGTGCTTCTGTGGTAATTATTGGTGCATTGTTTAAGATTATGCACTTCCCTGGCGCTGGTGCTGTGTTGATGGTGGGTATGATTACCGAGGCGTTGTTGTTTATGATTGGTTGCTTGGATAAACCACACCCAGAGTTTCATTGGCACGAGGTGTTTCCACAATTGTTGGGTCATGGAACAGAGCCTGAGTTGCTGAAGGAGATGCAAGCGCGTCCTAAACCAACCTTGATGGGTGGTGGCGCAGAAGGCGGTTCAGCAGCTGCTGAACAAAATGTCAATGTACCTGCTTTAAGTGAGAAAGAAATGGATGCCTTGAAGGGCGGTATCGCTGATTTGGCAAAAACTGCAACTCAACTCAGCGAACTTGGCAAAGTGGCTACTGCTACAACTAACTTGTCTGAGAAATTGGATGCTGCAAGTCAAGCCGCAGGTCAGTTTGTAGAAGCTGGAAAGACCATTTCAGAGAAGAGCGAATCATTGGGTGCTGTATATGCGCAGGTGGCTGATGATATGAAGAAAGTGGCTTCTGGTACTAAAGAGTATGAGAGCAAAGTGGCAAGTGTCGCAAAACAATTGAATAGTTTGAATGCCGTGTATGAATTGCAAGTGAATGCTATTCAAGCACAAGTGGATGCTTATAAAGCCCAAATGGAAAAGGTGAACGGTGCTACTCAACAATTGGATACTTTGACTTCTGCTGTTAAGAAAATGACCGATGTAGCTGGTGAGTCCCTGAAGAGCCAAGAGGCGTATGAGGCTGCTGCCAAGAAATTAGCAGCACAAGTAGCCGACTTGAATAAGGTATATGGCAATATGCTAAATGCACTATCTTAAGATATTCACAATAACAATAGTAAATTGCTTATTGAATAAGTATGAGTGGAGCAACTAACTGTCCGGAAACTCCGAGACAAAAAATGATTGGTATGATGTACTTGGTATTGACCGCCATGTTGGCGCTCAATGTAAGTGCAGCTATCCTGAATGGATATACGCAGGTGGATGATAGTCTGCATGCTACGATTGACACAATGCAGGATAGTAATGCCGAGACATATGCTACTTTCAAAGCTGCTTTGGATAAAAACCCAGAGAAGACGAAAGAGTGGTATGATAAGGCTATGGAGGTAAAACGCGTATCTGACGAGTTCTTTGAGTATGTGCAAACCTTCAAAGATGATATGGTGTTGTTGGCTGATGGTAAGAATGCCAAGATGAATGCTAAAGTGAGCGAAATTGGAAAGAAAGATGATACCAATATCCCTGCTCAATATGCTATTAATGAGGGTAATGCAACGGTGTTGAAAGAGAAGATTAACCGTTTTCGTAACTTCTTAATTAAGTACACAGAAGATGTGCCAGGCGCCTCGATGTTCCATGAGGAGATGAATCGTACTTTCGTTACTGAGGATGGAACGAATGCGGAAGGTGATCCTGTTTCTTGGGAGAATATGATTTTCCACGAGATGCCAATGTGTGCCTCAATCACTATTTTGACTAAGTTGCAAAACGATATTCGTCACTGCGAGGGTGTGGCTACACGATTGTTGTTGGGCGCTACAGACGCTGGTGACTTGCGTGTAAACAAGTTTAACGCGTATGTGATTCCTTCTGCGAACTATGTGGTGAAAGGTACAAAGTACACCGCACAAGTAATCTTGGCTGCCATTGACTCTACCCAAACACCAGAATACTATGTGAATGGTCAGAAATTGAATAGCAATGGTATATACGAGGTCATCGCTAACACAGTAGGTGTGCAAAAAATCACAGGTCGCATTGGTTATATGGACCAACAAGGCGAGATGCAATATTTGCCATTTGAACGCGAATATACAGTGGGAGAACCTACAGCCACTATCTCCAATACCGACTTGAATATTATGTATCGTGGTTATGATAACCCATTCTCAATCTCTGTACCTGGTGTGAGCGCACACTTGTTGCAAGTAACTTGCAAACAAGCATCAGTGGAAGCAAAGAATGGCTTGTGGATTATTCGTCCAAATACCAATTCACCAGATAATTTGGAGATTGAGGTACATGCTAATATAGGGGGAGCATTGGCGTTGATGGGTTCGCAAATGTATCGTGTGAAGAACTTGCCTCGTCCAGATGCTTATTTCGAGATTAATGGAGTGCCTACAGAAGATACGCGTATCCCTCGTGCACAGTTGATTAATCCAAAGAATAAGATTGTGGCTTCTTATGGTGCAGATGGTTTGGTTCAAGCTAAATTTGAGATTACAGGTTTCCAAGTGAAATTGCCAACAGGTGCTTCGATTTCTGTGAAGGGCGATCGTTTCGATGCGAGAGCGATGGATGCAATCAAGAAATTGAAACAAGGTAATATGCTCAACCTTATGTATATTAAGGCAAAAGGACCTGATGGAACAGAGGTGCAACTTCGTGGTCTATCCATAGAGTTAAATTAAAAAAATATTATGAAGAAGATTTGTTTTATTATTTTTGCGTTGCTTGGTACAACCACCCTTCAAGCGCAATATCAAGTAAATTCGTTTTTTGACAATATGGGTATCGTTCGTTTGGAAACCCAAGAATTGTCAGAGGCTGCGGATACCTTGGTGAATGTTTTTCACCGTGCAGATGATGTGGTTTGGTCGCGTATTGTGTACCGTATTGTAGATATGCGCTTTAAGCAAAATTATCAGTTGTATAACCCAGTTTCACCAGAAGATCCCCATTACAAGTCTTTGTTTTTGGTTATGTTGAATGCTATCAAAGACGGAATGGAGGTGTATGAGAAATCTTCCGATGTGGGTGATATTAAACCTTATTTCAACTTGCCTCCAATGGCTCGTGAGATGATTCCAACTGTGTTGAATACCGACCGTACAGGTGAGTTGGGCGATGGTAATATTGCTACTTCTGAGTATATGTTGCTCAATTATGATTCAACAACTCAGGTAATGAGTTTCAATAACTACTCATACAAAGGATTTGTACGCAACCAATTGAAATATGTTATCCAAGAAATCATTTTCTTCGATAAGCACTATTCTCGTTTGTACTCCAAGATTTTGGCTATAGCGCCAATGCATGCCGATAATACTACTTATTATGAAGATATGCCAATCATGGAGGCTTTGTATGGTCAGATTTTGTTCTGGGTGCCATTTGATGCTTTCCGTCCTTATATGGCCAAGCAATATGTGATGCAATCAGACAATGATAGCAAGCGTGTAACCTTTGATGAGTTCTTCATTAAGAAGTTGTACACTTCGTATATTGTGGGTACGAGCAATGTGTACGACCGTATGATTCCTGATTACGCTAAGACTCCAGATGATATTGCCAGAGAGCAAGAGCGTGTTGAGTGGGAGTTGTTGAGCGCAGAACAAGACCTTTGGGAGTATTAATCAAAAGAAAATCAAAGGGCGGGTGTGAACCTGCCCTTTCCTTCGTACAATGAAAAGGCGTAATATATTCAATATGTATTTCACCACAACAATATCTGTTGCATTGGTGTTGTTTTTGGTGGGATTGGAGTGCTTGGTTTTGTTGTCGGCTCATGAGTTGATGCGCCAAGTTAAAGAAAATGTGGTGTTGTCTATTGTGATGAAGGAAGATAATACGGCAGATGAGGTAGAACGCACCAAGCGTATGCTGTCTGCTGCTCCGTATTGTTTAGATTATCGTTTTATATCGCAGGAAGAAGCTTTGCAAGAGCATATCGCAAATTTGGGTGAAGATCCTTCTGCTTTTTTAGGGTATAATCCGTTGACGGATGCTTTTGAGATTCGATTACAAGCATTGTATGCTCATTCTGATAGCATAAAGAAGATAGAAACACGATTGCTAAATCTTCCTTATGTGGATAAAGTGGTTTATCAAAAGGATGTGGTGAAAGTGTTAGACAACAACCTAAATGAAATATCTTTAATCCTATTGGCTGTCGCTTTAGCGTTATTGGTAATTGCTTTGGTGTTGATTAGCAATACGATTCAGTTGCAGGTGTATTCTAAGCGTTTCTTAATCAATACGATGCGGCTTGTTGGAGCTACTCCTTGGGTGATTAAATGGCCCTTTATCGGGCGCAATATCCGTGTTGGAATAGAGGCTGGTTTATTGGCATTGCTCATGTTGGCAGCCACTTACTATTATTGCCAATCGCGTTTAGGCATTGTATTGTTCCCGTTGATTTGGCAAAATGTGGCATTCATAACAGCGACTGTGCTACTGACAGGTATGCTTATCACTTTTATAGCTTCGTTAGTTGCCACAAATCGATATATTCGAATGAAAATAAATAAGATGTATGAAATTTAATCTTCCTAAACTTAATTGCGTGCTGATTGCTATCAGTGTGGTGATTATAGTTGTTGGTTTTGCTTTGATGGCAGGTGAACCCAGTGGGGCAACAGCGTATAATCCCGATATTTTTTCGTTTCGTCGTATTACAGTAGGTCCAATGACTTCATTGTTTGGATTTCTACTGATGATAGTAGCCATTTTATATAAACCTCGTAAGAAATGAGTTGGTGGGAAGCACTTTTATTAGGTATTATTCAGGGACTTACTGAGTTTCTACCCGTTTCTTCTTCTGGACATTTGGAGATTGGACAAGCTTTGCTGGGAACGGCAGGTGAGGAGAATTTGACTTTTGCCATTGTGGTGCATACCGCAACGGTACTATCTACTTTGGTAGTCCTTTGGAAAGAGGTTGCGCAGTTGTTTAAGGGAACTTTTACAACCATCAAATGGAATGAAGACAAAAATTATGTAGCGATGATTTTTGTATCCATGATTCCAGTGTTTATTGTTGGTATGTTCTTCAAGGAGCAGGTGGAGAGTTTCTTTGGTAGTGGTTTGTTGTTGGTGGGTATTTGCTTGTGTGTTACTGCATGTTTGCTTTATTTTAGCGAATGGTTGAGTAAGCAGCGCGCGGGCATGGGACATGAGGTAGGATATAAAGATGCTATTATTATAGGTTTAGCACAAGCAGTGGCAGTGTTGCCAGGGTTGAGCCGCAGTGGCACAACGATTGCTACAGGATTGCTGTGTGGAGTTAAGAAAGAGAGTGTAACAAAGTTCTCTTTCTTGATGGTGTTGATTCCTATTTTAGGAGAAGCTTTTTTAGAGTTGCTTGATTTGTTGAGTGGCGAAGTGGTAAGTTCGTTAGGTATTTTACCTATGGTGGTTGGTTTTGTGGCCGCGTTTGTTTCTGGTTGCTTGGCATGTAAGTTTATGATTAATATCGTCCGCCGTCAAAAACTGATATATTTTGCAATCTATTGTCTTTTAGCGGGTATCTTTGCGATTGTGTATGGACTTTGTTGAAGGTGAGATATTGGCATTTGACAAACCTTATCGATGGACAAGTTTTGATGTCGTAGGTAAGGCGAGGTGGTTATTGTGCAAAAAGCTGGGTGTCAAAAAACTAAAAGTAGGACATTCTGGCACACTTGATCCTTTAGCGACGGGTGTTGTTGTGGTTTGTACGGGTAAGAAAACCAAACTCATCGATCAATTGCAAGCTCATCAAAAAGAATATGTAGCGACATTGCAATTAGGTGCCACTACGCCCAGTTTTGATCTCGAAAAGGCGATAGATGCCACTTTCCCAACGGAGCATATCAATCGTGCGTTGATTGAGGAAGTAATTCCTTCTTTTGAGGGGGAGCAGTGGCAGGTACCTCCGATGTTTTCTGCTGTGAAGGTGGATGGCAAGCGAGCATACAAGTTAGCGCGTCAAGGCGAGGAGGTGGAATTAAAAGCCAAATTATTGGTTATAGATGAGATAGAGATTCTTCGTTTTGATGCAGATGCGATGCAATTGGAATTGCGAATCGTATGCTCAAAGGGTACTTATATTCGTGCTTTGGCGCGTGATATTGGTCAGCGACTTAATAGTGGTGCGCATTTGATAGCATTGCGTAGAACAAGGGTGGGAGATATTCGTGTAGAGGAGTGTATGACTTTTGAACAATTTACAAACTTGATAGAAAATGAGATTAAGTGATTTCAAATTCAAACTACCAGAGGAATTGATTGCTCAATTCCCAAGTCGTTTTCGCGATGAGGCACGCATGTTGGTGTTGCATACGAAAACGGGAGCGATAGAACATAAATTAGTGAGTGATTTGGCTACCTATTTTGATGAGGGGGATGTCTTGGTGGCAAATGATACCAAAGTTTTTCCAGCGCGTTTGTATGCGAAGAAGGAAAAAACACTTGCTAATATTGAAGTGTTTTTGTTGCGCGAGTTGAGTCATGCTAATCGTTATTGGGATGTGTTGGTTGATCCTGCTCGCAAGATTCGTATAGGTAACAAATTGTTTTTTGATGATGATGCTACGATTTTTGCCGAAGTGATTGACAATACCACCTCTCGTGGTCGCACATTGCGTTTTTTGACTGACTATGAGGGTGATGATTTCGTGGAACATTTATACGGAATGGGAATTACTCCTCTGCCAAAGTATATTGTTCGTCCTATGACGGAGCAGACTTACGAGGAATACGAGAAAGTGTTTAGTGACCTCTTGGTGGATGAAATGGATACCGAGCGCTATCAAACTGTGTTTGCAGACAAGATTGGTGCGGTAGCGGCACCTGCTGCGGGTATGCACTTCTCGAAGAACTTGCTCAAACGCTTAGAGATTCGTGGTGTGGAAACCCAAACGCTTACTTCGCATGTAGGTTTAGGTAATTTCAAACCTGTAGATGTTGAAGACTTGACCAAACATAAGGTGGAGAGTGAGCAAATCATTATTCCTCAATCGTTGGTTGATGCGGTAAACAAAGCACAAGAAGACAATAGAACTATTTGTGCCATAGGTACTGAGGTAATGCGTGCTTTGGAGCATGTGGTTGGTACGAATGGACAAATTAAAGCATATGATGGATGGACAAATAAATTTATCTATCCTCCATATAATTTCACCGTTGCGAATGCATTCTTTGTGAACTTCTATATGCCTCAATCCACACAAATGATTATGGTGGCTACTTATGGTGGTTATGATAATGTGATGAAGGCATATAAAGAGGCTGTTAAAGAGGGCTATCGTTTTGGTGATTACGGCGATGCGATGCTCATTCTTAACGATTAATCCGTTCTTTTATGAATGTGCGTATTGATGAGACTTGGCGACAAGTGCTGCAACCTGAATTTGACAAGCCTTATTTCGAGTTGCTAACACATTTTGTGCGCCAAGCTTATGCTACGCATCAGTGTTTCCCACCTGCTGGACAGATTTTTCGTGCTTTTGACCTTTGTCCGTTTGATAAAGTGCGTGTAGTGATTATTGGTCAGGACCCATATCATGATGTTAATCAGGCGCATGGTTTGTGTTTCTCGGTGCAAGATGGGGTGAAGATTCCGCCTTCGTTGGAGAATATATACAAGGAACTCAATCGCGATTTAGGAAAGCCCTTTCCTCAAACGGGCAACCTTACCCATTGGGCAGAGCAGGGAGTATTGTTGCTCAATGCTACGCTAACGGTGGAAGCTCACAAAGCAGGAAGCCATCAGGGGAAAGGATGGGAAGAACTGACAGATGCGGCTATACAAGCACTTAACAAGCAAAGAGAAAACATTGTTTTTATGCTTTGGGGCAGTTATGCACAACGCAAAGGGCAGTTTATTGATCGCAAGCGTCATTTGGTATTGACGGCTGTCCATCCCAGTCCGTTGAGTGCTTATCGTGGTTTTATTGGCTGTGGACACTTCTCGCAAGCCAACAATTATCTTTTGCAACACGGACAAACGCCTATAAACTGGTAACTCAAAATTCATAATTCCTAATTCAAAATTATGAAAACCCTTCTCCTTATAGATGCGTATGCGATGATTTATCGCGCTTACTATGCTTTTATTCGTGCGCCGCGTATGAACTCTCGTGGAGAGAATACTTCTGCGGTTTTTGGTTTTGTTGTGACTTTTGAAGACTTGCTTAAGCGCCTCAAACCCACTCATATAGCTGTGGCTTTTGATCCAGCAGGACCTACATTCCGTCATGAGGCATTCGAGCAGTACAAAGCGCAACGCCAAGAAACGCCAGAGGATATCCGTTGGGCTGTTCCGCGTATTAAACAGATTCTCAATGCGATGAATGTGCCTGTATTGGAAGTGGCAGGTTACGAAGCAGATGATGTAATTGGAACGCTGGCGCGTCAAGCGGAGAAAGAGGGTTTTGAGGTGTATATGGCTACACCTGACAAAGACTATGGTCAGTTGGTTTCCGACCATGTATTTATGTATCGCCCTCGCCATACAGGCGGTTTTGAAAAATTAGGACCGCAAGAAGTATGCGAGAAATACGGCTTGCAAAGCCAATTGCAAGTGATTGATTTGCTGGGACTAATGGGTGATAGTAGCGATAATATCCCTGGTTGCAAGGGAGTGGGGGAGAAGACTGCCGTGCAACTGCTGCAACAGTTCGGTTCGATAGAAAATCTGCTTGCAAATACCGATCAACTCAAAGGGGCTTTGCAACGCAAGGTGCAGGAGCAGGTGGAAGATATCCGTTTCTCGTATTTTTTGGCGACTATCAAGACCGATGTGCCTATCACTTTCGATGCGCAGGCACTCTTATGCCAAGAGAAAGATTGGGAACGATTGGCTCCGTTGTATCGAGAGTTGGAGTTTAATTCGCTACTCAAACAAGCCCCTTCCGATGTTGCCAATATCCCATCGCTACCAACTAAATTGACCAAGAAGGCGAAGCCTCAAGAGGCTACTCTTGATTTGTTTGCAGCTATCGAGACCGATACCACTTCGTTACCACTCCGAAAGGATACCGAAGGAATACTGAATAATCACGAGACTGCCACTGACTCTTTGGAGGGGCGTTTGGTGAGCTATTTGCTCAACCCAGAAGTGGCATATAACCCTTCGCAACCTATCCAGTGGGAGACTCTGAAGGCGGATAGCGCTCTCTGGAATCTCTATCAAGAAGTAGAACTGCCACTTTCGTCTATTCTGCGCGAGATGGAGCAGGCGGGTGTGCGCCTTGATGTGGGTATGCTCAAGCAGGCAGAGGTGCAACTTGACGAAGAACTGCAGGTGCTTGAACAGCAGATATATGCTTCAGCTGAAACAACTTTCAATATCAATTCCCCCAAGCAAGTGGGTGAGGTGCTTTTTGACCAACTCAAACTGGATGCGAAAGCCAAGAAGTCTAAGACGGGGCAGTATTCCACTTCGGAGGAGGTATTGCTGGCGCTCAAATCCAAGCACCCTGTAGTGGGCATGATATTGGCGTATCGCGAACTTAAGAAACTGATTTCTACTTATATCTCGGCATTACCTACCTATATCAATCCCGAAACAGGAAAGATACATACGACATATAATCAGACGGTTACGGCTACTGGTCGTTTGTCTTCTTCTAATCCAAACTTGCAGAATCTTCCTATTCGTTCCGAGCGTGGACAACTCATTCGTCAAGCGGTGATTCCAGACGAGGACTGTATGTTCCTCTCTGCCGATTACTCGCAGATTGAGTTGCGATTGATGGCGCATTTCTCGCAGGACCCACATTTGGTAGAGGCATTCCGTTCGGGACAAGATATTCATGCTGCTACAGCGGCTAAGATTTTCAATGTGCCAATTGAGGAGGTCACCAAAGACCAACGCCGACAAGCCAAGACAGCTAATTTTGGTATTATCTATGGTATTTCTGCGTTTGGTTTGGCGCAGCAATTGGATTGCTCTCGTTCCGAGGCGAAGGCTTTGATTGATGGGTATTTTGCTGCTTTCCCTGGGGTGATTGACTATATCGAGCGACAGAAAGAGTTAGCTCGCCAGCAGGGATATGCTATTACGCTTTTTGGTCGTAAACGCTATCTCCCTGATATTCTTTCGCATAATGCTACTGTCCGTTCGTTCGCAGAGCGCAATGCTGTCAATTCGCCTATTCAGGGTACTGCGGCGGATATCATCAAAATGGCAATGGTCACTATCCATCGCCGCTTAAAAGAAGAAGGACTGAAGGCGCAGATGATCATGCAGGTGCACGATGAGTTGAACTTCAATGTACCGCTGGACGAAGTAGAAAAGGTGCGCGAGATTGTTGTCAGCGAAATGCAGAATGTGGTGCATTTAACCGTGCCACTCATAGCCGACTGCGGAGTCGGTAAGAACTGGTTAGAAGCACATTAGTAATAAAAATAGCGTAGAGAATTGAACTCTACGCTATTTTTTTATGCTTTTTTGCGTAAAAAAGTGATTTTTTTATAGCTTATGACAAGTTTTAGCAGTTTGAAGTAGTAATTTTGCAGCGGATTTCAGAAATTGATATGTTTAACTGCTAAAATTTAACAATTATGAATGTATTTTTGACTTTATTGATGAGTTTAGCTTCGGCTACGGTGATTGTGTTTTGTGTAGATATGTTGTCACAATTTTTTTCGTAATGAGGCATAAACATAAATAAAAATTCATATGAATTTGCATAAATGCAAAAAAAATACTACCTTTGCACTCGCTTTAGTAATACAACGCTAAACAACGCTACACAATTCTAAACAATACTAACCATTCTAAACAACATCACTATGGCAGAAGAAAAGAAAATGCCCTCACCAGAGAAACTAAAGGCCTTGCAACTGGCCATGGCAAAAATCGATAAAGATTTCGGCAAAGGCGCCATCATGAAATTGGGCGACGATAAGATAGAAGATGTACCTGTAATCCCTTCAGGTTCAGTAGGTTTGAACATTGCACTTGGCGTAGGCGGCTACCCTCGCGGTCGCGTGGTGGAGATCTACGGTCCAGAGTCTTCTGGTAAGACCACCCTCGCTATCCACGCTATGGCTGAGGTACAAAAGCAAGGCGGTATCGCTGCTATCATCGACGCCGAGCACGCTTTCGATCGCTTCTATGCAGAGAAACTCGGCGTGGACACCGATAACCTCCTCATCGCTCAACCTGACTGTGGCGAGCAAGCCCTCGACATCGCTGACGAGCTCATCCGCAGCGCAGCAGTGGACCTCGTAGTCATCGACTCTGTAGCTGCCCTCACCCCAAAAGCCGAGATCGAAGGCGACATGGGCGACAACCGTGTGGGCTTGCAAGCACGACTCATGTCGCAAGCGCTCCGCAAACTCACCGCTACTATCAACAAGACCAACACCACTTGTATCTTCATTAACCAACTCCGCGAGAAGATCGGCGTAATGTTTGGCAACCCAGAGACTACTACGGGTGGTAACGCGCTGAAGTTCTATGCTTCTGTTCGCCTCGACATCCGCAAGGCAAGTGCTATCAAGGATGGCGACGAGATTATCGGTAACCAAGTGCGCGTGAAGGTCATCAAGAACAAGGTAGCACCTCCATTCAAGAAAGCGGAGTTC
>JAZNRY010000050.1:0-4639 GCA_045590995.1 Paludibacteraceae bacterium | reverse complement strand
TCCAAATTACATAATGAAACAATATTAACCTTAATTCATTATTTTTCACCTAACACAGTAGTTGTAGTTGTAGCTGTTTATTTTATGTGCAATAAATTATCTACTAGATTTATGGATATGTATAAATTACAAGGTATACTCAAGAATATCTCAGCATATACTTTAGGAATTTATTTGATACATATGTTTTTGTTAATACAAGGTTATACGCGTGTAATTCGATTCGTTCCTAATCCAATAATATTTATACCATTAATAGTTGTTGGTGTCTTTGTGTTTGGTTGTCTAATAACGATGTTATTAAGAAAAATTCCTTTTGTGGGAAAATATATTGTATAGTTTTTAAAAATAAAAAGTCCTTTTACAATAACTATGTTCCAAACTCCAATACTTCTCATAACTTTCAATCGTCCTGATTATGTACATCAGGTTTTGACAGAGATACGCAAACAACAACCTGCGCAATTGTATGTGTGCCAAGATGGTGCACGTGACGATAATCCAATAGATGTAGAACGTGTAGGTCAAGTCCGCCAAGTAATTCAAGAACTTGTCGATTGGCCTTGTGAATTGCATACACTTTATCAAGAAAAGAACCTAGGTTGTGGTCCTGGGCCTGCAGCTGGTATAGGTTGGTTCTTTGAGCATGTAGATATGGGAATCATTTTGGAGGATGATGCTGTACCTCATCCCGATTTTTTTGAGTATGCGAGTACATTACTTGAGAAATACAAAAATGATAACTCTGTACGCGCAATAGGCAGTATGAATGTTGATACTCAAAAGTGGGGTGATGGTTCGTACTATTTTAGTATGATGAATCGCAATTTATGCGCATGGGCAACATGGCGCAGAGCATGGCAAGCATTTGATTTGCGATTGATGGATGTCTCCAAATGCCGTATGCAGCGTGTTTTGCGTAAATATAGTTGTACAGCGATTGAGCGAGAATATTGGTGCGACAGATTATCTGAAATACAAAAAGATGGTTGTGGTGGTAGCAGTTGGGATATGCAGTTTCTAATGTCTATTTGGCTGAATAGCGGAAAAGGTATTATCCCGAATGTGAATATTAGTAGTAATATTGGTACCGTGGGTGAGGCTACTCATCAAATGGCAGTTGGTAATATTATTGATAATGTGCCTACACATCCTATTTTGCCATTAGTACATCCTTCTACTACGGATATCCAAAAAGAAGCGGATAGACAATTCCATTTTCGCTACTTTGAACCCGGAAAAGAGAACTGGCCATGGTGGTTGGTTATATATAACATACTGAATCGACGAGTAAAAAAGTTCTTCGGAATTAAAGGTTCTATTAGAAAAGGAAAAGTATGAAACTCAAATATTATATCCAGAAACTTATAGGTTGTTTATTGGACCGACCAATTATACCCAAAGGTAAAACTTGTGGGTATAGTTTGGTAAAGTCTGAACGAGCAAGTAGTACTATTGCGGATAATTCACGGGTGTATCCGCCCTTCTTTCTACATGGAGTTGGGGTGGGTGCATATTCTTATGTAGCTAAGAATAGCAATATAACCAATTGCACTATCGGCAAGTTTTGCTCCATAGGACCCAATTTCTGTTGTGGGTTGGGAATTCATCCTACCAATGGCATTAGTACAGCGCCAGTGTTTTATTCGCCATCAAAAGTGAATGGAAGTTCACTCTCTCAAATAAATAGGGTAGAAGAGAGTAAACATACTACTATTGGTAACGATGTTTTTATTGGAGCGAATGTGACGGTATTAGATGGTGTAACGATTGGAGATGGTGCTGTAATAGGTGCAGGTGCCGTTGTGTCGAAAGATATTCCGCCTTATGCTGTTGCTGTAGGTTGTCCTATACTTATTATAAAATACCGTATGACTGAGGAACAGATTGCTGCTATGCAACGAATCCAATGGTGGAATTGGGACGATGACCGTTTGCAGGAGGTAGAGAAAATGTTTGAGGATATAGATGGGTTTATAGAGAAGTGGGATAAATTAGTTTAAAGGTTATAGGTTAAAGTTTAAAGACAAAAGATGTTATTCAATTCTTTTGAATTTCTGATATTTCTCCCAATAGTATTTCTGCTCTATTGGTTTGTGTTCGACTACGCGATGCGTGGTTGTAAACGCCAATTATTCTGGCAGAATTTATTAATTGTCGTAGCAAGTTATATCTTCTACGGCTGGTGGGATTGGCGATTCTTGATACTTATTGCTATTACCACTATATTATCATTCCTTAGCGGTATCGGCATAGAGAAAGCACCTACTCAGCGTGGTAAGAAAGCCGTGATGATAGCCAATATCCTCGTCAATCTCGGTATATTGGGAGTATATAAGTACTACGACTTCTTTGCTACACAGTTTGCCGAATTATTTGGCATACAATCGGATTTTCTGCTATTGCATTTGATTTTGCCTGTGGGTATTAGTTTCTATACTTTTCAGGCATTGTCCTATAGTATAGATGTTTATCGCAAGCAGATAGAACCGACACACGATATAGTGGCGTTTACGGCTTTTTTGAGTTTCTTCCCTCAATTAGTAGCAGGACCTATTGAGCGTGCAACGAACTTGCTTCCACAATTTCAGAAGAAGCGCACTTTTGATTACGCCCATGCAGTGGATGGTATGCGCCAAATCTTGTGGGGATTGTTCAAGAAGATAGTAGTAGCAGATAACTGCGCTGTGTATGTAGATCAGGTGTTTGGTGATATTGGTGCTCATTCGGGTAGTACTTTGTTATTGGCAGCGGTATTATTTACCTTCCAAATCTATGGAGACTTCTCGGGTTATTCGGATATTGCTATCGGTACAGCTAAGTTGTTTGGTATAAAATTGATGCGCAACTTCAATGTGCCATATTTCTCGCGCGATATAGCAGAGTTCTGGCGTAGGTGGCATATATCGCTGACAACATGGTTCCGAGATTATGTGTATATACCGCTGGGAGGTAGTAGGCCAGAAGTGCCTGCGAGGCTAAAGGCGAGAGGCGAAAGGTTAGAGGCAAGATATACCAAAGTTATTGCCATCCGCAATACCTTTATTATCTTCCTTTTGTCAGGATTGTGGCATGGTGCAAATTGGACATTTGTGCTATGGGGGGCGTACCATGCGCTGCTGTTTGTGCCGCTGTTGGTGATGAATAAGAATCGCCGCTACCGCGATACAGTAGCTACAGTTACATTGCCAGATGGCTCTGTAAAAGCGAAATGGTTACCATCGTTGAAAGAAGTAGGTCAGATGCTGATGACATTTGCGTTGGCAGTTGTGGGATGGATTATTTTTAGAGCGGAGAATATAGGGCAAATAGGAGAGATAATATCTACCATAATAAGTGTATCTATTTTAAGTGTACCAATGTTGATTTCTTATTACTATTATATTTCATTGTTTATGGCGATAATAGTTATGCTGTTATTTGAGTGGTTTACGAGAGATAGATTACATGGTTTAGAAATAACAAATATACCTAAACGATGGATAAGATGGAGCATATATTTATTGATATTATTAGTATTATTCTTTGCAATAAAAACAGAAACTCCACAATTTATATATTTCCAATTTTAATATGAAAAAGTTTTTGTATAAAATATTATTGTTTGCGCTATTAGTCATAGTATGTGCATTGGGATTGGATTTTTTTCTATCGTATCGATTAAGGCAAAATCAAAATCGCATGTATGCAGCATGGAATCAAATGTATAATGATTCAACTTGTTACGATTTGGTGATTAATGGATCTTCTCGTGCATGGACACAATATAATCCGCTGATTTTAGATTCAATTCTAAATCTGAATTCCTTTAATTTAGGAATCGATGGTAGCGCTATTAATCGACAAGTAATAAAATATAAAAAGTATTGTGAGTTGCATGGAAATCCTAAATGCCTAATTCAAAATATTGATTTTGGTACTATGTCATATACTCAGGGATACGAGAGAGAACAATTCTTTCCTTATTTCTTTTATGATAGAGATTTATTAAATGAGTATGATTGTTATGAGAATTTTTCTTGGGGAGAGAAGTTTCTTCCCAACTATCGGTATATAGGGTCTGATGATGTGATAACAGAGGCATTATTTCATGATAATAAAAAGCATTTTTTTGAATATCTAACAAAAGGATATTTTGGTAGATATAAAAAATGGGATGGTTCTGTATTACATGAAATGGATAGTGTATCGTGTATTATTGATACTAACGCATTGAATCTTTTTAGTGGATTTTTACAAGATGAAATTGCTAATGGACTCAAAATAATATTCGTATATGCACCTATTTATATCGGCGCGCGGGAAAAGATGGTGAATGAAGAAGAAATGTTTGCGATGTATGATAGTATAGCTAAGAAATTTGATATTCCGATATTGGACTATAATGATATTTCGTTGTGCTATGATACTGCATACTTCTATAATGCTACGCACTTGAATAGGGTAGGTGCAGAATTGTTTACAACCAAATTGGCACACGATATTGATTCGTTAGAAATACTAAAATGATTTTATTATGCTATTCAATTCTTTTGAATTTCTGATATTTCTCCCAATAGTATTTCTGCTCTATTGGTTTGTGTTCGACTACGCGATGCGTGGTTGTAAACGCCAATTATTCTGGCAGAATTTATTAATT
>JAZNRY010000049.1:0-7057 GCA_045590995.1 Paludibacteraceae bacterium | reverse complement strand
GATACAGTAGCTACAGTTACATTGCCAGATGGCTCTGTAAAAGCGAAATGGTTACCATCGTTGAAAGAAGTAGGTCAGATGCTGATGACATTTGCGTTGGCAGTTGTGGGATGGATTATATTTAGATCTGTTAGCGTTGCAGATATAGGTTTGTATATGCAAAATATGTTTGATAATTCTCTATTTGCCCCGCCAATGGTAATAGTAGGACTTAAACGTACACTTTTATCTATCGCAATATTATTGTTTGTAGAGTGGATCAATCGAACTAAACAACATGGTTTACAGTTGACAAATTGTAATAAAGGATTACAATTGTTGGTGTATTATGCTTTGACTTTGTATATAATGGAATTTGGTGCCAATGCACAGTCCTTTATCTATTTTCAATTCTAAGTGTTATGAAGAAATTTTTGATCTTGCTATTATTTGTGTTAGTATGCCCAATATTATTATTGTTAGGGGTGTTTCTCTATACAGATCCATATAGAACATTACACCCCTTTAATCCTAATAATATAGATATAACCAATAGAGAGTATTTATCAACAGAGTTATTTCTGCAAAATAAGAATATATATCCATATAATTCCTTTGTGTTTAGTAGTTCTCGTGGATGTGGTATTAATACATATACTTGGAAAATGTTTTTGGGAAACACTAAAAACCAACCATTTCTTTTTCAAGCGTGGGCAGAAACAATAACTGGCGTAGAATTGAAAATACAATATCTATTTGAAAATAATATTCCAATTGACAATGCATTAATCTTATTAGATATTCCAAGTAGTTTTGCTAAGGAGCAATTACCTACTAATGCTATGTCTATTAAACATCCAATGATAAGTCGCCAACCAAAATGGATTTATAATACAATATTGTTTTATAACTATTGCCAAAAACCATCTCAGTGGATTAATAGTATAAAATCAATAGGGAATAGATGTCCTTTACCAAGTGATAGTGTTACAAATGATTGGTATAATGATAATGCGGTGACATATGCAACCCTTCTTCCGATGGATAGTCTAAAGGGGTGCTCTCAAATGACTCGTAGAACGTTTTTTCAGGATATAAAGAATAAAAATGTAGATGATATTATTATGTCATCAGTACTAATAGATGATTCATTTAAGAGTAGATTATGCCATATCAAGCAAATGTTTGATGAAATTGGGACCGATTATCATGTTATTATTACTCCCGCTTACTGCTATACATCCACATATATTAATGATGAAGACTTGCTTAAACTAGAACGTATCTTTGGCCAGGATAGGGTACATGATTTTACACGACATTATATAACATTGGATTATAACTATTTTTCGGATCCGAATCATTTTGGTCTAAGGGCAGGGTATATAATGCTTGAGGAAATATATGGTGCAAGAACAATTGAGGAATAATACTGTGGATTTCGCGGAGGATTTGAAGGGGTATTTGGATTCGCTGGGAATGTAATTAGTTTAAAGGTTATAGGTTAAAGTTTAAAGACAAGGATGCTATTTAACTCATTTGAATTTCACATGTTTCTTTCGGTGGGGGGATTCTTTTAGCGTAGAGGCTGGGGGAGTGCTTTTTATAATAAAAATACGCTCGATAAACGAACTACAAAAATAATTAAAAATAACGGGTTGTGTTTTTAAGACATACAGCCTATGGCTGATTGTTCGAACGGAGTGTGAGATAAGAATTATTGTCAATTCATGATTGTGTCTTTGTTGGTGCATGACTGTCGTCATATTAGTCTGCATTAATCACCTATTTTCATTCAAGCAAGCTTGACTCAATAGTTGCTTAATACATCCCTCATATTTGCCTATCGGCACCTATTCCACCAACAAAGCTAATCCTATATTCTCCGAACTTTTCGATGTTCTCCGAACAGAAATGTTTTTGACTCGCGCCACTGGTGTGGCGCTTTTTGCATCTGCTTGCAGCATCTGCGTCAAAACACTGCCTGCGACAGGCTATGGGCGTTGTATAGTGGGATGGAGCAGTAAAATAATAGCTTTTGTACAAAAAAGTGCTGAAATATTTGGTGGAGTGGGGGAAATGTTGTAATTTTGTGGAGAAAATAGGAGGAAAAAAGTTTGAAAATGTGGTAAAATGAGGAAATAATTGCAAAATTTCCTCATTTTGCTTAATAGGGTAGAGCTTCTGCCTTACAAGCAGAGGCGCTTGGACGCAGAGATTCGGCGTCTCCGAGAAATGCGCTCATGTCCTTGCTTCCAAACGAGCCCAGAAGAACATACTTCAATAGATAAATCTATTTATTTTTCAAAAAAATCCTCACTTGCTTGCGTATGTGCATTATTTGTAGTATCTTTGCAGCAAATTCCGAAAATACACCCGATTTTATATGAAAAAAGCCCTTATCACAGGTGTCACAGGCCAAGATGGCTCATACCTCAGCGAGTTCCTACTCGACAAAGGCTACGAGGTGCATGGTATCATCCGTCGTAGCAGTGTAGATTATCGTGAGCGCATTGCGCATCTCGAAGGACAACCCCACTTCCACCTCCACTATGGCGACCTCTCCGACTCCATGGGACTCATACAGGTTATCGGCAAGGTGCGTCCTGATGAGATATACAACTTGGCTGCTCAAAGCCATGTGCAGGTCAGCTTCGACTCGCCTGAGTTCACCGCCGACATTGATGCCACAGGCGTTCTGCGCGTGCTGGAAGCCGTTCGCGCCTGCGGACTGACCCATACCTGCCGTATCTACCAGGCCTCTACCTCCGAACTCTATGGTAAAGTGGAGGAGGTGCCTCAAAACGAGAACACACCTTTTCACCCATACTCTCCATACGCTGTAGCGAAGCTCTATGGCTACTGGATCGTCAAGGAGTACCGCGAGGCGTACAACATGTTCTGCTGCTCGGGTATCCTCTTCAACCACGAGTCTGAGCGCCGTGGCGAGACCTTTGTGACGCGCAAAATCACGCTGGCTGCTGCGCGCATCGCTCAGGGCAAGCAGGAGAAACTCTACTTGGGTAATCTCTCCTCGCTCCGCGACTGGGGTTATGCCAAGGACTATGTGGAGTGCATGTGGCTCATCTTGCAACACGAGACGCCAGAGGACTTCGTGATAGCAACGGGCGAGCAGCACTCGGTGCGTGAGTTCTGCGACTTGGCGTTCAAAGAGGTGGGTATCACCTTGGAGTTCCGTGGCGAAGGCGCGGAGGAGATAGGTGTCTGCGTAGCAGGACCTGAGCATTTGCTGGGTAAGACGCTGATTGAGGTGTCGGCAGACTTCTACCGTCCAACGGATGTGGTGAACCTGTGGGGTGACCCAACGAAGGCGAAGAAAGCGCTGGGGTGGAACCCTGCGAAGACGAGTTTTGAGGAGTTGGTGAAGCTGATGGTAAGGCACGACATGCAGAAGGTGGCGGCGGATCATGCAGCGGAGCAAGCGAGAGTGAACCTCGCCGAGTACCTTGAACGCGGAATTGTGAAATGAAAAGGGATATTATATAAGACAATTATTGTCAATTAGTTGTCAATTATAGTCAATTCCAGCAATAGTTTTGTTTTTGCTTAAATACATGCAGCATACTGCATGGGTAAGCAAAACAAAACGCTATAGGCTCTTTTGACAATATACTATAACCAAGAGATGATAACCCAATTTGATATAAATAAACTAAAAGACTTGATGTATCCTATTATAGGAGCTATTTATGAGGTACATAAGGAGTTAGGTCCTGGCTTAAATGAGTATGTATATCAAGAGGGTTTCGCTATGCAACTTGAAGAAGATGGAATTGGGTATGATAAAGAAAAGGTATTTATCCCAACTTATCATCATCGTACAATGAATGCCAACTATCGTTTGGACTTTGTTTGTTTAGATAAAATCATAGTAGAATGTAAATCAGTTGAGAAATTAACCATTAACCATCGAGCGCAATTATACAATTATATGCGTTTAACCAAGTTGCCAATAGGAATTTTAGTTAATTTCTCGCAAAAGAGTGTTGTAATTGAGCGTTATCTATATAATAGCCAAACCAATGAGATTCTTAGCATTGATGGCTCTGTTCTAACGCGCTTTGCTACTAACTAATTGTTTTGTGAATTGACAAAAATTGACAATATATTGACAAAAATTGTCTTAATGATAAGTCCGCAGTAAAGTTATTTATTGTCTAAAATATAAAACCCGATATGGAAAAAAACGCAAGAATATACATCGCAGGACACCGTGGAATGGTGGGCTCTGCTATTGTGCGCGAATTGCAGCGTCAGGGTTACACCAACCTCATCACTCGCACCCATGCAGAGCTTGACCTCTGCCGCCAAGAGGCGGTCGAACACTTCTTCGCCACCGAGCAACCCGAGTATGTCTTCCTCGCTGCCGCCAAAGTCGGCGGCATCATCGCCAACCAAACGGCTCTCGCCGACTTCATGTACGACAACATGATCATGGAGATGAATGTCATTCACTCGGCTTGGCAGAACGGCTGCAAGAAACTCCTCTTCCTTGGCTCCAGCTGTATCTACCCCCGCCTTGCACCTCAACCCATGACCGAGAGCTGCCTGCTCACCAGCGAGCTGGAGAAGACCAACGAGGCATACGCCTTGGCGAAGATCTCGGGTCTTAAGTACTGCGAGTACCTCAATCGCCAATACGGAACCGACTATATCTCCGTGATGCCAACCAACCTCTATGGTCCTAATGACAACTACCACCCTGAGCACTCGCATGTGCTACCTGCACTCATCCGCCGCTTCCACGAGGCCAAGGAGAGTGGGGCAGAACAGGTCACCTGTTGGGGCGACGGTAGTCCGCTGCGTGAGTTTCTGTATGTGGACGATTTGGCGAACCTCTGCGTGTTCCTCATGAACAACTACTCGGGCAACGAGACAGTGAACGCTGGTACAGGCAAGGAATTGACTATCAAAGCGCTGACCGAACTGGTGGCGAAAGTGGTGGGCTATGAAGGTCGCATCGAATGGGATACGACGCGTCCCAACGGCACCCCTCGCAAGCTCTTGGATGTCAGCAAAGCTACCAAACTCGGTTGGACATACACCACCGAGCTCGAAGACGGCATCCGCATGGCGTATGACGACTTTCTCCACAACCCTATGCGCGCCGAGCGATAAGTGAGTTTGCGGGGATGATACCGCCCACGGATCTCACAGATTGACACGGATGCACGGATATATCCCACTTTATTCAGTGTAGATCAGTGTAATCAGTGGGAGAATATATGTCCCACGGATCTCACAGATTGACACGGATACACGAATATATATCTTTTGTTCAGTGTAGATTAGTGTAATCAGTGGGAGAATATATGTCCCACGGATCTCACAGATTGACACGGATGCACGATACATATATCCTTGGTTCAGTGTAGATCAGTGTAATCAGTGGGAGAAGATAAGTCCCACGGATAAACACGGAAACGGGAACATCATCTCCTACTCGCTGCGCTCGAGAAAAAATCGTTCGACCAAAGGGAGATAAGAAATCTAAACTATCCAAACTAAAACGGAAATATGGTAACAACAACTTAAACAACATAATTCAACAACTTGTTGCGCGCAAAACAACACATTGCGCGCTCAAGAGAATATCCCCCTGAGCCGCTGGGGTGCGTTCTTATCTCACATTCGTTCGAACGATTATTAGTTCCCCAGCGGAAATGTTGTTAATGTTGTTTTTAATAACCCATACTCCGTTAAATTATTGGTTTAGATTGTTTGGATTTCTGCGCATCGCGCAAGGAAAATAGGTATCCTTAGTTCAGTGTAAATCAGTGTAATCAGTGGGAGAAGATAAGTCCCACAGATAAACACAGATTGACACGGATACACGGAATATATCTTTTGTTCAGTGTAGATTAGTGTAATCAGTGGGAGAATATATGTCCCGCGGAAGGATGTCCTCAGTGGGCAATCAATGCACCGAGTTAGATAAAACCCATATCCCCACCATACCTGTTATGGGTACAGTGGGGATAATTCTTGCCTTATTTTCTTTCGCCTAAGACTTCATAGCCTCCTCGCTCAGTTCTCTTTATTCTCTGAGTCGCTGGGCTCGTTGGAGGGATTCGGCGATGTGTGCTTGCTGTTCATAACTGCACGCAAGATCAGCATCAGGATACGGATTAGGGCTTTCCAATTGAATGTAAATTTCTTCATACGGATTCTGTTTAATATAGTTTAACAAATAAGTGCGGAGTTCTTCCAGTCGCTTGCGGGAGGATAGTAACCTATCAGGCGAAGAGGCTAAAGGCGATGAGGCGACAAGGCTGGTTGGAGCAGCATCGCTGCCATCCTCTGAACACGGCAGGTCGCCTACCAAAATACAACCTGTGGTATGCGCGATGGTATTGCCCGCGTGGATGCGAATACCTGTGCGAAAGCCACCACAAACAGGCGTATTATTTTCTTCCTTAAGCGCGGTAGGATGTTGATTGCCACGCAATGGTTGTTGATGTGTGTTGTTAATGTTGTTGGAGGTACAAATTCCTATTTGTTTTTGGTAGCCAATAACATTGTCAAGAATAGGCAGAACCTCCTGAAAGCGAGGGGAGAAGGTCATACGCAGGCGGTAAAAACCATCGGGGATGGCGTAGTCCATGTGCTCCAAAGTGTGCATGGAGAGTTGGTACTGGTGGAGGCCTTCCTCGGTGATGAGGCTGTCCACATAAAGGGTGCCCGTGAGGGCAGCACCTTGAGGTTGATTGCGGATTAAACGGATTAGCATAATTTGAGTGAATTTGGAAGACAACTTAAACAACATCTGCGCGCGCCCAACATTGGCGCTTGCCAAGGAATTGTTTATTGTTGATAAATATATTTCGTGCCACTGAGCAGTATCGGGGTCCCTACGAGCTTCGTGAGCGAGTGGGGTGATAGTGTTGGCGAAGCGGAAAGGTTGTTGATGTTGTCTTTTAATAAAAATCTCATTCTTTGTAGCGGTAATGGTAGTCGATGCCTCGTCGAAGTGCGCCCCTTGCATTGACTGACGCTATGCGTCATTGGGCAAGAGCGACTTCTCCTCTTAAAGTCGAAACATAGTTTCGCCTTTATT
>JAZNRY010000048.1:0-8064 GCA_045590995.1 Paludibacteraceae bacterium | reverse complement strand
CTTCGATTACGCAGCGAGAGCTACAGTATTGTTGCCAGTTATAATGGCGAACCCGATTAACGAGCGGTGTTCATGCTCGGCGTGCTTACATACCTGTTCTACCTGCTGTCAAAACCAAATATCCCCTCGTCGGAATGCGCTTGTCGCTATAACTGCCGCCCTGCGGCATTAGGCGACTGCGATTCCTATTGCGTAAAACAGAATTGCGACTGCAAAAGTACAGCTTTTATTTTGATTGTGCAAATTTTTTAATCATTTTTACAAAATCTGTGCCATTTTAACTAATTTAATTCGTATTTTCATCTCATGTTCATGGCTCAAATGCCTATTCATTGATAAATAACGAGCAGAATAATTAAAGAAAATAGGGACTCTTCGGGGGACAATAGAAAAAAACGAATACAAGAATCTCATTTTTTACGATTTTATTTGCATACGTAATCAAAAAATAGTAATTTTGCACCACTTTTTAATGATATGATTACAATTAGAAAAGCAGAGTTATCTGACATAGCATATATTGCAGAAGGCATTTTTCGTGCGTTCTTATTGAGTGATAAATCGCTTTATAATCGGTGGATTAGGACACTGAAGGATGTGTGTGCGCAAGAGGATACGCATTATAGTTACAGGAACACTTGGATAGCCGAAGTGGATGGAGAGAGGGCAGGAATGATGATTGCTGTGAATGGGGAACATTACCGCGTGCAGAGAGATAGGATGTATCCGCAACTGAAGGGGCTGTTTGATGTGGCTTTTGGCAAAGGGTGGGATGATATGGAAGATGAAGCAAAGGCAGGAGAGTTCTATATCGACAGTTTGTCGGTGTCCCTACCCTACAGGAATCAAGGCGTGGGAACGGCTTTGATAGAAAAAGCAAAGGCAATGGCGAGAGAACAGGGAATAGGCGTGGTGACATTGGCAGTGGAGCCACAGAATAGGGCGAAAAAGCTATATCAGAAGTTGGGGTTTGCTTATCAGCGGGGAATTGAGATATTCAATGAGGAATATGAGCTGTATGCAGCGGAAATAGTTGTGTAATTGAAAAAAAAATAGTAATTTTGCGGCGAAATTAGAAAAACAAGAATTATTTATATAAAAACAACTTAAACAACTTGCGCGGCAATCAACTCCCTGCCGCGCTAAGAGGAAACTAAAAATTAACCAAAATTATTTAGGATAATCATACATGTTGATGGGACAAGATTTGAAATATACAATAAAAAAAGACCCAACGAAGGGGATTTACTTGGTTAATGAGCAGGGCGAGGAAGTGGCTGCAACCGATATCTTGGATAAGTGCGGCGACAGACGCGTGTTTGCCTTTAATGGGAAAATGGGCGCAGGAAAAACAACCTTTATCAAATGCCTGTGCGAAGCAATGGGGACGGAAGATATAGTGAATAGTCCGACATTTGCGATAGTGAATGTGTACGAAGTTAACGCTAATCGCCCCCCTGATGAGTTGAAAGTTGAAGGTTTAAAGTTTAAAGGCGAGATATATCACTTTGATTGTTACCGTATTAAGGATATTCGTGAGGCATTAGATATGGGTACAGAGGAGTATCTGTATTCGGGTAATTACTGCTTTATTGAGTGGGCTGAGATGATAGAGCCCCTCCTACCCGATGACCTCGTGACGGTGAATATCGAGGTGCTGGAGAATGGCGATCGGGCGTTGACTATTGCGTGATTTTTGTGATTTTTTTGTGTATATCGTTTTTTTTCACTACCTTTGCATGCTTTTTTATTTCAAATAACGGATAAAATGAAACAACATACATTAAAATCATCTTTTTCTTTCGAAGGAAAAGGCTTGCATACTGGATTGCATATCCATGCGACATTCTTGCCAGCAGCGGAGCATACGGGTGTGCAGATATGTCGTACGGACCTTGAAGGTCGTCCTACCTACGAAGCCATAGCAGACTATGTGACCGCTACTGAGCGTGGCACCGTGTTGGAGCGTGGCGCGTGGAAAGTGTCCACCGTGGAACATGCGTTATCGGCTCTCTATGCTATGGGCGTGGATAACTGCCTTATTGAGGTGGACGGACCAGAGATGCCGATTCTTGACGGTAGTGCGAAGTATTATATCCAAGCCATTGAACAAGTGGGCTTGCAAGAGCAAGAGGCAGAACAGAAAGTGTTTGTTGTCACTGAGCCCATTGAGTATATCTCGGAGCGCGGCAACAAGATGGTGATTCTGCCATGTGACCACTACGAAGCAGGAGTGACGGTGGCTTATGCCAGTGGCATATTGCGTGAGCAGAGTGCGGAAATAAAAGCCCTTGCTGACTACAAACGCGAGTTGTCGGCTGCGCGTACATTCTGCTTTGTGCGCGAGATAGAACCGCTATTGCGTATGGGACTTATCAAGGGTGGCGACTTGCAGAATGCCCTTGTGATATACGAGACACCGATGTCGCAAGAGGGACTGGACTATATGACTGACAAGTTGGGTCAGCCCCGATTGGATGCCAACAAGTTGGGTTATCTCAGTCCGCTGAACTACCCGAATGAGCCTGCGCGACATAAGTTGCTGGATTTGATAGGTGACATGTCGCTCGTTGGCTGCCGTATTCAAGGCAAGATCGCTGCGTTGCGACCAGGACACACCTTCAATACGCAATGCGCGAAACGCTTGCGCAATAAAATTGAAGCGGAAAAGTGAAAACAGAAAAGAAGAAAGATATGAACTACATTCATCCTGAAGCAAAGCTTCATCCAAGCGTAACTGTTGGACATTTCTCTTGTATCCACGAGGATGTGGAGATAGGTGAAGGCACTGTGATAGACAACAATGTGACCATCTATAGTGGTACGCGTATTGGTAAAAACTGCCATATCTATTCGGGTGCAGTGGTCGGCGGCGATCCACAAGACTTGAAATACAAAGGCGAAAAGACCTATGCTATCATTGGCGATAACACCACGATTCGTGAATTTGTAACCATTCATCGCGGTACAGCCAGCAAAGGCAAGACGGTGGTAGGCAATCATTGCCTGATTATGGCGTATTGCCATGTGGCACACGACTGCTTGTTGCACGACCATATCATCATGTCTAACGCCACTCAATTGGCAGGCGAAGTGGTGGTAGAGGACTGGGCAATCATTGGTGGCGGAAGTCTGGTACACCAATTCAGCCATATCGGTGCACATGTGATGATTCAAGGAGGTTCGAAAGTGAACAAGGATGTGCCTCCGTATATTATTGCAGCACGCGAACCTATCTCCTATTGCGGTATTAACTCGGTGGGACTCAATCGTCGTGCGTTCACTCAAGAGCAGATTACGGCTATTCAAAACACCTATCGTTTGGTGTACCTCTCGGGCTTGAATGTGAGCCAAGCGGTAGAGCAAGTGGAGAACACCTTGCCACAAAGCGCGGAGCGCGATTTGATTCTTGAGTTTATCAAAGGTTCACCTCGTGGAATAGTACGCGGATATAACTAAACGCCTTGCGTTGGTTTAAAGTTTAGAGTTTAAAGTTTAAAGACAAGAATAAATGGAAATGGAAGAAAGAAGTCTCAATTTTATTGAGCAAATCGTAGAGAAAGATTTACAAGAAGGTAAGAACGACGGACGCATTCAGACGCGTTTCCCGCCAGAGCCAAACGGCTACCTGCATATCGGTCATGTGAAGGCCATCTGCATGGACTTCGGTATCGCGGAGAAATACAATGGTGTCTGCAACCTTCGTTTTGATGACACCAACCCCGTGAAAGAAGATGTGGAATATGTGGACTCTATCCAGCAAGACATCGCTTGGTTGGGTTTCAAGTGGGGCAATATCTACTACGCTTCTGACTATTTCCAACAACTCTATGACTTGGCGATTGAGTTTATCAAGCAAGGCAAGGCATATATCGACGAGCAAACCGCCGAGCAGATTGCCGAGCAAAAGGGTACACCTACCGAACCCGGTGTGGCATCACCCTATCGCGACCGTCCAATTGATGAGAACCTTCGTCTCTTCCAAGCCATGCAAAATGGTGAGATAGAGGACGGCAAGATGGTGCTTCGTGCGAAGATTGACATGGCTAATCCAAACATGCACTTCCGCGATCCAATCATGTACCGCATTATCACTACCCACCCTCACCACCGCACGGGTCGCACATGGAATGTATATCCTATGTACGACTTCGCGCACGGTCAATCTGACTACTTCGAGGGCGTAACCCACTCTATCTGTACATTAGAGTTTGTGGTACACCGTCCATTGTACGACTACTATATCGACCAATTCGTTACAGGCGACTATCGCCCACGCCAATACGAGTTCAACCGATTGAATATCACCTACACCGTGATGTCGAAGCGCAAGATGTTGCAATTGGTGAAAGAGGGTTTGGTAAGCGGTTGGGACGACCCTCGTATGCCTACCGTTTGCGGTTTGCGCCGTCGTGGTTATACCCCAGAAGCTATTCGTGCGTTCATCGACAAGATTGGTTACACCAAGGTAGAGGGTATGATTGACCTTGGCTTGCTGGAGCATACCGTTCGCGAGACCTTGAAGGAAACTGCGCCACGCGTGTGTGCTATCTTTGACCCTGTGAAACTTGTGATAACAAATTACAAAGCACCCCAAAGTGCTATGGGCACTTTCGGGGACCCCGCTGCGGGCGAAGGCGAAACTATTGTGGCTGAGAACATTGACGGACACCCAGAGTTGGGCACTCGCGAGATGAAGTTCGCGAAGGAGCTTTATATCGAGCGCGGTGACTTCCAAGAGGAGGGCGACAAGAAGTTCTTCCGATTGAGTCCTGGTGGCCGTGAGGTGCGTTTGAAAGCCGCTTATATCATCCAAGCTACTGGCTGTGAGAAGGATGCTGAGGGTAATATCACCACCGTATATGCAACCTACGACCCAGACTCTAAGTCGGGTACTGAAGGTGGCAACCGCAAGACTAAATCGACGATTAACTGGGTAGAGTGCGAGTCTTGTGTAGATGCTGAGGTTCGCTTGTATGACCGTTTGTTCGCGTGCGAGAACCCATCTGCTGAGGAGGGTGACTTCCGCGACTTGTTGAATCCAGAGAGTTTGAAGGTAGTGAATTGCAAGATAGAGGGTGCGCTGAAGGCAGAGATGCATGCGCCAGAGGTGGTGAATGGTATTGCTAAGTGCCAGAACTATCAGTTCCTCAAACACGGCTACTTTGTAGTAGATCCTGATACTACGAGCGAGAAGCTTGTCTTCAACCGCACTGCTTCGCTGAAAGACAACTGGCAGAAGTAATGCAAATTCGAACTCAAAACGGCAAGCAATATGTCCTATGTGCGTGGCGGCGGCGGTTTGTTCGCCTCACGCCAGAGGAGTTGGTTCGCCAGACGACATTGCAGTTGTTGGTGGATGAGTTTGCTTATCCGCATAACTTGATAGCGGTAGAGGTGCCGATAACGGTAGTTGGTACGCAGAAGCGTTGCGATGCGATTGTGTATGACCAGCAAATGCAACCGCTGATGGTGATTGAGTTCAAAGCTCCCTATGTGGCTCTTACGCAGGAGGTTTTTGACCAAGCGGTGGTGTATAATCACGAAGTGAATGTGCCTTTTTTGATGCTCTGCAATGGAACGCAGTCTATGGTGGTGAAGATAGAAAACGGAGAACATTGTTTTCTGGATACAATACCGTTGTATGATGCGTTGAGGGGAAACTGAAAGGTGAAAAGAAAAACGGAAAAGGGGAGTGGGGACGACAACAGAGACAACCATTCCGTGACACCAACATTGTGCCACGGCAAGGAATATGACGCAACAAAATTTTGCACTACCAAAATTGCAGTATATTATAGTAAATCAACCAAAATCATCGAAATTTCAAGCGGCGGATTAACGAATAATGATAGAAGTTAGAAACATACACAAGTCTTTTGACTCTTTGCAAGTATTGAAAGGAGTGGATTTGACTGTAGAGAAAGGCGAGATTGTTAGTATTATCGGTAAGAGTGGGGCAGGAAAGACGACCCTGCTTCAGATTATTGGTACGCTTGATATGCCCGATTCGGGTAGTGTGGTGATTGACGGAGTGGATGTATTTTCGCTGAAGGAGAAGGAGTTGGCAGATTTTCGCAATCGGCATATTGGTTTTATTTTTCAGTTTCATCAGTTGTTGCCTGAGTTTACAGCGTTGGAGAATGTGATGATGCCCGCTCTGATTGCTCGTATGAGTGAGAAAGACGCGGAGCAACGCGCTATGCAACTGCTGACGGAATTAGGTATGGCAGAGCGCCTTGCGCATAAGCCCAATCAGTTGTCGGGTGGCGAGAAACAGCGTGTGGCAGCAGCGCGAGCTATGATGATGTCGCCCGATGTGATATTGGCAGATGAACCCAGTGGTAGTCTGGACGAGAGCAATAAGAAAGAACTGCACAAGTTGCTATTGCAGATGCGAGAGCAGTATGGACAGACAATCATTATCGTGACGCACGACAAGGAATTGGCAGAGATTAGTGATCGGGTGATAGAGATGAAGGATGGAATTTGCGCCAAGGGCGCAGTTTAGAGAACGGCTTTGCCTACAGTTGAAAGTTTAAGGTCAAGGTAATGAGAAAAAGGAATAACATACTTTGTATTGCTATGCTCGTGGGGTTGCTCTGCGGGTGCGGGAATAAGTATGAATATATCCCCAAGGATATTGAGCCTGTAGCGGTGGAAGTAGTGCGCTTTGATAGTGCGCAGTTGGCTGTTAGAGCGGATAGTGCCTATTCGGATATTAGCCAGCTGTATGCTGATTACGAGGCGTTTATGCCTGTTTTTGTGGAGGGTATATTGGGTATTCCGTCTGAGGATACTGCGTATTTTAGTCAGCTCTATGTGGACTTTTTGACGGATACAGCGATGGGTTTTGCGCAAACGAATGCGCTTGCTCAAACGCAGTTTGCAGATATTGATAGTTTGCAAACGGCACTGAATACTGCTTTTTCGCGATTGCATTATCTCTATCCCGAATGGACAGTGCCTACGGTGTATCTGTTTGTATCGGGTTTTAATTCATCGGTGATGTACTACGATGATATGATTGGTGTGGGTGTGGATATGTATTTGGGTAGCGACTATCCGTATTACAATCAGGTGGTGTACGACTATCAGAAACCGACGATGCGCAAGGAGTGTGTCGTGGTGGATGTGCTGAAGTTGTATTTGTCGTATCATATGGCGTATAACAGCAAGACCAATAGGTTGTTGGATCAGATGATTTTCCGCGGAAAGCAATTGTTCTTGCTTTCGCAGTTGCTTCCAGATGAGCCCGTATGGAATGTGATGGGCTATACGCAAGCGCAGTGGGAATGGTGTGTGCATTACGAGCAAGCTATTTGGAATCGCATAATGCAGAAGCGCGACTTATTTAAGACAGAGTCAACGGTTCTTAGTTCTTATCTGAACGAAGGTCCTTTCACGGCAGAGGTGACACAAGACTCCCCCGGTCGTTTGGGTCAGTGGGTAGGGTGGCGTATTGTGGATAGTTATATGCGCCACAATAAAGATGTTTCTATTTATGATCTGCTGAACGAATCGAATGCGCAAGCGCTGTTGGAGCAGAGTTTTTATAGACCGTAATTATTATCTCTGTTGCCAAAATTATTGGGAACGATATACAGGTGATACTTTATATCTCCTTGCCCTAACGGGCAGAAATCTAAATAAATCTTATTGCCACGCGATAGCCGCGCTTTTACGAGGTACTCCGTAATAAATTGCAGCCGTCTCCTCACATCGCCTTGAGCGATGCTCGTGCGACTAAATCTTAAGTAAATGTGGTGGGAATAACACGAAGGGGCAAGTGATATATATTTTAATCAACAACACAAACAACTTGATTTAACAACAATTGCGCCCAAAACAACACATTGGGCGCTCAGGGGATTTGTTAAAGACAATTATCGTCAATGTGAGGTTTCTTTTAAAAATTGCACGTTTTACTCGTAACATTAAAGGACGTATACATTAAACACTTTTATGATCTTTTGGTTTATTATTGGCATCTAGCAGATTGTCGCTCAATCGTGGTGCTCGCACCACTCACTCACTCCGCACTACTATCTGCTCAATACTAAC
>JAZNRY010000047.1:0-26251 GCA_045590995.1 Paludibacteraceae bacterium | reverse complement strand
ACGATACAGTTCACCACAATCAGCGGGATAAACAAACCCAACACCTCATAGATAGCAGGCAAATATGCTTGCATCAAGAGTTGCACCATCGTCACGAAAGTAGCAATCACCACGATAAACGCAGGGATACGCACTTTATCAGGAATCATGTTTTTCAGAAGTGATATCACCACATTCGAGCAGATAAGCACGAAAGTAGTAGCGAGTCCCATAGACATACCATTGATAGCAGAAGTAGTGGTCGCCAAGGTAGGACACATACCCAACACGAGAGCGAATACAGGGTTCTCGCGCAAGATACCATTCAATACTGTATTTAATGCTTTATTTTTCATTGTTGGCCTCCTTTCTTTTGACAATGTTTCTCGCTGCAGCCTGGGCATGTAGCAGGGTCGTTGCCGTTAGGGCAAACGCCTTCAGCCACTTCTGCGGCAGGTGCTTCCACTTGTGTTGCACCGCTCACTGCCTCGATTAGCATTGGCTGTTGAGCGATAGCGTTGTATGCTTTCACTACCACTTCGAGGAAAGCGCGCGAGGTGATGGTAGATGCAGTGATAGCATCAATATCGCCACCATCTTTACTTACGCGAAACTCTGTAGTTGCAGGGTTCTTGCCCAAGATATTGGATTTTGGTTTATCAGGATTGCAGAACCATGTGCTCATCAGCGCACCCAGACCAGGAGTCTCGGCTTGCTCCAATACCACATAGCGAACCACATCGCCTACATTGTTGAAACCTACCATCAGGCGGAAAGTACCACCGAAAGGCATGTTTTGGTTACCCTCGGTGCTTGCCTCTACGGCCGTACCGATCCACTCTTCGCCTACATACGCTTTGTGCAGGGTGATACCATTCACCTCTTCTGCCTCAGCGATAGTCATTCCTTCCATCTCAGGAAGCACTTGCATGATAGCGCTCTGTTGCTTAGCCACTTTGGCTGCCTCAATAGGTGCCATGGTCAGCATATACACGCCAGCCAAGGCAGCCGCAGCCACCAACGCGATAAGCGTTAGCGAAAGCAACATATTCTTAAATGAACTTTGTAATTTTGCCATAATATTCTTGTTTTTGATTCAGGAATCAGGAGCCAGGAATAAAGACTTATTACTTTCGTCAGATCAGTCGTTACTGATTTGTCTTGGTTCTTGGTTCCTTATTCTTTGTTCTACTTCCGTTTCTCGCCAAAACGCTTTGGGCGAATGAGGTTCAACAATGGTGCACATGCATTCATGATTAGGATAGCGAATGACATACCTTCTGGGTAAGCACCCCAAGTACGGATTACCATCACAATCACACCGATACCCACACCGAAGATGATCTTTCCCCAATTGCTCATAGGTGAAGTCACATAGTCGGTAGCCATGAACCATGCACCCAGCATCATACCACCAGTGCAAAGACTCAGCATCACATATTCGCCTGTGCATACGCTCTCTGGCAACATTCCAGCCCAACCAGTCACCGCAGCAAACAACGCCACGGTAGCCATGATGCTCACTGGGATATGCCATGTGATCACACGCGTAGCAATAAGGAAGATACCACCTGCGAGCAGGAGCAATGCGCTCACCTCGCCAAGACTACCGCCCATCTTACCGATGAGGATATCCCACATCTCAGGCACTGCGCTCATCATGCTGTCGCTACCAGTCAGTGCCACTTTCATGGCAGCCAGAGGAGTAGCACCTGTAGCAGCATCCACATACGAGGTAGCAAAACCTTGTGGCACTGGCCATGTAGTCATCTGAGCAGGGAAAGAGATCAGCAGGAACACACGACCCACAAGAGCAGGGTTGAAGATGTTCTGTCCCAATCCGCCGAAACTCATTTTCGCTACACCGATAGCCACCAAAGCACCGATAATCACGATCCACCAAGGCAAGTTGCTTGGCAAGTTGAATGCCAACAACAGACCTGTCAGTACAGCAGAGAGGTCGCCGATAGTGGACTTTTGTTTCAAGATATATTTCGCAATCAGCCACTCAAACAGCACGCATGCTGCCACGCTGATGGCGGTGGTGATGAGTGCGCCCCAACCGAATTGCCAAACGCTGACTGCGTAAGCTGGCAGGAGGGCGATAATCACCAACAGCATATTTTTCCGCACGCTATCACCGCTATGGAAATGTGGTGCGGGAGATACTATAAGTTGTTTCATATATTCTAGCCTTTAAACTTTAAACTATAAACTCTAAACTACTTATTCGCCGCTTGACGAGCGCGAATGATTCCTCCCACTTTTGCTTTACCCATGCGCACATAGTCGAGCAGTGGCAAGTGGCTTGGGCAAGTGAATTGGCAGCAACCACACTCGATGCAGTCCATGATATTGTGGTCTTCCATCTCGTCCCACATGCTGTGCCATGCTTGTTTGGACAAGAGCCATGGCTCCAAGCCCATTGGGCAAGCCCCAATACATTTGCCGCAGCGGACGCAGTTCGTAATCTCTTGGCGCAGACTCTCTGCCTCTGGCAAGAACAGCAGGCCACTCACGCGCTTGTTGCTTGGCATATCGATATTGCTCATTGCGCGACCCATCATAGGACCACCGCCAATCACTTTACCTGTATCCTCTGGCACACCGCCTGCAAGAGCCACGACCTCGGTCAATGGTGTACCGAAGCGCACATCGTAGTTGCCTGGTTTAGCGAGGCTCTTACCTGTAACGGTCATCACGCGCGAGATGAGTGGTTTATTCTTTTGCACTGCCTCATATACAGCATAGATAGTAGCCACGTTGTCCACCACAGCACCTACCTCAATTGGCAGCGCACCGCTTGGTACTTGGCGACGGATACATGCGTCGATGAGTTGTTTCTCGCCACCTTGTGGGTATTTCAGTTTGAGGGCTTTCACCTCAATGCCCAGCACTTTGCTTGCGAGAGCAGTCATGTGCTTGATAGCATCAGGTTTGTTGGCCTCAATACCGATAATCGCTTTCTCAATGTTGAGCGCACGCATCAGCAGTTGAATACCGATGATAATCTCCTCGCCGTGCTCGAGCATGAGTTGGTGGTCGCAAGTCAAGTATGGCTCGCACTCTACGCCATTCACGATCAGCACTTCTGCTTTCTTGCCAGGAGGAGGAAGGAGCTTCACATGGGTTGGGAAACATGCGCCACCCAAACCTACGATACCTGCCTCTTGTACCTTATCTATAATATGCTTTGGTTCGTAGTCTAATTTGCGAACGATATCCTTGCTGCGGTCGATGGTCTCAAGCCACTCGTCGCCCTCTACATCCATGAAGATGGCAGGCATTTTCATGCCCCATGCATCGATGGTTGAGTCGATCTTGGTGATGGTACCACTAAAAGGAGCGTGGATATTCGCACTCACGAAACCACCTGCTTTAGCAATCAGTTCGCCTACTTTCACTTTCTGTCCTTTCTCCACTACTGCTTGCGCAGGCGCGCCGATGTGTTGTACCAACGGAATGATTGCTTTCGCTGGCAATGGGCACTCGGTGATAGGTTGATGAACAGAGTATTGCTTATTATCATGTGGATGAACTCCACCTATTCTAAATGTTGCTTTCATGCCTTTGCCTCCTCTTGTTTAGGTTCAACATTAGCTGCAGGTGCTTCTGTTGCAGGTTTCTCAGCCGCAGGTTTTGCCACTGGCGCAGCCTTTGGTGCTGCTGGAGCAGTTTTCACCTCTCCGTTTTCAGTTTTCACCTTTCTTGGTGGGAAATTCACTGCATGAATAGCACCTGTTGGGCAAGCGTCCTCGCACTTGCGGCAGAGGCGGCACTTGTTGTAATCGATGTACGCCAAGTTGTTTTCAATAGTGATTGCATCGAACTCGCAAACTTTCTGGCACTTGCTACAACCGATACATGCGTTGGTACATGCCTTGCGTGCTACAGCACCTTTGTCTTTGTTCACGCACATCACTACCATTCGGCGGCTCTTTGGACCTTTCTTGCGGAGCTCGATGATATTGCGTGGACACGCTTTCACACACTTACCGCAACTGGTACATTTCTCGTCGTCCACTTCTGGCAACCCTGTCTCGGGGTTCATGTGGATAGCATCAAACTCGCAGGCAGCCACACAGTCGCCGCAGCCCAAACATCCGAACGGACAAGCCGACTCACCTACATAGCAGTTATGCAGGATTTGGCAGCTCTTAGCACCATCGTAGGTGCTTGTTTTTGGGCGTGCTTCGCACGTACCGTTGCAGCGTACTACTGCTACTTTGGGGTCGATGTTTCCAACCGCCATTCCAAGAATCTCACCTACTGTCTTCATCGTAGGTGCACCGCCTACTGGGCAGAGAAGTCCATCCAGCGAGTCCGCTTTCACGCAACTCTCGGCAAAAGCGCGACAGCCCGCAAAACCGCATCCACCGCAGTTTGCGCCAGGCAACGCCTCTTGCACCTCATCAATGCGTGGATCTTCTTCCACCTTGAATTTTTGGGCAACGAAGTACAGCAGCACTGCTGCCACTAATCCCGTCACGCCCAAAACGGCTAAAGAAATCAGAATTAAATTCATTGTGTTTTTATAATTTTGTTGTTTATTTTTTTTGCCGAATAACCAGAATACCAAAAAACGCGCAAAGTTACAACAAAAAATGCAAATATGCAAGTAAAGCACAAGATTTTCAAATAAAAACAGTCATTTCTTGCATAGTTCGTAAAAAAACATTACCTTTGCACCCAAATTGTATAATAGGGTCTTTTTCACCCTCACAGCTTTTGAAACTTTTAGAACTTTTATAGAATATGGCAACACAAGAAGAAACCTTCAAAAAATTAGTCGCACACTGCAAAGAGTACGGCTTCGTTTTCCCAAGCAGCGAGATTTACGACGGTCTCGGCGCAGTTTATGACTACGGACAAAATGGTGTAGAACTCAAAAACAACATCAAAAAATACTGGTGGGACGCAATGACCATGCTCCATGAGAACATCGTCGGCATTGATGCCAGCATCTTTATGCACCCTACCACATGGAAAGCTTCTGGTCATGTGGACGCGTTCAATGACCCACTGATTGATAACAAAGATAGCAAAAAACGCTACCGCGCTGATGTGCTTATTGAGGACCAACTCGCAAAGTACGACGAGAAGATTGAGAAAGAAGTAGCCAAAGCACGCAAACGCTTCGGCGAGAGTTTCGATGAGGAGATGTTTAAGCAAACCAACGAGCGAGTAAAAGCCAATGTGGAGAAACGCAACGCGTTGCACGAGCGTTTTGCTACTGCCCTCAACGATAGCAACCTCGAAGAACTCAAGCAAATTATTCTTGATGAAGAAATTGTTTGCCCAATCTCTGGTACCCGCAACTGGACCGATGTGCGTCAGTTCAACCTGATGTTCTCTACCGAGATGGGAAGTACCGCTGATGGCGCAATAAAGATTTACCTCCGTCCTGAAACAGCACAAGGTATCTTCGTGAACTACTTGAATGTACAAAAGACAGGCCGCATGAAGATTCCTTTCGGCATCGCACAAATCGGTAAGGCCTTCCGCAACGAGATCGTAGCTCGCCAATTCGTATTCCGTATGCGTGAGTTCGAGCAAATGGAGATGCAGTTCTTCGTTCGTCCAGGCGAGGAGATGAAGTGGTTTGAGTACTGGAAGGAGTTCCGCCTCAAATGGCATAAAGCCCTCGGTATGGGTGACGAGAACTACCGCTACCACGACCACGACAAGTTAGCACACTATGCCAACGCGGCTACCGACATCGAGTTCCACATGCCATTCGGATTCAAAGAGGTAGAGGGTATTCACAGCCGTACCGACTTCGACCTCAGCCAACACGCACAATATAGTGGTAAAAAAATCGAGTATTTCGACCCTGAACTCAACAAGAGTTACACGCCATATGTGATTGAGACCAGTATCGGCGTGGATCGTATGTTCCTCAGCGTGATGTGCGGCGCATACAAGGAGGAGGTACTCGAAGGCGGCGACACTCGCGTGGTATTGAACCTTCCTGCTGTTCTTGCTCCTGTGAAAGCTTGCGTGATGCCACTTGTGAAGAAAGATGGTCTGCCAGAGAAAGCGCGTGAGATTATGGATATGCTGAAGTATGACTTCCATACCAACTACGATGAGAAGGATTCTATTGGTAAGCGTTATCGTCGTCAAGATGCTATTGGTACGCCATTCTGTATTACCGTGGACCACGACACATTGAACGACAACTGCGTAACAATCCGCCATCGCGATACGATGGCGCAAGAGCGCGTTAAGATTGAAGACTTGCATGCTATCCTCAGCAAAGCTTGCAACATGCGCGAGACTTTCAAGAAACTGAAATAAGCGATAGAGCTATAGATATGAATAAAAACAACTGCCAAACCGTTGGCAGTTGTTTTTATTTATTTGGGTAAGCATTTTTTCCGCCGTATAGTGGGAACCTCAGAGTGGTAACCGAGTGGTTTCGAAAACAGAGAGATGCCAAAGGGAAGGAAAACTACCTATACTTGCCTTCCGTAGTATCGTCAAGGATACTGAGATAACTCTCGTAGCGCGATAGGGCTATTCGCCCATCTATTACCGCTTGATTGACTGCACAACCTGGTTCGTTCATGTGAATACAATTGGAATAACGGCAGTCACGCGCTACCTTAAAAATCTCACGAAAATAGTGTCCCACTTCCTCCTTTTCTATATCCAGCAGACCAAAGCCCTTGATGCCTGGTGTGTCAATGATCCAAGAGGAGTTGTGTAGCGGTTGTGTAGAGTGGTGTAGCGGATACATTTCGGAGAAGGTAGTAGTATGCATGCCCTTGTGGTGCGCTGAAGATATGGCACCTGTGCGAGCAATATCCTTGCCCAAAATAGCATTGAGCAGCGTGGATTTGCCTACGCCCGAATTGCCAGAGAGCAGTGTCACTTTCCCTTCAAAGATAGAGGCTATAGGTAAGGAGGAGAGGGTTAATGCTGAGATAGCGTATGTAGGATAGTCTAAAGACTCGTACAACTGGCGCAGGGCAGCGAGTTCCTGCTGTTCGTCTTCATTGAGCAAGTCCACCTTATTGAAGATAATACAGGCTGGCACGCGATACGCCTCGCATGTTGCCAAGAAACGATCAATGAAGGTGGTAGAGGTTTCAGGGTGACGAATCGTAACAATCAGCGCCGCCATATCCACATTAGCCGCCAAGATATGCGAAGCATAACTAAGATTGGTACTGCGACGAACGATATAGTTTTTACGATCATACACTTCCGTAATCCAATAGGTAAGTTCGCTCTCGCCTTTCCCCGTTCCGTTTTCCGTTTTCACCTCCACATAGTCGCCTATCGCGACAGGATTGGTAGAACGAATACCACGGATACGAAAATTACCTTTCACATGACAATCCGCTGTTGTTCCGTCAAGGAAATGCACGCCATAACTGGTGCCTGTAGATTTGATGACAAGTCCTTTCATTTGGTGTTGAATATAGATAGCGTTAAAATGCTTCTGTGGCTGTTAAATAAAAACTATAGGCATTGATATCATTCCATTGTGGATTCACATTGCTGCGAACAATATCAAAGCGCAAATTAACTTTTGCTTTATTGATAGTAGCGCGCAGTCCAACTCCATAGCCCACTTTTGGGGTAGCCCAATGCCAATCGTGCCAATCGTAAACATCCCCCACCCCAGCAAATACAGTGGCTCGGAAAATACTCCATATCGGGATACGCAACTCTGCTTGCAATGCCATCATTACATCATCCCGAAACATATCACTATTCACCCCGCGCAACCCATCTTGCCCACCCAATCGTGGTAGCAGGGCATATATACCCAACGGCGACACTGCGTGTGCAGTCATTACCCACTGCGTTTTTAGTTGCCACGCCAGCACGAGGTCGCGATAAAGCGGTAAATACTGACGCAGATCGGCAGACAAGTGACCTATAGCATCGTGCGAAGGGGCTGCACCATCTGTGGAACTTACCGAATAAGATGCGGCAAGAGAAAGTTTGAAGAACATACCCCTTGTTGGATAAAAAGTAACATCGCGCGTATCGTACTGCGTTACAACCCCGACGCCTACATCCGACAAATGATAATTAGCATGTGCTATTCCGTAGTCTGCAAATTGCACATGTACCATTGGCCCGATAGCCCACGCCTTGCTTAAAGTAATAGGTGCTTGAATCGTAGCATGGCTTCGTTGCAATGTATATGGTGTCCCTTTACGCAGCATGCCAACACCCATATTCCCCTCGTTGCCAACACCATAATAAGTGGCAGGTCGATTACTATACCCTACACGAAAATGCAGTTGCCAAGTTGGGCAATTAGCGGTAGTTGATTGGTTATTGGATTTCGCTCCAAAATAGAGTGCACCTTGAGCATTGATATACCACTGGTGTTTGAGCGAATAAGTGCCATCAAGTTGCACGATAGAAGTGCGTTCTTGGTTTGGCAAACGAAAATATGCTTGTGCTGCTGCTCCAAATTCCCATGTGGTCTCTGGCGAGTAATTCACCACAGGTATGCCCATAGCAGGAAGATTCATAATGCTATCTAAACAAATAGCATGGGACATCGGGATAGCCAATGTCCATGCTATTGTTAGTATGAGTAATTGCCGACGCAATAAATAAAGGTTAAAGGCTAAAGGTTAAAGGCTAAAGGCTGGGGGTATGCGGCCCTGCCGCTATTTCGTGCCTCTCGCCTAATCGCCTCATTGCCTAATCGCCTAAATTTACACGGTCATTATCTCTTTCTCTTTCTTTGCGTAGATTTCGTCCACTTGCTTCACATACTTGTCATGCAGTTTCTGAACATCATTCTCCGCATCTTTCTCAGCATCCTCTGGCAATCCTTCTTTCAGTTGTTTTTTGAGCAAGTCAATTGCATCACGACGCGCATTACGAATACTTACTTTCGCTTGTTCTGCTTCGCCCTTGCATTGTTTTGCCAATTCTTTACGACGCTCCTCTGTCAATGGTGGTATCATCAGACGAATACTCTCACCATTGTTGCTTGGTGCAAGTCCAACATTGGAGTTGATGATAGCACGCTCTATTTCGGCAATCATTTTCTTCTCCCATGGTTGGATTTGAATGGTACGAGCATCTGGTGTAGTGATTGTAGCCACATTGGCGAGTGGACTCATCTGACCATAGTACTCCACGCGTACTACATCCAAAATTCGAGCACTGGCTTTGCCTGCGCGTATACGCGCCAAAGCATCATCAAGATACATCACAGCTGACTCCATCAGCTCTTCAGCATCGGTTTTAATTTTAGCAGGTTCAATCATATCTGTATGAGTTTAAGGGTTTTAACATGTTAAATATAGTTGTTTGTGCAGTTTTACGGTTTTACCAATGTACCTATTGGTTCGTCGTTAATAACTTTTTCGAGGTTTCCCACCGTATCCATATCAAATACATAGATTGGCATTTTGTTTTCACGACACATGGTGATGGCGGTCAAATCCATGACACGCAGTTTACGGTCCAATACTTCGTCATAGGTAATTTCGTCAAATTTAGTAGCAGTGGGATCTTTCTCTGGGTCTGCAGTGTATATACCATCCACGCGCGTGCCTTTCATCATCACATCTGCTTTGATTTCAATCGCCCTCAACACCGAAGCTGTGTCGGTGGTGAAGTAAGGATTGCCCGTACCACCCGCTATAATCACCACATTGCCTTCATCCATAAGCCGAAGAGCAGCGGCTGTAGAATAGAGTTCGCCAATAGGCTCCATGCGCACACTGGTCATCACCCGCACTTTCTGCCCGATAGCCTCCAAGGCGGAACAGAGAGCCAATGAGTTAATCACTGTCGCCAGCATGCCCATTTGGTCTCCCTTTACTCGATCGAATCCTTTTTGAGTTCCGCTTAAACCACGAAAAATGTTTCCACCCCCGATAACAATACCTATCTGCACTCCTTTTTGTGCGATATGTTGTATCTGCTGTGCATAGTCCGCCAAGCGATTCTCATCAATGCCGTAGCCTTTGCTTCCCATGAGGCTCTCACCTGAGAGTTTCAATAGTATTCTTTTGTACATAAATCTCCTATTTTAATATTTGGCTGCAAAATTACAATAAAAAATGCACATATGCAATAATAAGAGTCACTTTCTTGCGATTTTTTTGCACATTCGCTTTTTTTTTCGTACCTTTGCAGGGCATTTCAAAATTTCTGATGAAACACATATCCACCACATACTATTGCGTTGCAGAACATCTATTTGCTATAGAGAGTAGCAACGATGCAGTGTTGGGCATGCTCAGCAACTATGAACCATTTCAGGTATATAGTCCACAAGATAGCCCTATCTTCACTTTACACATAGAGCAAGCTGGACTACTTCATGAGGAGCAACGCTGTGGCTACCAGCATGTTTTCACCGACAACTCGGAGGAAGATATGCCGCGTATTGAAGTGTTTAGAGAGGTGAAAGGTGAAAAGGGAGGATGGTTGATGCGTGTGTCACAAATAGCCAAGTCGCCTATCTGCTGCGAGATTGAATGCGATGCCGCCTTTACGAAAGGCGTATTGCATATAGCCAGAGACTGTCGCGATGTGCGTTTCTGTATTGACAACGCGCTGATGCTGCTATTCGCATTCCGCACTGCCCCTCTCATGACATTAGAGATGCATGCCGCGGTGGTGGTGAAACCTTGTTTGAAGGTGAAAGATGAGGATTTTGGGTACTTGTTTTTGGGACATAGTGGTACTGGCAAGTCCACGCATGCACGGCAGTGGTTAGCGGCTTTTGATGACGCGTGGTTACTGAACGATGACAATCCTATTCTGCGTGTAATGGATAATGGTGAGGTACGCGTGTATGGTTCGCCATGGAGTGGGAAGACACCTTGTTATAAAAATGCACACGCACGCGTAGGAGGTATCATCAAACTCAGTCAAGCATCGCACAATCAACTACAGCCACTCTCTTTACCACAAGCATATGCCTATATATTTTCATCGGCATCTGGACTAAAAATTGACAAGCAAATGGCAGATCATTTATATGAAAGCATTAGGCATATCATTACCCATGTGCAATGCTATCACTTGGATTGTCTGCCAGACACCCATGCTGCGAAAGTGTGTTTTCAAGGGGTTGGAAAGTGACAAGTGCAAAGCGTAAAGTGTAAAAAGATATATGAAAAAGAGCAACGAGATATTATTACCAGAGTTTGAGCGGCTCATTAATAATGGTCACACGGTGGAGTTTACGCCACAAGGTGTGAGCATGCGCCCATTCATCGAAGGCGGAAAAGACAGCGTTTTGCTTCGACGACCAAAACACTTGAAAGTAGGATACATTGTGTTGGCAAAAATCAACGACTACTATGTCTTACATCGTATCGTAAAGATTACCCCAGAACAAGTCATACTTCGTGGGGATGGCAATCTCCAAGGGCAAGAGGTATGTACAGACAAAGATATTATTGGTCAAGTGGTGCGCATTAAGGGTAAAGGAGGAAAAATAAAGCGCCTTACTAAAGGTAGAGTATGGCGTCATCTACCCACTTTCATCAAGTGGTTTGTACTAAAAGTATATCGCAAAATTATTCAATGGAAAGAACTATTCAGCTATGAAGACTAAAAAAGGATTTCGCTTGCGCGAGTTGGGCGGCGACTATATACTGATTGGCGAGAGCGTAGAACTCGTGAATTTTAACAACCTCATCACTTTCAACGAGGCTGCGGCGTACCTATGGCAAAAAGTGGAGGGCAAAGAGTTTGATGTGGATACCCTCACACAGCTATTGCTGGATGAATACGATGTCACCGAAGATATCGCCCGTCAGGATGCCCAAGCTACTATTGACGATTGGAAGGAAATCGGGATTATCCATTAAACGGAAGCTGGAAGCCGGAAGCCGGAAGCCAGCAACAAGACATGAATCAAGAACAACTGTTTTTCTCAATACTCAGATCCGTGCTGTGGGGGACTGAAGCAAAGGTGCCTACCGATACGGATTGGCAGGGCGTGCTGAACTTGGCGGCACGCCAGAAGTGTTTGCATGCCCTGAGCGTATGGCTCAAGGCACATCGCATCTCCACCCCTTTTGACAGACAGCTCACGCCTACTATGTTCATGGTGCTGCAACGCCAAGCACGGCTCAATCAGTTGGCTATCAGCATGATTGACCTGCTAATGCAGCACAATATCCCCGCTACACTCATCAAGGGCTATAGTCTATCGGCTCTCTATCCCGACCCTGATACCCGCGACTTTGGCGATGTGGATATATATGTGGGGGAGGAGCATTATGAACGCGCTGCCGAGATAGCCAAAGCAGCCTACCCCAATGCACATTGGTACTCCGAGACACATGGAGGCATACATTTCATCTTGGTGATTGATGAGAATCTGGATCGTGTGGTGGAGCTCCACCGCGTGACCATGGAGGTTCACGACAAGAATGCCGATGCACTATATCAGGCATTCACCCACAAACATTTAGACGGCTCCACCACTTTGGACATATACGGTCATGCCGTACCCGTCCCCAGTGCGGCGTACAATGCGTTGTATGTATTTATGCATGCATGGCACCATTTCGAGAGTACAGGTGTGGGCTTCCGCCAACTGGGCGATTGGGCATTGTGCCTCCAATTGGCACACAAGCAATTGACGCCAGCAGAGTGGCAAACGCTCACGCAGGAGATAGATGAGATGCTCACAGCCATGCACATGAAAACCGCATGGCAGACCTTTGGGCATATACTGGTCAATGCGTTGCACTTGCCGATAGAGGCGTTTCCTCTTTATACCACTGATTATCAAGAGCGTGCCAATCGTCTGCTTCGCCAACTCTTACGCGACGGACATGGCGGAAGACCAGCGAAAGGAGATTGCTGTCTGATGAAACGCTTCGCTTGGGAGCGACCTAAGAAGGACCGTTTGTTGCAGAAAAGTTACACCGCCTGCCGATTGCTCTTTGAGGCATGGCAAATGGCTAAATTCTTCCCCGACTTGGCTTGGCACGAACTGCGTGCTACACTAATTTCTCTTTAAGCATCATAACAAGAGTATTCGCAGGCATGCTGGCAGGCATGTCTTTGGGTATGTGCACAAAGATGGCCCGTTGTTGCAGATATAGTGCTTCATAATACACACGGTTGCAGACATACAATCCTGCGGAGTTAGACACTTATACGGGCTGTACATTATCTGTACAAAACTGCACTAACTCCTTGATTGTCAGTGGCGTTTGCAAGGCGAGTGGTTGATCAACGTAAATAGTTTCTTCGTTCGGGATATAGCCATCATTATCTCCTTTCATGCTGTTCATCATATTGATAGCAAAGCGCTCCAAACGGATGTTTTCGCCCGAGGGACATTGCCCAAGTATGATGACTAAATCAGGGGAGAAGGTTGCTATTGCCTCTCGCAATACGATAGGTGCGCGCTTAAAACTCACAGGCAAACAAACTTTCTCTATTGCCAATCCGCAACGGAATCAGGTAATAGAGAAAGAACGGATTGTGTGATATTGGTTTCCGCTCCACCAAAAGGCTCAAAGGCGGTGATTAATACTATCATACTTTTTGTACTATTTCCTTTACAAACGAAAGACACTTTTGCAGTTCTGAAAATTGAGTGTATTCATCCGCTGTATGGGCATTGTAGTACCCACAACTGAGATTGCAGACAGGGATTTCTAAGCCTCTTATTTTTAGTTCAACTACATCTGTCTTTCCTCCATCCACCATCTGATAATCGTACTTTTGCAGAAGATATTCGGGAATAAAATTTTCATCACAAAGCAATGTTCCTTTTCCACACCGAACAACATCATGCGCACCTTTTCTATCACATTCTATAATGTATGTAACATTATTAAAAAATGTAAGGTCGCATGCTTTTGCGCCTTGGCAACCAGGCATATCTCCTTGCTTTTCCTCTTGGACAAATAGTATCGCTTTTAGCGTAGGTTCCGTGCGGAGCAAATGAAGGACTATCCATATCCCATTTTTATCATCCGCGCCACAACCAACCCGATTATTATCGGCATCGACGGTGTATATTGTATCACCATCGATAATGACTTCTCGTTGACAAGGAGTGTGTATTTCATCCAAATGAGCTGCCACGCAGGGATATGAGGAGGCTTCACCTTTGGTGATATACACATTTCCTATATCATCAGTTGCGAACTGCAATGGAACATCCTTTAGATATTCCATCACAAAGGATTTTATTTCTTGCTCTTGTCCAGATTTGGCGACAATCTTATATAGTTGAGATAGAAGTTCCATTATTCTTTATAAAAATCATAACCATAGTCTTGATTAGGCACTCGAGTTTTTAGTTCATCCGAAATAGGCATTTCTTCTTTATGAATGAGATGCTTATTAAAGTTTTCTGCCATGTGCTTAGCAATTTCCAAATAGCGGAAATCCCAGCATGTTACACTCCATGCAATGCGAATAGTAAAAGCATTACAAGCCTTACCGCCACCCACAAATCGAGCAACATTTTTTTGTGAAGCACCTGTATGGAAACGTTGTTTATCGGATTCTAAATTATAATTATCCATTAAGGTTTTAGACAAGCCACAATACATATTCTCAAACGAGTTGGTATCTATGATTGTTAAATTCTTGCCTTCGTATGTAGAATCACCTTTTTCACCTCCATATATATAGTGGAATACGGTAGGATATACGGGTTCTTGTCCTCCACTTGCAGATAGAATGAAAATAACCCAACTATTCTTCTTGTTTGCCAATGTCTTAATATCTTCCAAAAATGGTTTGAGATTAGGGCAAGCATCTACACTATTAATATTGTAATAGGTAACTGGAGCATCTGGATTAACTTCTATTTCTTTAGAAACATAATTAAAGCCTCCTATTTTAGCTAAATAGTACGCAAAGTGTCCAGTGGCTGCTTCTGCAAACGATGAAGTTGAAACAATTGTGATTTGAGAATTTCGGTCAATACAACAGCCATAGTCACGATTTTTGTAGAAATTCTCTACGACCAATTTATCTTCAGGCCGTTCTTCAACTGGTCTTGTTGTGGCAAGATTTCTTAGTCTAAAGCAATTAGAATTATCCACCGCTGCAAATATATCCTTCAATGCCAAACGTTGCTTAGCTTCTAAGTCCGTTACAGACACGAATTTAGGCGCCACAAAGAATTTTGTATAGCGACACTGCACATGTCTAAATGCCTTTTTAAGTCTGATAGTATTTTTTTCTGCCTTCTCCATCTTCTCATCCTTCTCCATCACTTCCGTAAAAGCAGAACCAATCAATCCGGCAGGCACGGCGAAGATAGCAATACCTAATATACCAATAATACAAGCGATAATGCGTCCTGTGAAGGTGATAGGTGGTGTATCGGCAAAGTTGCCTGGGTCGCCGATATACTGTGCGAATGCCCATATCACAGATGTCCATCCGTTATCATACACTTCGGGCTGTGCCTCATGCTCTACGAAGAAGAGTACAAAGGACAAGATGAGTGTCACAATAGCCAAGAACTGAAGCGATACCTTCATCTCGTTTGTCTTTGAGCGAAAGGCTCTTGACAAAATGCTGAATGCCTTCATATAGCGGAAGATACGCAGCAAGCGTGCGATACGCAATGCCTTGAGTGCCACATATGGGATAGGCATAAAGAAGTGCAGATAGAACGGATAGGTAGAGAGGATATCGATCAATCCATAGAAAGAGAAGCAATAGCGCACGCGTCCCCAGAAGCCTTTGTATTTTGGGTTCAACTGGTCGGCATTCCAGATACGCAAACTCACCTCTATAGTAAAGAAAGCGGTTGTGAGATAGTCAATGACAGTCAGCCATGTACCATAACGCTCTACAATACCATCATAGGTGGAAAGGAAGACTTCAATGGTGGACAGAACAATAAAACCGATGATGGCATAGTCCACGTAATTATGCCATTGTTTGGTGTGCAAGTTGTCGTCAAAGACACGATTAAGTTCTTGCTTGAATTTGAGAATTTTTGAGTTCATATTTTATAGTGATTTGTTTCTTACGGATTAATTAACCATGCTACGCCAAGTCCCACATTAGAGTACATGGCTGGGTTTTGGCAATTAATGGAGGCATAGACATCCAGTTGTACGCGATGGTGAGGCATATAGGTAAAGCCAGCGTCTAAGTTCCAATCGGCATCGGTGTGGGTACTGAGGCGAGTGAAATAGTTGTAACTCTCTACAAATGCACCCCATTGGTCATTAATAGTAAAGCCGAGGCATAGTGCGAGGAAGGTGCTGGGTGTTGCATCAACGCCATTCCATTCTGCGCCAAGATTATAGCACAGATTCAGCCAATCGGTTACATCATTCTCAAAGAGCAGATATAGACTGGGGGCTACATGCGAGCTCTGATATGCCTCTTTGGTGATAGGTATGGCAATATTCGCCAAGAAACTGATTTTTGGTACGGCTTTCCAGCCGTCAAACACACGAATCTTAGTACCAAGAATGAGTGGCTCTACTTGATATTGCCATTGGGTGTAATTCCATTCCGTAGTGCGGGATAAGGTACCGTCATATTCTAAGCGTAACTCCGCAAAGGGCGCTACACCAAAGCGCAGCATGGTAGTGGGTAATGTGAACGAGTGTTGACGGTCTGCGTAATCCCATTGGAAGCCCGTCTCCCATTGAATAGTTTTGAATGGTAGTACACCCACGCCCGTCGCCATACCTGGTCGATCCGCAGCCACAGATAGTGGCGCTGCGTTTTCTACTGATTGCGCTTGTAAGCAAAGCGCAACGAAGCTAAGCAGTAATAAAAGTGATATTCTCTTCATGATTTTATTTCTTTGTAAGCCAGCGGAAACCCAATCCCGCTGACCTAATGATTTATTTACGTTTACGTTCGCGAGCGATAGACTCTTTGCAACTCTCAATCTGACGCTTGATTGATTCAATCTGTCGGTCATGCGAAGCTGCGTGGTCAATTTTTGACTTGCGATAATACGCCTTACTACTTGGCGAAGATGCACCTTTTACTAAAGCTGCATAACGCTCGTTGTCGTTTTTCTTTGCGTCTTTCTCTTTTTGCAATTTGGCACGCAAATCTACCATTTGCTTTTTGTAATACTCCAAACTCATAATGATTAGTTTTTAAGGGTGAATATTATTTATCTTTCACTTTACCGCGTTCATTCATCATATGCTCGCGCCATATCTCATTGATAGCGGGATTGCCATCGATATTGAGCGGATAGGTGCCGTGCACAATGCATATAGCTTCTATGCACTCTACCAAGCTCTCTTCTTCCTTGTCAATTACCGCCCACTCAAAGTAGCAGTCTTTCAGTATTTCATCAATCTGCTTTTCGTGAATGGGTTTGTTGTACTCCTCATCCGTCAGCAGACTATGGATAGTTCTACGCAGGGTAGAGGTGTGTACATTGCCCGTACTATGCTGTATATAACGACGATATCCCTTATTACTTTTGCCAAAATACAACGCATTGTAGGTCTCACCTTCAAACTCGCGTGTCAATACTCCCTCAAGCAAGTTGATAGGCTCCTTACTATCCTTGCTTTTCCACGCGCGCAACAATTTCACGACCTTTGACTCAGAGTGAAACCACCAGCGATAGAGTATAGGTTCTTTAGGTACAGGTATCTTACCTGACCCTACCCGATAGTTTTCCATTCCCTCCAACACATGCTCCACAATCTCCGCACAATGTTGCAGGATTAAGTCTTTGTAAGTAGCCATATTTCTATTATATATTTATGCGTTTTAGTTATTCAATTTAACAAGTTCTATTGCAGTATTGTAGAGAAAAAGTCGTTTCCTTGTTTTTTGTGGACAGTAGTGATAATTATTTATAATTTTAGATCCCTCCCCACCAATCAGCGATCAATTACGGGTTCATAACGGGTTCTTGACGGGTTGATACTGGCACATCGTAGGCACATCCGTTGCGCATCTATATCCTATCACTATCCTGTTATACCCATTGTATCAATTTTCTGTAAAATATAGAATGAGGGAAGTGAGGGAGTGAGGGAAGTGAGGGGACTATTTCCCTCACTCCCCTCACTATGCAATATATGAGGGTATCTTTCTGTATAAACCTGTTGCAAGTCTTTCTATGTGAGCGGTTTGTGCGGATTTCGAAATCCATCTTCCCATCGTCCTCACATTCACTCCAAGGACTTCCGCTTGCATCACTGTCTCCTGCTTTGCAAAGTCCGTGGAAAGCATTTTTTATTGAACCTTTGCAGCCAAAATGGTAGCCAAGCAGCCACTTTAATAAAAACATTTATCAAAAAATAACATCCACTATGAGGTATTTAGCTCATGGCGAGTGTTTATCACACCGTCCATGTAAGGATTGCGATTGGAACTTTTCTCTACAATACATCAAAGATCATTTTCCTCTTTTTATCCCTCCCCTGTAGGGGAGGTCAGGAGGGGTCTGGTAAGCAGAGGAGCGGTCAAGCCCACCTGCCTTATTTGTGGCTGTTGTTAGCCCATTATCGGCTGTATTGCAGAGAAAAATCTCGTTTTTTTGCCCAAATGCTTGCGTATGTGAAATAAATGTAGTACCTTCGGACACTGCCTTGCCGAGCAATTGTTTTCGCAAAAGCTCAAACTATTACTCAGCAATTCCCCCGTAGCTATGTTCGCTTGATGCAGCCCATACTCCAGCGGCACTCGCCTGTTTTGAAAAATACGGCTTCGCCTTATGAATCTGCCCCTCTGCATACTCTTATGAAAGCAAGCTTCCAACGAGTAGCAGAGAAGCTGCTTCAATAGATAAAATCTATTATTTTTCAAAAAAAGGCTCGCTTTGCTTGCGTATGTGCATTTTTTGTTGTACCTTTGCACCCGAAATGGTGGTTCATGTACCACCAAATAAGGTGTTTTTATAGATTAATGATAAGAAGTTATGGCAAATACTAAATTAGAAACGGTATTAACACAGTGGCAAAATCTGCAACCATTAGCAGAAATTGATCGTGATAGATTGAGTCGTCGATTTACTATTGACTTTAACTACAATAGTAATCATATCGAAGGAAATACGCTAACCTATGGTCAAACGGAGTTGCTATTGCTCTTTGGAAAAATAGTAGGTGAAGCCAATTTCCGCGACTGCGAAGAGATGAAAGCAAGCAATGTGGGATTGCAAATGATGTTGGTAGAATCATCCGATAAGCAGCTTCCACTTACGCAAAACTTCATTCGCACCCTTCATCGCACATTGCTTCGAGAGGATTATACGGTTTATCGTATGTTACCTGGAGGCGTACAAACGAGCTATGTGATTCATGCTGGACAGTACAAGACACACCCAAATAGTGTGATTACTCGCTATGGCGATCGATTTGAGTATGCTTCTCCTGAAGAGACACCTGCATTGATGGCAGATCTAGTAGATTGGTACAATCATGCAGAACAAGAAGGCAAATTATCACCTATTGACTTAGCGATATTGTTTCACTATCGATATATTCGTATTCACCCATTTGAGGATGGCAATGGTCGTATTGCCAGACTGATGGTCAATTACATTCTTTCGCGCCATGGCTATCCGATGATTGTTGTACGCAGTCGTTTGAAACAAGATTATTTAGAAGCATTGCATCGTGCAGATTTGATTGTAGGTTCCACCCCAGCAGATGGTGCGCATGCTTCACTCAAGGATATACGCCCATTCCATAAGTATATGGTAAATTTAATTTGCCACGAGATAGAAAATGATGTCTTGTTTGTAACGGAAAAAAGTAAAGATGTATGGTGGTATGATGGTGAGCGAATCGCTTTTCGCACGCCAAGTTATGGGAAAATTTTACAAGCATTACGCAGAGAACCTAAAGCAACATTGGCTTACTTACAAGAAGAAATCGGTATAAATCGTTCTGCATTGCAAAAATTGTTACAAACTTTGCTGGAAAAACATTATGTAGAGCGAGAGGCGGATGGCTCATGGCGAGTGTTTATCACGCCGTCCATGTAAGGATTGCTATTTAAGATTTTCTCTACAATACATCAAAGAACACTTTTTGGAGCATTGCTCCTTTGTAAGCAGGTGGGCGGTCAAGCCCGCCTGCCTTGTTGTTTGGTCACTTGGATTAAGCGCGACCAGCAGCAGCGATAGTGCCACCGTTGTCAGCCAAAGCGCTGTCGTCAGCGTTAGCTACTTGAACGCCAATACCGTACATCTCAGCAATCTTCTTCTCGAAGTTGCCTACTTGCATGTTACCAACGATCTTCAACTCGCCACCCTTAGCGCCCTCAGCGCGGATAGATGCGAGAGTTGCGTCGTCGTCAGCGAAGCCACCTTTGCAAGATGGATTTTTGTACACACGAAGAGTTGCACCAAATGCCTCTTTGAAATCAGCCTTGAGGGATTTAACCTTCATGTTGCCAGTTAATTTAATTTCTGCCATAGTTGTAGAATATTTAATAATTGATCAATTATGCCCGCAACTTGAGGACTGCGAGCGATGTCCTATTCTTGTAAGCATAGGAACGGTCAAACTCCTATGCCTGATGGGGATTATTCGCCGCGAGCGGCTTGGCCGATGGTGAGTTTGTTGTCCACACATTTCTCACCTGCTGGGTCTTTGATTTGTACAGTCAAACCAAAGAGATCGTTGAAGAGTTTTTCCACATCGCCTACTTTCATGGATGCTTTGATCTTCAAGTCAGCAGTAGCGTGGGTATTCACATCCTTGCTGGTCTTTTGGTTGAGTTGGTTGAGCGTCAAATCGCCATCAGCTAATTGCTTGCCTTTGTAGATTGCCAAAGTACAGCCAAAAGTTTTCTTAAAGTCAGCACAGATAGTTTTTACTTTCTTGTTTGGTGCCACAGCAAACTCTGCGTTTGTAAAGTGGTCTTTGATTGAATTTAAAAGTCCCATAATTTTATAAGTTTAAAAAGTTCTAAAGGTTATCTTCTCTTTTTACCCGTTAAGTCTTTGAGGATAGCGCCACCTATTTTGCGCTCTAATCCTTGTTTGGTGGTGGGGATACCTACTGCACGGGCGACTTTGGTCTTCAAGCCCGAGATGCCTACTGCTCGCTTGAGCGAGAAACTGAGTCCTGGAATTCTTGCCATAATGGTGTTGTTTAGTGTTTAATCTATCTGTTTCATGTATAGGAAGACCTGTTTTCCCTCGTCGTCTGTAAAGTTGTACAAGTGTTCCAGTTGATTGACATAGCCGATGCTGGTTTCTTTGATTTTTTCAATGGTTTCCGTATTGATATTACCTTCATCGTTTTCTCTGGTAGTGACTATCAAATCTTCGGATATATTCGCTCCGTTGAGAAAACGGCTTGCCTGCGATACCGCCTTTACACCTGCCACACGCATCATTGTACTCTCATTTCCACCATACTTAGCAGGGTCAAGCACCACTGCTGACACCAGATAATGATGGTCGTAATCTTCCACTACCTTCACATCAAATGTGGCATGTTGGTACATGCGTTTTAGGAAATTTGTCAATGCCGTTTTGTCAGCATTGATGCCCTGCGCAGAACCCCAAAGAGGCAGTAACACAAGAGCCAATGAAAATAGTATAAGTCTTATATTTTTCATTTACAAATACTTTCTATGAAACTGCGCAGCGCAGCTTCGCTGTAATCTTCATCCTGAATATATTTAATAATTTTATCATTCTTGATGTATAGCACCTTGGGTACAGGGTTCAAGAAATACACCCAGTCGTAAGGCAGTTGTCCTTTGTTGTATTGGGCTATAAGAGATTTTGTACGCGTGGGCTCGAAAGTTATATTCCATTCCACTTTAAACTCCCCTTGCATATAGTAGTCCGCATCGCATATGATGGCGCGACCGTCATACTCATGTGCTATTTGTGAAAGTAGAAATCGTGTATCTTTTTCCGCCTCAGTCGTATAGACTATCAGGGGCAGATTTTGGGCGCGCAATTTTTCTAACTGGCTCGGAGTCTCGATGGTGGTGATTGTTTTCAGCGGAATGAGTGTTCTGTCAAATAGGATATTACCTGGGCAGTAGTAATACTGTTTTGGAAGCGTTTTCAATTCGAATTTTGTAATTCGCTTCAAACGCTCTATGTCCATGTTGAATAAAAGCCTAATACTATTGTCTGTCCGATCTATTCTGGTTAAAGAACGATAGTATCTAACACCAAAACGACTGCCGAACTCTGATGTCTGAGATAGATCGAGCGGAATGATGCTAAAATAGTCGTCTAAATTATCCCGAATATAGTAGCAATATCTCGCAGCATGTTGAATCTTATTGATTTCGTCTTCGGGAAATTCGCTATAAAAGCGATATTTAGTAGATTCAAATATACATTCATAGTAATGAGCAGACATGCTACGCAGCTGTTGTACCTCGTTGTCGCTCATATTCAACGCCTGACAAGTAGAGGTAATCATCTCTCGGAAAGCCCTCGTAGCATCTGTATCTATAAAATCCACTTGGAATATGATGTTGCCATTGATGTCTGGGTTGCCCACGGTGAGTTTCTTTTCGTATAGATAAGGGATAAATACTTCCAATTGGCTGATGAGGTTCTGAAATGCTTTTTGGGTATTTTGTTGGTTGAGTTCGAGTAGTTTAAGGTTGGCACCAAAGACAGCCCCTGCAAACTCGCAACTCACACCCTTACTTTGTGCGTAAGCTGCTAACTTATGGGTAGAAACGACTGCTTGTAGTGTAACAAAGTGTGTGCTATCTGGCAATAGCACTGCACTTAACTCCTGATAGGAATGCACATTACCAGAAGTGATAGTAGCAATCTCTTCTACCACGAGTTCATCGTTGAGAATCTCCGTATTGGCAGAAACGAACACGCCATACGCTTGCTCCACAGCACTGCGTAACGCCATATGCGTAGCCTGTTCTTTGGTGGCACCTTCGCCCGAAACAACAAGTGTCACCTTATCTATCTCCTGCGCATAAAGATTGATTCCTAAAAGGATAAATGAAATTATCAATAAATACTGTTTCATCGCTATATTTTTACTTACTTTAAGACCCAAACTTATACGCTTTTTCTTTCTTGTAACCAATTTCTATTTTACCAAATCGATTCGCAAGGGCGTTCCATCCTTCTTGTTTCTGGCGTTCGAGTTCCATCTTGTCCTCGTATTGCTTTAGTTTGAATTCCCATTGTGCTTTGGCTGCCGCCGCTTTGGCTGCTTCGATATTGCGTAGTTGTCTGTTGATGTCTGCAATGAGGGTTTTTGCTTCGCTTTGACATGGGGCATTCGGATTGACTTGTGCCAAAATATCCAACGCCTCTTCTGCACAATCGTAGTCGCGTCTTACCAGCCAAGCGCTGCGGGCCTTTTGGATGAGTTGCTTGCCCTCATTATTAATCAGCAATTTATATACCTCCACGGCTTTGGTTTGACATGTAGAATAACATGCTTCGCAAGCTTTAGGCACTCCCACCAAGATAGCCAAAGCCTCATCGTACTGCTGCATGCCCACCATGCGGTCTGCATCTTGAAGCACCAAATGGCAATTGTCGGTGTAGTATGCCAAAATCTTGTCTTTTGCTGTATTCACTAAGTTCACCAATGCTTCGTTATTGGGTTTGATCGTTTGGAAGGCTTGGATGAGGCATTTGGTTTCGGTTGCACCTATTCCCATCGCATTGATGGTGGTTGTACCATAAATCTTCTCATCAATCACATCGCCAATGATGAATGTCATCTCCATGCGTTGCACGATCATACCTGCAGAATTAATCTCTCTTGTAAGGACATCCATACGGGCTGTCATAATAAAGCGATCGGTAGTGCTATTGGCTATGCCACAAGCGGTGATGAGTCGCTGCATAGTAGTCTCCAACTTGTCGCGTGCTTCCTTTGGAATGTTTTCGTAGTCTGGTTGTACTGCACTGATAGAAACCAAACTGGCATCGCTTTGTGCTGCAATAGATAAACAGAAAATGCCAAGTAGGCAAGTAAGAATATACTTTTTCATGTAGATTTCCTCCTATTATTTTTCTCCTAAAATAAGCGTTGCATCGCCCAAACCTTTGTTCATAACTTTGCTATCCACACCTTGTGTCTTCAAATACTGACGGAGTTGATTGGCAAACATGCGTGCATCCATAGCGCGTCCTTTTGCGTTAAGCATAGGGATGCGGACTTGCTCGAATTTGGCTTTTGACTCGGTATTACTCGTCAAGTTGAAAGCTCCAGCAACGGTGTTGTCCTCTACCCATGAACTGATTATATCAATCAATGCTACACCCTCTGCTTTTTCATCTTCAAGGGTGATACTACCTGAATCCCAAACTCGGATTTGTAGGGTGATTTCACGACCGTTTTGAGTGAGGTCGGCAAAATGGTTGTTAAGTTGCTGTGTAAAACCGCCCATTTGTTTGTTGAGTGCATCCTCAATCAGTCGTGCAATAATCTTATCTGCAGCGTTGCATGTTCCATTGGCAGCCGCCACCTGTTTGTTGGAATAGGTATCAATGGCAGCAATGCTTACGGATACGGAACGACCATTCTTCTCTTGATGAACCATCCAATCTACACGAAGCTCAATATCGTATTTCACACGACTGCGCAACATATCCAAAGGCGTTTCTTCGAGCATTGAACCCATACTGCTCATGGTCACTTCCTCTTCTGTCTGTTCATCCATTAGCGACTTATACTCTTGCATATAGTCTTTGACTGGATAGCCATTAGCAGCCATAATTTCGCCAATCTTCGCGGCTACGCTATACAATTCGGCATCCTCACGGAAGGCAGCTTCATAATCATTGATAGTAACCTTTTTACCTTGATTATCCATTGTTTTGGTAAAATACCTACTGGTACACCAATGGTCACTTGGGATAACCATAATAGTGGGTTTCTTTGCCGTTTGGGCAAAGGTGATCATGCTACATAGGAGCAACATGGTTAAGCAAATTTTTGATTTCATCATGTGTGTTTTTTTATTTCGTTGTTTTTGCTTTGCAAAGGTAGTGCTTTTTTGTTGGGTGGGCAAGAAATCGGTTGGTTCAAGTTGGTTCTTTTGCGTTTGAATGCCGTTAGCACGGGTGTTTTGGCATGGTTTTCGTGCTATATTTAGCAGTTTGGCGCACAAAAAAAGGCATGAACGATTCCTTGTCCATACCTTGAGGTCCTGAGAAAACCCGTACATCCAAACAACGAATCGCCCACGCCTACGCGCGGGCATTCGCTCATTTATTCGGAATGCACATACACAATATACCACCAATCGGCAACGATGACTCTACTCATTCGTGCCTACATTGACGCTATACACATTGAAATTTCTCAGGTTTCAAGGTATGTTAGCGAATAAATAGCAAATGCTACTCTATCTATGTCTTGATTGGGTTCTGCTGCACGCTTGCGGCAGGCGAGGCGTAGCCTCCACCCTTTCAACGCGCAAAGGTACACATTTTTTTGCAGATATGCAAGAAAAATCGCATTTTAGTGCGATTTTTTAGAAAACGCGTTCTATGAGTTATATTTTGACCACGGAACCGCACGGAATTGCACGGAGACGAGAATATATATTCTCCCACTGATTACACTAATCTACACTGATATGCCGTGTATTCGTGTCAATCCGTGAGATCTGTGGGACAATATTGCCCACTGATTACACTGATATGCACTGATATGCCGGGGTTACTGAAGAGGTTTGGTTTGTTTGACTTGGGTGTCGATTTGCATCATGCGCGTGCCGAACTCCTGCGTCCAGATTTCAACGCACTGATACTTCAGGTCCGTATCATCGGCATAACAATTCGCCAACGAATCGCGCACCTGAGCATGTGCCGTCCAAAAGTCCAAGAATTGTTGATTGAAAGCCACATACGACATGGCATTATCGGCTATGTATTGCAGTTTTTCGGTTTCCAAATCCACCAATCGGTGTATCTGCTCAATCATCTCTTGCTCGCGCTGCTGCTTTTGTGCATATTCGTTTGCCACTTGTGCCATATGCTCGGATTCTTGGTAAATGCGATAGGTATGAACAGACAACAAAGCACTGATAAACAAAATGATGATTGCAATGATATAAGGAATATATTTTTGGCGGTGTTGGCGTTTTTCGATAGAGAGGCGGATAGCTGCCATGTTGACAAAGCGTCCGTTTTGACATTGCTGACGGAGGCGTGTGTAACGAGCAGGGAAAAGCAGTTGCAGCATCTGCCCGAACTTCTGTATATCGTTCTGCGGATTGTTTGTGTCCAGTTCGCTCAGTCCGAAATCAATGAGTTTGACATTCTGCCCGTTGCGGGTGATGAGGATATTGCTACTCTTGAGGTCGTGGTGCACCAATTGGAGCGAATGGATATACTCCAACGCATCCAGTAGTTGCATCA
>JAZNRY010000046.1:0-32335 GCA_045590995.1 Paludibacteraceae bacterium | reverse complement strand
TATCTGCACAGGGCGACCTGCTGCATCATACGATAGTCTTTCTCAATACCAAACAGGCCACCACTACCCTGCAATCGCTCATTCACCAATATCAGATACAGGCTATCGCCATCGGCAATGGTACTGCCTCTCGCGAAACGGAGCAGATGGTACGTGTGTCCTTAGACACCATTGCCTCTACACCTTACACTATACACCATACACCTCAAATCTTCGTCGTCAGCGAAAGCGGTGCATCAATTTATTCTGCCTCCAAAATTGCTCGCGAAGAGTTTCCTAACGAGGATGTAACAGTGCGTGGGGCAGTATCTATAGGCAGACGTTTGATGGACCCATTGGCTGAACTGGTGAAGATTGACCCTAAGTCAATTGGTGTGGGGCAATACCAACACGATGTCAATCAAACGCGCTTGGGCGAGAGCCTTCAGCAGACAGTAGAGAGTGTGGTAAACTGTGTCGGAGTGGATGTTAATACAGCCAGCAAACATATCCTTACTTACATATCAGGATTGGGTCCTACTTTGGCGCAGAACATCGTGAACTATCGCCAAGAGAATGGTGCTTTTCCTAATCGCAAAGCACTATTGAAAGTGCCTAAAATGGGAGCGAAGACCTACGAGCAGGCTGCAGGTTTCTTGCGTGTTACCAATTCCGACAATCCATTGGATAACTCGGCTGTCCATCCCGAGAGTTATGCTATCGTGGAGCGCATGGCTAAGGATTTGCATTGTACGGTAGCCGACCTAATGCAACAGCCCGAACTACGCAAACAGATTGATTTGTCGCGCTATGTAACCAATGCGGTGGGTATGCCTACCCTCACGGATATTCTTCGTGAGTTGGAAAAACCCAGTCGCGATCCACGCACACAGTTAGAGGAGTTTCACTTCGATGAATCGGTGCATACGATCGATGATTTGCAGGTGGGTATGGTACTACCAGGCATCATTACTAATATCGCCAATTTCGGTGCATTCTGCGATATTGGCGTACACAAGGATGGACTGATTCATATATCCGAAATGGCAAACCGCCGTATCGGTAATCCCAACGAAGTCGTATCATTGCACCAACATGTGCGTGTGCGCGTAATAGATATTGACCGTGTTCGCGGAAGAATCCAACTCTCCCTCAAACAACACTAAACAACAGCTAAACTACTACTAAACAAAAAGCCGATTAGACTATTCTAATCGGCTTTTTGTTTCCCTTTTCAGTTTTTAGATTAGCGAAAACGCAACATCCATCATATGTGTAAAGTTATTCTGACGCTCTTCTGCGGTGGTGGCTTCGCCTGTTAGAATATTATCTGACACTGTGCATATTACCAGCGCTTTGTTTCCAGAGCGAGCGGCGTTCATATACAAAGCTGGTGCTTCCATTTCCACTGCCAATACGCCCATGTTTATCCACTTGTCGTTGTGGGCATTTTCGGTGTAGAAAGTGTCGGAAGAGAACACATTACCCACTTTGTAGCGATAGCCCAATTTCTCGCATGCTTCAGCAGCGCGTCGGCATAGGTCGAAGTCGGCTATCGGTGCATAGGTGCCTGGGAGTTCGTATTGCATAGCGTAGTTACTATTCGTACATGCCCCCATAGCGATTACGAGGTCGCCCACATGCAAATCCTTGTGAATACTACCCGAACTGCCGACGCGAATAATGGTTTTCACATCGTAGAAGTTGTACAATTCGTAGGTATAAATTCCTATTGATGGAATACCCATTCCATGCCCCATCACACTCACACGCTTACCTTTGTGCGTGCCTGTGAAACCAAGCATTCCACGAACATTATTAAATTGAACAGGATTTTCCAAATATTTGTCCGCCATCACTTTCGCACGCAGCGGATCACCTGCCATGATGACAGTCTCGGCGATTGCGCCATACTCTGCCCCAATATGGGGAGTTGGTGTGTTGTTCTTTGACATAGTTTTTTTCTTTTTTTTAGATACTTGATACCCGGTCACGGTATCCGATACCTGTTATTGTTGTTTATTTTGAAAGTGTTTGATGGCGTGTTGGAGATCTTCGGGCGTATCAATACCTATTGACTTCGTCTCCGATATAGCAACTTTGATTGTCAGACCATTCTCCAACCAACGCAGTTGCTCCAACGACTCTGCTTGCTCCAGCAAAGAAACGGGCAATTGCGTTATACGCTTTAACACATCTGCGCGATAGGCATATAATCCTATATGACTATAGTACTGACATTTCCCAAGCCACTCGTTGGGCTCCACGCCACGCAAATATGGAATCACACTCCGAGAAAAATACAGGGCTTCATGCGTAATGGGTGAAAAAACCACTTTTACCACATTCGGTGTCAGCAATTCTTCCAAGGAGTCGGATTCTTTGTATGGTTTAGCCAGCGTTGCGATGTCCGTTGGAAAACAATCCATTACGGCTTGTATCTGCTCTGGCTGAATAAAAGGCTCATCCCCTTGTATATTCACCACTACCACCTCATCATCCGTTTTCAGTTTTCCGTTTTCACCTTCCAGTTTCTCATAGGCTTCGCAGATGCGATCGGTGCCGCAACGGTGATTGGGTGAGGTCATGTATGCTACACCTCCGAAATGGTGTACACAGTCGTAAATGCGTTGGTCATCTGTGGCGACGATTACGGTGTCCAAAACTTTTTTTGCTTGTTCATAGACATGCTGAATCATTGGCTTACCACAAAGGTCTGCCAATGGTTTGCCAGGGAAACGAGTGCTGGCATAGCGTGCGGGTATGATTCCAATAAATTGCATATTCTGCGCAAAGGTACAACATTTTTTGCAAATGTGCAAATCTTCGCGCAGATTTTTTTTATTTATTACCACGGAGGGTTGCACTGCAAGAACCAATACTTGCAATATTGTTGCAATGGCAACTGCGTATTTTTACGCACGCGCAGCCAAATGCGTTCTAATTGATTTTCGAACAAGATATACATTTTGCTTTTGTAAGTAACCACATTCATCTTCAGTTTAGACTAAGCGTTTAGATATCACATTCCAATTAACCAGTAGCCAAAAGTTCTCCAAGTATTTGTCTTTACGATTTTGATAATCAAGATAGTAGGCATGTTCCCAGAGGTCTATTGTCAATAATGGTTTTAATCCGTGTCGCAATGGGTTATCGCCATTTGGAAGCGAAAGCACTTGCATTTTTCCTTCGGCATTTGTAGTGAGCCATACCCACCCTGAGCCAAAAAGCTGTTTAGCGGCATTATCCATTGCTTCGCGCATTTTGCCAAAAGAGCCAAAAGACTGCTCTATCAGAAAAAGGAGATCGCCAGATGGCATTTTTGCATTTTTAGCAGGTAGAAACTGCTCGAAGAATAGTTGGTGATTGAGTACTTGCCCAGCATTGTTTGCCATAGGTCCTTCGGGTGCTTTTCGGACAACATCTTCTATATTCAGTCCCTCGAAATGCGAACCATTCACCATGCGATTAAGGTTGTCTATATAAGTTTGGAAATGCTTACCATAGTGGCAAGAAAGTGTCTGCTGGCTCATCATCGGAGCCAAATCGGTGAGTTGATAGCCCAACTCGGGAAGGCGAAAAGGATTTGTTTTCATAGTTGAGTTTTTTTTATAGTTAGGAATTGTTTTTTTTATGTAGCATATTGTGTGCTACACAATAAGTAATACAAATAGTGTGCCATATTCGGCATATTTTTAGAATATGGTGTAAAATCATTATTTCATCTATGGGTTTTCGGTGGCTGTCAGACTGCTTGTTTCTTTCGAAACCACTCGGTTACCACTCTGATGAATTGACGATAATTGACAACAAAATTGACATCAATTGTTTTTAATAATTCTACTATCAACATGTATATAGTTCCCTAAAAAATGTGTCGAAAGTTGCATATATCAAAAAAAAGTTGTACCTTTGCGCGGAAATATGTAAGTACACTAACACAAAACAACTATGTACAGACCAACAGACAAAATGAGCGAACTCATGGGGGCTGGCGCAAAACACGCTGGCACGGATAATCAGGTGCTGCAACTCATTCATCGATTTGGTGTTCCACTCGGAGTGGGAGACAAAACCATCGAAAAAGTTTGTGAAGAAACAAACATTGATTGTACAACCTTATTGGCTATAGTGAATTTCGCCATCAGCAAAGAACATACACACAACGCGGAAATTCATATCCCCACACTCAGACTATACCTTGAAAATGCACACAACTATTTTATGCATTTTCAACTACCACGCATTCGACAAATGCTGCTCGAAGCTATTAATTTGGCAGGAACCGACAACAAAATTCCACTACTCATCATACGATTTTACGACGAATATGTAGAAGAAATTCGTGCACATATACAACACGAAAATGAATTTGCCTTCGAGCACCACTCCACAGACGACCAACACATCGCTGCAAAAGCCATCGAACTCAAAAACTTAATCATCAAATATTATCCCCGAAACGAAAAAACATCCACACAAGCCCACGAGCAAGAACGATTGCTCTACGCCGTGTTACACGATCTCTATCACTTCGAAAACGAATTAGCACTACATTGCGCCATCGAAGATGAAATCATGTTACCCGCTATCGCGAAAGCCGAAAACGGCAATATGAGAACTGAAAACGAAAAAGCAAAAACAGAAATCGGTGATTTGTCAAGTAGGGAAAAAGATGTATTAGTGCAAATAGTCAATGGATTAAGCAACAAAGAAATCGCAGACAAGCTTTGTCTTTCCACCCACACAGTCATGTCACACCGCAAAAACATCGCTCGAAAACTCAACATACACTCCACTGCGGGATTGACTATTTACGCCATCGTGAATGGCATCGTAGACATTAGAATGTAGGATATGCTTCGAAGAGTGCAGAAATATATTCGAGATAATGACTTGCTGCAAAAAGGCGAAAAAGTCTTAGTTTGCGTTAGCGGAGGAGCTGACAGCATTGCGCTTTGGGATGTATTGCAGCGAGGAGGATACGAGTGTATCATCGCACACTGCAACTTCCACCTGCGTCATGAAGAAAGCAATAGAGATGAGGCATTCGTGAGGGAATGGGCAAATGGCAAAGGACAATTATTGGTCAAAGACTTCGACACCCGCGCCCATGCTGCAACCAAAGGCATTAGCATTGAAATGGCTGCACGCGAACTGCGCTATCAATGGTTCAATGAAGTTGCCGAGCAAACAGATTGCAAAGCCATCGCTGTAGCGCACCACCAAAATGATCAAGCGGAAACACTATTGCTCAACCTCAAACGAGGAACTGGTATTCGTGGATTATGTGGCATGCGACCTAAAAGCGATAACCCCATGGGAGGGACTATTCCCATTATTCGCCCCCTACTCTGCACGACACGCGATTACATAGAACACTACCTACGAGACATACGACATATCGCATGGGTGAACGACTCCACCAACACCGACACCACCATTCAGCGCAATGCTGTACGAGCACAATTAGCCACATACACCAAAGCGGAGATAGAACACATGGCTGCCACTGCAGTACAAATGCAAGGATATGTGGATTGGCTTGAAAAACGAGACACCAAAGCAGCTGGAAAAGCTAAACTTTTTGAAGATTTGCGCGAATATCACTTTCCCGAAGTGGAAAAAATATACGAAGCACTGCTGAAAGGTGAAGGAGGAAAAGTCTTTCATTCACCTACACACAAAGCAATTATCAAACACGGAAAAGTGGAGGTAATAAAAGAATGAACAAATACGGAATAATAGGAAAACCACTGGAACATTCGTATTCGGCACCATATTTCACGGATAAATTCACACGCGAACACATAGATGCCGAATACCAAGCATATGAAATCAATGACTTGACAAACATTGACACCCTCATGCAAGAACTATGCGGTTTTAATGTGACACACCCCTACAAACAAACCATCATGGCGCACTTGCAGGACATAGACCCTGTGGCAAAAGAAATCGGAGCAGTGAATGTTGTACACAAGCAAAAAGGATATAATACCGACTGGATAGGATTTATGCAGAGCATTGCACCATACCTCACTGAACACGACAAACATGCCCTGCTATTAGGAACAGGAGGTGCGAGCAAAGCTGTGCAATATGCGCTGCAAGAATTGGGACTGCGCTTCACACTGGTAAGCCGAACACCAACAGACAATACCATTGGATACAACGACATTACCAACCATACACTACAACAACATTCCGTTATCGTCAATTGCACACCATTAGGAATGTTACCCAATGTTAACTCGTTGCCACCAATACCCTACCATCTCCTCACACCTGCCCACCTGCTATACGATTGTGTCTATAACCCACCATGTACCGCTTTCCTTAACGAAGGAAAAAAAAGAGGAACACGAATAGTCAATGGATTACAAATGCTACAAATGCAAGCAAATGCAGCATGGGACATCTGGAAAGAAGATAATCAATAATAGATAGTTTATAGTAAAAAAACAAAGATATGAAAAAGCGTATTTTAAGTAGCATTATTTTAGCTATCGGGCTTATGCCAATAGCGCATGCGCAAACAGTAAAAGAAAATGAGTTGGCTGTAGTATATTACATGCCTAAAACTCTATTGGCTATCACCATCGAATATAACGAGGTCACCGTAACGCCTGGTCCATTCTACCTCTATGCAGAACGCTATTTAGGGGCAAAAAATGTAACCACTGAATCAAAAACGCGCTACGAAGTAACAGACATACATTTAGCACCACATACCGTTGCCGATTACGACAGACCGTACAAGGTAGTAGCCAACAACGGTAGCGAGATGCAATACCTGTCGCTAACACCAGAAGGATTGCTCTATGGCTATAATGTGCCACATGTTACGCCTGAAACGACAACACCTATCGTTGAAAACAAACTACCGAATACTACCCAAATACTGATGCCACTCATGGAAGAACAAATGGTAGCCAGTTCGGTAGCTAAAATGGCAGAAGGTGCTGCGAAACAAATCTATCATATTCGAGAAATGCGCATCAATCTCTTGGCTGGAGATACCGAACACACACCTGCTGATGGTCAGGCAATGCAATTGGTATTGAACGAATTAGACAAACGCGAACAAATGTTGGCAGAATTATTCATTGGTACTCGCACCGTAAAACACCATACGCACACCATACACTATGTGCCAAGCAGAGATGTGAAAGAACGAATCATTGGTCGCATATCGCAATACGCAGGGGTTGTTGCCCCCGAAGATTTAAGCGGCGAGCCAATCCGCTTGACTTTGACTGGCAATTATCAAGAGTATATCCCCACCAACCCAGAAGAGAAACCGAGCAAAACCATCCCTTCGCAATTATACTACAACCTACCAGGCACTGCTAAAGTTGTGGTGGAATTCGGCAATAACATCAAAACTGCTGCTACATTACCTATTGCACAATTTGGCGTAGCGCTACCATTAGCCAAAACATTAATGCTAAACAAGAATCTACCACACATCTATTTTAACACACAAACAGGAAACATTCTATCCATCGAACAATAATGAACTATTTGCGCCTTTTTATATTCCTTATTGGTGCGGCATGCTTCGCCATATCAACCACTGCACAAGAACTCAAATGTACTGTCACCGTAAATTCGGATCAAGTACAGGGGTCAAACAAAGAGATGTTCAATACCCTCAAACAATCCATCGAGGAGTTTGTCAATAATTCCAAATGGACAAACCTCACCTACCAAGAAAAAGAGCGTATTGAATGTAATATCATGTTGGTAGTCAAAAGCATAGAGAATAATATCTTAAACTGCGAATTTACTTGCCAAAGCCGCCGACCCGTGTTTGGCACCTCCTACACTACTCCCATACTAAATTTCCAAGACAACACATTCAGTTTTGCCTATCAGGAGTTTGACCGCATGGATTTTCAGCAAAATACTTTCACCAGCAACCTCACGGCTTTGATTGCCTACTATTGCTATCTTATCATCGGCTACGACATGGACTCTTTTGCACGATTGGGAGGTACACCCTATTTTCAGACATGCGAGAATATAGTCACAGCAGCGCAATCGGCTTCTTTAGAAGAAAGCGAAGCCAAGGGGTGGAAAGCATTTGATAGCAACCGCAATCGTTATGCACTCATCAACAACCTTATGGACGAGGCATTCAAACCCTATCGAATGTTCTTCTACGAATACCATCGCTTAGGATTGGACGAAATGATAAATAATGTAGGTAACGCGCGCGCACGCATAGCAAACGGAATAACCGTACTCAAAGAAGCCACTCAAGCACGACCTGCTACTTATGTAGTAACAACATTCTTGGATGCGAAAAATGATGAACTGGTCAATATCTTTGCCAAAGGTACTGCAGAAGAGAAAAAGAAAGTATATGAATTATTGATGGACGTCGACCCCACCCGTCAATCCATCTACGATGGTATCAATCGCAATTGATACACCCTACTTCCCCTTTATCGTATCGAATCCCTGCCCAAAGACGCCACTGACATTGGCTTGGCTGACAAACGCATTAGGGTCGATTGATTTGATGATATGGAAAATCAATTGACTCTCTTGTTTGCGGGCAAGTACAGTGACAATATGGATGGGTTGCTGGCTATACCACCCTTTTCCATCCAAGACTGTTACACCACGATGGACGGTTTGATTGATGGCAGTAGCTATCTCGGCATACTTGCTGGAGAAGATGAAGAATTGCACCGATTGGCGCATGCGCGACATAATCCAGTCCAATGCTGCCGTATAGCTGACGGTCATACATAGACCATATAGAATACGCTTGATCTTGAAGTCCACAATGTCCATTCCCTCCACATAGAACTGCTCTGGGATAGGTAAGAAATAACTGCTGGCAATAATCACTGCATCGCAGATAACCATCACTTTACCCAACGACACATCTTTGTAGTGATTAACAATCATTGCCACGATGTCGGTACCACCCGATGAGCCGTTGTTGAGCATTACAATACCTAAACTCAGACCAAAGACCACACCGCCTACGATACAAGCTGTGACAGGGTCTGCAATCAATGGCTCCACGCGCATAGGTATCACACGATACCAAAATGCCAATGCCAATGCACCAACCAATGTGCGCACGCAGAAACGCCAACCCACAGTGAGCATGGCAATCAATAGCAGAATAGCATTGATAGACAATGTACTAAGCCACATAGGTATAGAGCCGCCATACTCGGGAAAGAAGTCAGGGAAGAGCCCTTGCGTAGCGTAGTAAATGATCGAACAAATACCCGTCAATCCAGCACCTACTACATTATGCGGCACGAAAATCCAGTTGACCATCAAGGCAAAAGGAAACAACCCCAAGAAGATAAAAATATATTCCTTGATTACCTTTCCTACAGGATATTGCATGTATTTGATAGCGTTTCCCATCTGCGTAAACAGTTTTCCTTATTTATTCATTGGGTCGAAACCTTGACCAAACACACCACGCACTTGACTTTGACTCACGAATGCATTTGGGTCAATAGCATTCACCAAACGGAAAATCTTAGCCGATTCGTATTGGCGAGCAATCACCGTGATCACTTTGCCTGGGTTCTTGGTGTAGCCACCTTGTGCTTCAAGGAAGGTCACACCGCGTGGAACTTGGGTCATAATAGCTTCGGCAATTTCCTCGTACTTGCTGGAGAAAATGAAGAACTGCACCGATTGACGAGTGCGATTGAGCACCCAATCTACAGCAGTACCTGCCATGAAAGTATAGCAAAGACCAAAGAGGATTTTCTCCAGACCTTGACCAAATGGAAGTTCCTTGATTTCAGGCAAGAAATATGCACACAGGATAATCACAATATCGCATGCCATGAGTACGCGACCCATTGGCAAATGTTTGTATTTATTCACAATCATTGCCACGATATCTACTCCACCCGTGCTACCGTTGTTGAGGAACACTACCCCCAAGAAACAACCCATAAACAGACCGCCTAAGATGACCGCCATAAATGGGTCGGAGATAACTGGTTCAGCAGGTATCTCAATGACTTTCAGCCAAATAGTGTACCAGAGTACGCCCCATAGTGTACGCACGCAGTAGCGCCATCCTACGGTGAAGAACGCTGCAATCAACAGGGCTAAGTTGCATACAAACGAACTCAACCAGATAGGAACGAAGGTGTCTGTAGCAAAATAAATAATCTCACAAAGACCTGTCAGTCCGCCACCGACAATGGTGTGTGGCACCAATATCCAGTTGACCGCAATGGCATACGGAATGGTACAAAGAATGATCATAAAATATTCTTTCATCGCTATCAGCGGTTTCATACGCTGATAACCTTTGAGCTGTTCACGAAGTTTTCCTTTAGACATATACTCTCGCCTTTAAACTTTAAACTTTACACTCTACACCTTACACCATCAAAATCTCGCCACGAGATTTCTATCGCCCCAACCATTATCCACACGAGATACAGGTATCCAGAACTTGTTGGCTTTCACCCACTCTGCTGGATAGGCTGCTTTCTGGCGGCTGTATGGGTGGTTCCACTCGTCAGCCACTACCTCATACTCTGGGTGTGGTGCATTGAGTAGCACATTATCTTTCTTATCCACCTCGCCACGCTCTACTTCGGCAATCTCCTCGCGGATAGTGAGCAGCGCGTCAATGAATTGATCCAACTCGTGCAAACTCTCGCTCTCGGTTGGCTCTACCATCAATGTGCCGTGCACAGGGAAAGAGAGTGTAGGCGCGTGATAACCGAAGTCCATCAAGCGTTTCGCAATATCCGACTCGGTGATACCGATACTATGGAACTGACGGCAGTCGAGAATCAACTCGTGACCTACTCTACCGTTTACGCCTGTATAAACAATGCCGTAGGCATCTTTCAGTTTCTCAGCCATGTAGTTCGCACTCACGATAGCAGCAGCAGTCGATTCACGCAAGCCCTCTTCGCCCATCATGCGGATATAGCCGTAAGAAATCAGTGCCATGTTCGCATTGCCATAGAGCGCGCTTGATACGCGGTTATTCTCGGCTTGAGGCATAGCGTCCACCAAGTGTGCAGCGCAGCATATTGCACCCACACCAGGTCCACCACCGCCGTGAGGGCTGGCAAAGGACTTGTGTAAGTTGAGGTGGCAGACATCTGCTCCGATAAAACCAGGATTGGTGTAACCAATCTGTGCGTTCATGTTCGCACCGTCCATATATACTTGTCCACCGCAGTCGTGTACAATCTGGCACATCTCGCGGATAGCCATCTCAAAGATACCATGTGTTGATGGATAAGTAATCATACAGCCCGCGAGGTTGTCCTTGTATTGCTCGGCTTTCTCGCGCCAGTCAGCGAGGTCAGTGTTACCGTTCTCGTCGCATTTCACCACCACAGGAATCATACCTGCTTGTGCACAAGAGGCAGGGTTAGTTCCGTGAGCTGAAGCAGGGATCAAGAGAATATTGCGATGATCTTGACCTTGTTGATGCAGATACTCGCGGATAGTCACCAGACCTGCATACTCGCCTGCCGCACCCGAAGTAGGTTGCAGGTTGCATGCTGCAAAGCCCGTGATAGTAGCCAATTGTTGCTCCAGGTCTTCCATCACCTCCATATATCCAGCCACTTGCTCAGCAGGTGCCAATGGGTGAATGCCCATATATCCGGGATAGGTCACAGGTATCATCGCAGCCGCAGGGTTGAGCTTCATGGTACACGAACCCAATGGAATCATTGTATGGGTCAAACTAATATCTTTGCGCTCCAGACATTTGAGATAACGCATCATCTCGGTCTCGGTGTGATATAGCTTGAATACCTCCTCTTGCAGGTAATCTACCTCGCGAACACGATCTTCGTTGATAGCCCAAAGCTCTTCGAAGGACTCTTCACTATCTTCGTATTGCGCCATGTTGCCCGAGGCGTTAGCAAAGAGTTCGATGATGTCGTTCATATCATCCACTGTCACACTCTCGTCGAGTGAGATACCAATCCAACCTTCTTCATCGTAGTAGAGGTTGATACCCAATTCTTCAGCCGCTTCGCGCACTGCCTCTACCCCATTCTCGTGGCGGATTTTCAGCGTATCAAAGAACTCGGTGTTCTCTTGCTCGTAGCCGTATGCTTGCAGCATCTCGCTCAGATACACGGCTTTACCATGAATACCCTCAGCTATCTCACGAATACCCTCGGCACCGTGATACACACCGTACATACCTGCCATCACAGCCGACAGGGCTTCTGCGGTACAGATATTCGAAGTCGCTTTCTCGCGTTTGATATGTTGCTCGCGTGTCTGTAGTGCCAAACGGAAAGCTGGCTTCTCATAGGTGTCTTTACTCAAACCAATGATACGACCTGGCATATCGCGTTTGTACTCCTCGCGGGTCGCCATATAGCCAGCGGTAGGACCACCAAAGCCCATAGGCAAACCAAAGCGTTGTGCCGTACCGCACATAATATCTGCGTTCAGTGGCTTGAGCAATGCCAATGCCATCAGGTCGGCAATCACCGTCACTTTCATGCCTGCGGCGTGGCAGTCATCAATGAAGGCGGTGTAATCCTCAATTGCACCATCTGCATTTGGCCATTGCACGATAGCACCAAAGAACGGACCGTTCGCAGCGAGCCAATCGCTATTCACCATCGCATAATCCACCATCACGAGCTCGATGTCTTGTCCTTTCGCACGCGTGCGCATTACATGTAAGGTGTTGGCAAAGATTTTCTTGTCCACCAATACCTTTTTTACAGCTGCTTTCACCATATCACGGCTGCGTAGGTTGCGCATCATCGTTACGGCTTCGGCTGCTGCTGTCGCTTCATCAAGAAGCGAGCAGTTAGCGAGTGGCAGACCCGTGAGGTCACTAATCATCGTTTGATACACAAACAATGCCTCCAAACGACCTTGACTCACTTCGGCTTGGTATGGGGTGTAAGAGGTGTACCATACGGGGTTCTCCAATATATTGCGTTGAATCACAGCAGGCGTGTTGGTGCCATACCATCCGCGACCGATGTACGAGCGATAGAGTTGGTTCTTCGCTGCCATCTGGTGCATGGTGTTCAGGTGCTCTTGCTCGGTGAGTGGCTCATCCAAGTCCAATGGCTCCTCCAATAGAATGTCCGCTGGCATGGTTTGTGCGATGAGTTCATCCACACTTTTCACTCCGATTATTTCCAACATCTGCTGTTGGTCTTGCTCTGTCAGACCAATATGTCTGCTTTTCAAGTAGTTAGTTTTCACAATATATTGTTTTTAATGTTTATATTCTTATCAAGTGCAATTTAGATTGCCAAATTCGACTGCAAAGTTACTATTTTTTTCGAATATACACAAGTGTATATTAATTTTTCCCACAAAAAATAATCATCTATTTGTTTATATGCAAAAAATATCGTACCTTTGCAAGCAAATTGTATTTTGACTTATTATGTCCGAAACGAAATCTACCATAACTGGCCTTGCCAAAGGCATCTTCAAGGACCGCGGAAGCAAGTTCCTCGCTTTTGCCGAACCCATTGCCAATGAGGATGAAGCCAAAGCACGCATCGCGTGGTACAAGAAGAAATACCACGATGCTCGCCATGTGTGCTATGCCTATCGCTTGGGCGAAAACCTATGGCGCACCAAAGATGACGGCGAACCACACGGCACAGCGGGTATGCCTATTCTTCGCAGCATTGATGCACTAAAACTGGACAATATCCTCGTAGTAGTAGTGCGCTATTTCGGCGGCACCTTGCTTGGCACTGGCGGACTGATGGTCGCCTACCGAGAAGCCACCAAAGAAGCACTTAAAAACGCAGAAATAATATGAGAATTGCTATCTTTCCGGGATCATTTGATCCCTTTACAATAGGACATCACGACATTGTGATGCGCGGACTGAAAATCTTTGATGAGATTATCATTGGCATTGGTCGCAACTACAACAAACGCGAGACCTTCCCGCTCTGCGATCGTTTGGCTGCTATCCAGCGCGTATATGATAACGGACCGCGCGTGCGTGTGGAAGTATATGATGGCTTGACCGTCGATTTTGCGCTCAAGCACCATGCGCAGTTTATCCTGCGCGGAGTGCGCTCCACCCTGGATTTTGAGTACGAGCGCAATATAGCCGAAGCCAACAAACAACTGTCGGGTATCGAGACCGTACTCCTCTACACCCGTCCCGAGTATGCACATATCTCCTCCACCCTCGTGCGCGACCTGCACTCCCACGGAAAAGACATATCGCAGTATTTACCCTAATCTGACCTTAAAGTCCTTAACGACCTTAATGTCCTTACTCTCCTTTATAGAACAATGAAAAAACTACTCATCATACCCTTTCTTCTGCTCACCATCAACCTGTTAGCAGAAACGCAGACGACCCGTATAGATAAGAACCTAACCATCTACACCGATGTCATGCGTCAGTTGGATATCAACTATGTGGACACCCTCAACTACGACGACCTCATCGAAACGAGCATCAATTACATGCTCCACAAAGTAGATCCTTACACCATGTATATCCCCAAGCGCGAGGATGACGAACTGCGTCGTATGACGCAGGGCAAGTATGGCGGTGTAGGCAGTATCATTATGTACCGCGACAGCAATGTCTATGTCAATGAACTCTACGAAGGCATGCCTGCTCAACAAAGCGGAATGTTGCCCGGCGACCGCTTCGTCAAGGTGGATGGTTTTGATTGCCAAGGCAAGAACACCAAAGAGGTATCCGACCACTTGCGAGGCAAAGCTGGCACGACCATCGAAATCGTTCTCGAACGCGATAGCCAACTGATTACCAAGCAAGTAACGCGCCGCGACATTCACCTGCCTGCGGTCAGTTTTTCGACGGTAGTACAGGACTCCATTGGCTATATTCTTTTCAGCGAATTTACCTCCAATTCCGCCCAAGAGTTCCTTGCCGCTTTGGATCAAATGGTACAAACCAATAACATTAAACGCCTCATCATCGACCTTCGCGGCAATGGTGGTGGAATTATCGATGAGGCAATACAGATAGTTGGTTTTTTCGTTCCCAAAGGTACAGAAGTGGTCAGTACGCGTGGAAAAATCGAACGCAGTAGCCACACCTATGCTACACAAACATCGCCTATCTTCCCTGATATGCCATTGGTCGTATTGGTGAACGGGCAGTCTGCTTCTGCCAGCGAGATTGTAGCGGGTGCGTTGCAAGACTTAGGACGCGCTACTATCGTGGGCGAACGCACTTTCGGAAAAGGACTGGTGCAAAATATCCGCCCTATCGCTTTTGGCGGACACCTCAAGGTGACGACCTCCAAATACTACCTGCCTTCTGGTCGTTGTATCCAAGCCATCGACTATGCTGAACGCCAACGCGGACACCAGTTGCATCGTGATACCGCAGGCGGTATCCTACCCGATGTGGTGCTCTCCGATTCTGCAAAACTGGACATCACCTACAATCTCTACCGCGACCATATGTTCTTCGACTATGCCAATCGCTACTATCGCCAACATCCTACCATCGCACCTGCCAAAGATTTCCAACTCACCGACAGCGACTTAGAGGATTTTTGCCAGTTCTTGGATGAAAAGCAATTCTCCTACGAAACCGAAACGGGACGCCATTTAGGCGAACTCATCAAGATGGCTAAGCAAGAGGATTTGGATTCCACCCTGCTGGCTGATTTAGAGGCATTCAAGCCCCGTCTGACAGTGGACTATCGTGCGGCTATTCAGCGCAATCGCGAAGAAGTAGAAGAACTGCTGGGAGGCGAGATTGTCAAACGCTATTACTATCATCGTGGCTATTATGCCTACTTTTTGCGCTACGACAAAGAACTCAAGCGCGCCATCGAAGAAATCACCCGCCCCTAACCAATATCCAATACATACTCCTTGCCGCTCGCGGAAGTTGATGCGAGCGGAAGTTGTTGGATTAAGTTGTTTAAGTTGTTGATTTAAATAATTCGTGTTGTTTTCTTGTAGGGTCAGTTCCCTTCTCATTTCAGTCTCAAGAACCCTATTCCAAACCGCTTCACAGCTGCTCGCTCCAGTTCCTCTCTCACAGATGGGTCTGCTATGCTGATGAGTGCTTTGGCGCGTTCCGCCAATGGCAAGTTGCGTAGGTAAACGATGCCATGTTCAGTGGCGATATATTGCGCTTGGAAGCGTGTGGTCACCACACCTGCACCAGGTGCCAGATTAGCCACAATCTTGCTCTGCCCTTTGCTCGTCATACTGGGCAGCGCAATAAAGCATTTGCCGCCCTCGCTCAATGCAGCGCCGTACATAAAGTCGTGCTGTCCGCCCACGCCCGAAATGATTGTTTCGCCTATCGAGTCGGCACAAATCTGTCCTGTCAAATCCACTTCCACAGCCGAATTGATAGCCATCGCTTTAGGGTTCTGACGGATGTTCTGAGGGTCATTGGTGAACGCCACATCGCGAATAACGAAGTCAGGGTTATTATCCATGTATTCGTACAAATGCTTCGAACCAAGTACCAGACTACCAAGCGACTTACCCGGGTAAATCTTCTTCAGCGAATTGTCAATAATCCCCTTCTCTATCAATGGCAAAACGCCGTCGGTGATTGCCTCTGTATGCAATCCCAAATGCTGATGACCACTTAGGGCGTTGATTACAGCATTGGGTATGCCGCCTACACCTATCTGCAAGGTGGCGCCGTCTGGAATCTCATTGGCAATGAAGTTACCAATGCGCGTTTCTATCTCGCTGGGCACAGGTGTGGGCACCTCAACGAGTGGTTCATCGCCACGGCACATGGCTGCAATCTGACTGACATGTATCACGGGGTCACCAAAAGTGCGTGGCATGTATTTATTCACTTGTGCGATAACCGTCTTCGCACACTCCGCACCTGAGAAAGCGATGTCGGCAGAGATACCGTAAGAACAATAACCATTCTCATCGGGTTCGCTCACATTCAGAAATGCCACATCCACAGGCACTTGTCCGCTACGAAAGAGAAATGGCACTTCGCCCAAGAAACATGGGATAGTGTCTGCCACGCCCTCTCGCATGGCGCGACGCAGGTTGTTCGGTACAAAGATATTCAGCGCGCGGAACGAGTCCATGAGTTCTTTTTTGGCATAGGGTGCTTCTTCGGGATGCACGCCAAAACCCGATATGATTTTCACATTGCGCAATTCGCTTGCGCGTTCCGTAAGGGCGCGCAAAAGTACCATAGGTATCGAGGTTGAACCTTGTACAACGATCGTGTCGCCTGATTTCACGAGGCGCACTGCTTCAATTGGAGATAGGTATTGCATGGTATAATGGGTTAAATTCGCTGCAAAGGTAATAGTTATATTTGATATATACAAATATTTTGGTGTTTTTTATTCATTTCCACCGCACATTTACCGCACATTTACCACATGCTTCATACCCTCATCATACCCTCATCATACCCGATATATCCTATCCAAAACCTACTCGTGGGCGTGGATATCCCTCTTCATTCCTCACCTCAACAAATTTTACCTTCCCAAAGTAGTTTAAGAAAATCCATTGCTGGCAATATCTCCACGCCATTCAACATACGCGGATTAACATCCATAGAAACAACTATCAAACGAACATTAGCATATTCCTCTGAAAATGCCTTCAATCCTTTGGTATGTTTAGATTGCACTTCTTCTGCGCTTTTAAATTCTATTGCTATGCGCCCTTCGCCTATCACCGCATCCACCTCATAGCCACTGGCTGTTCGCCAATAACTTAGTTGCTCATCACTCTCCGAGTAACTCAAATAAGCTATCAACTCCTGTATCATTAAATGTTCAAACGCATGACCAAAATCTACCGAGCCCTGCTGCAGATTGGAGCGATGGAGCAAATGATTAGCTACACCCACATCAAAATAATAGAACTTTGGTGCAGTGATGGCTCGGCGCTTCTTAGATGCCGTGAAAGCTGGCAGCATATACCCAATCAATGTCTGCTCCAGAATAGTAAAGTACTCTTTCACCGTAACTGCACTTACACCACAATCTTGAGCTATGTTTTTGTAATTGATTATTTCACCATTGCATTGTGCAGCCATATCCAAGAAGCGATTAAACGCGGCTAATTGACGCACTACGGCTTCATCTTGTATCTCTTCTTTGAGATAGGTACCGATATATGCCTCAAGGCGTTTTTTAGGATTGGATGCCAAATAATGTCGAGGGAGCATGCCATGATTGATACCACGCACCAAATCAAAATCGGGTATCTCTGCGCTTACAAGTGGGTATAATTTCACAGACATAGCACGCCCACCCAAGAGATTCGTACCTATCCGTTTCAGTTTGCGTGCACTTGAACCACATAATATAAATCGTATACCTCGGTTTACAATCAACCAATGTACCTCGTCTAATAACTGCGGAATCTTCTGTATTTCATCAATTACAACCAAAGTTTCTTCTCCGAATGACAACAATTCCTCGCGTAATAATTGTGGGCGACGCAATAGTCGAGTATATTCATCACTTTTTAGCAAATCATATACTTTTGCGTTTGGATAAACATTTTTGATTAATGTACTCTTACCAACCTGCCTTGCGCCCCACAAGAAAACGCTATCTTCCTGTGCATCAACGATTTTTTGCACTCTTACAAACTCAATCATAGTCCTTATAAATTATGATAAAACAAAGTACAACTTTACATTATCAAGATAAAACAAAGTACAACTTTTCTTTTTTTTCGGGTGCAAAGGTACTGCTTTTTATTGATATATACAAATATTTTGGTATTTTTTATTCATTTCCACCGCACATTTACCACATGCTTCATACGCTCATCATACCCGATATATCCTATCCAAAACCTACTCGTGGGCGACAATTTCGCCAGCGGTCTCTTTCGAAACCACTCGGTTACCACTCTGATGTTCACGGTAGGCGGCTTGTCAAAAGCCACTTTCCCGTTTTTCATTTTTCATCTTTCAGTTTCCATTAGGGCGAATATAGTACCCCAGTGAGAAGATATGGAGAACAAAAAAACTCCCACCCCAAAAAATCGGGTGAGAGTTTTTTGTTGCATAGTTTCTATTTCCTTTTGCCCGTGAAAGGGTAAATCCTATGGGCATACTGGACGGACACTGAACCCACAGTCCCGATACTTGTCGTTCCAATCCCAAAAACTCGAAATGAAGAAGCCCATGTTGTCAGCGGCGAGCGGGCTGTCCGTGTAGAGCGAACTCGACCAGTAGACGCCGTAGCGGTCTTCAAAGTAGAGCGAACTGCTGTAGCAGTAGCCCGCTGCGGGGAGGAATATACTATTGCCATTGCTCTTGCTGGTCACTTTGTAACCTTTCACTCCATTTCGAGTAGTCAATGTCCAAGTGCAATTATTGTGCAATTCATCTTGCTCTTCCGTTGTTGGCATGCGCCAACTGCCACCCCAATTCGCACGAGCGGCATCGTCGCTCAAGTCAAGGGTGGTTTTATTATCGACAGTACCATAACTGCTGTTGGTATTGTACTTGGTTAGCGTGTTGTAACTGCCATTGCACCATTTATATGTACCCCAATCATAATCGTCTTTTGGCTGCGTCTCGCCCCAAGCAAAATAATCACCATACTCCTCTGGTTTATTAGCACCCACATTCATCGTTGCCCATTTAACACTTAGCCCCAAATCTACCCAGCTGTGTCCATTTTCGACTCCCCCTGGCTCGTTAGGAATGTCTCCATCAATGATTACTACAACTTGTGTAGCACGCACTTGGTTGGTAGCTGCAGTAAACACAACCTCAGAAGCAGAACCAGTCCAAGTTCCTTCAGGACCATACCATGTATAATAGCCAGTTGATGCAGTAAAGCAACCAGGACCATATTTAGTTTCATCGTTTGCTGTACAAGTAAACTCTACCTCAACGATATTACCTGCAGTAGAAGTAAGAGTAAGAGTCTGGTGTTTGTAAACACGATAGTGATTCTCATTGTTATAAGTACCCAAAATACCACTGGAAACTGTCATAGTAACGCCATTCTTTGTTAGGCTATACGCAGTAGCATTGTTAGAATCTGTTCCAACTCCTTCGTTATCTACATCTGCATCAAAAGTCACCTCACCTGATGGGGTCTCTGGATTTTCAGGTTCTGGGTTTTCTGGATCTGGATTTTCTGGATCTACTGGAGTCTCTGGATCAGGTTGTTCTGGATCAGGGTTTTCAGGATTTTCAGGGTCTGGAGTTTCGCCACCACCTTCACCTGCTTTATATACATAGAATGGTTTGTAAGCGCTATTAGATGACTTATCGGTGTACATGCGATAATAGTCTCCATTCTTATACAAGAATTTTGTTCCACATGCCAATACACCATCTTTGTCTACACCACACACAGCCTTTTCACCATACTTAAAGTGGTTTGCACTCTCAGCGCCAGTAATATATTGCTCTCCATCTTTGAGATAAAAACCGCCATCTGCTACTTCTACTATGTACTCTACCCAGCCACTTTCAGCAACAGTAGCATCTTTATTGCCATTCCAACCTGTAACGCCAAGTTGAGCATCATCGCAATAGAGAACGACTTTGTCGCCTGCAACCAAACTTGCAGCATTAGTTACTTTAGAATAGCCGTCAATGCCACCTACTGGTGTCTCTGGCTCTTCTGGAGTATCTGGATTTTCTGGATCTACTGGAGTATCTGGATTTTCTGGATCTACTGGAGTCTCTGGCTCTTCTGGATCTACTGGAGTATCTGGAGTCTCACCACCACCTTCGCCGTCAATTGTCACAACCACTTGTGTTGCACGCACTTGGTTATTGGTTGTAGAGAAAGTTACAGAAGCAGCACTACCAGCCCATGTACCTACTTTGTCTGCATAGCTATAGCCCTCTAATTCACCAAAGCCACCAGGACCATGCTTTGTGTCATTAGCTGCGGTACAGGTAAACTCAATGGAGGTAATGTTACCAGCCGTAGATGAAACGGTCAATGTTTGTGACTTAAAGAAACGGAATTGATCCGCAGTAATGGTACCACTTGAGCAACTCAAGGTAACACCATCTTTCTCTACATCAAATTTAGAACTCTCAAGAGCATCAAATTCTCCTGGAGTAAAGGTAATAACAGCTGCAAAACTCATCACGGAGAAGAGCATTGCACTCAAGAAAAGAGTAATTTTTTTCATAAGCTTAAAAATTTATTAATGAATATATTGATTATTTTTCAATTGTCCCGCAAAGTTACTACTTTTATACGATATATGCAAAAATAATTTGTTTTTTTTATAAAAAAGCAGTACCTTTGCGCGAAAATTAAGTATTTAACAACAAAACCACACAATAGATTATGGCTAAAATTCTTGTGATAGATGATGAGCGTGCCATCCGCAACACACTAAAAGAGATCTTAGAGTTTGAAGGTCATTCCGTTGAAGTAGCAGAAAACGGTCGTTTGGGTTTGGATAAAGCCTTGAGTTATCCTTTCGACCTTATTTTCACAGATATTAAAATGCCTGAAATGGATGGTATGGAGTTCTTGTCTGCCTACCGAGAGGGTATTGCTCAGAATCATTCCGAAGAAGCACCTGTAGTTGTTATCACAGGGCATGGTTCGGTGGACACTGCGGTAGAATCGCTTAAAGGGGGAGCATTTGATTTTATTCAGAAACCATTGGATCTCAACCGCTTGCTTGTTACCACCAAGCACGCAATGGATCATAAGTCTCTCGTACAAGAAACCAAAGTGCTACGCAAGAAAGTTGGCAAACGCAACCAAATGATTGGCGAGAGTGCTGCTATCTCGCGCGTGCGAGCAATCATTGATAAGGTAGCACCTACTGAAGCGCGCGTACTCATCACAGGCTCCAACGGCACTGGCAAAGAGGTCGTAGCGCACCTTATTCATGAGAATAGCCAGCGCGCCCATGCTGCAATGGTAGAGGTCAACTGTGCCGCCATTCCAAGCGAACTGATTGAGAGTGAACTATTTGGTCATATGAAAGGCAGTTTCACAGGCGCTGTAAAGGACCGTGCTGGTAAGTTCGAGCAAGCCGATGGAGGTACACTTTTCCTTGATGAGATTGGCGATATGAGTCTATCGGCTCAAACCAAAGTGCTACGCGCGTTGCAGGAGAATGAAATCACGCGTGTAGGTAGCGACAAGAGCATTAAAGTCAATGTGCGCGTATTGGCTGCCACAAACAAAAATCTAAAACAAGAAATCGAGAAAGGTAATTTCCGAGAAGACCTCTATCACCGCTTGAATGTCATTCCTATTCATGTGCCAGACTTAAAGGACCGAAAAGAAGATATTCCTTTGTTAGTCAATCACTTCATTCAACTCATTTGTGCCGAGCAAGGCTGGAAAGACAAGCGTATTAACGACGATGCAGTACAAGCATTGCAGCAACACCATTGGCCTGGTAACATTCGCGAACTGCGCAATGTGGTAGAGCGTTTAATCATTCTTTCGGGCGATGTGATTACTGCGGAGGATGTCAAACTATACATTTAAAAGAATGACACTCAAAGAGATTAGCATACTCAATTACAAAAATATTCGAGAAACTACGCTGCGTTTCTCGGACAAACTCAATTGCTTTGTGGGATTAAACGGACAAGGCAAAACCAATATATTGGATGCTATCTACTATTTGAGTTTCACAAAATCGGCGTACAACGCTATTGATAGTCAAAACATTACGCACAACGAAGACATAGCAATGATTCAAGGTCGCTATCTCTTTGATAGCACACATTCCACCGAGTTCGAAGTTATTTCTTGCGGAATAAAGCGTGGCGTAAAAAAGCAATTTCGTCGAGGCAAGAAGGACTATCAACGCCTTATTGACCACATTGGGCTCATTCCTCTTGTGATGGTTAGTCCGCAGGACAGCGAATTGATTAGCGAGGGGAGCGACGAACGAAGACGGTTTATGGACGGAGTGATTTCGCAATACGACAAACAGTATTTGGAATACCTCACCCGTTACAATGCGCTACTCAAACAGCGCAACGCACTACTCAAACAATACGAAGACCATCCTCTGCAAGCCCCAGACGAACTATTCGAAGTGCTTGAACTGCAAATGGCAGAGTTGGCAATATACATCTACCAACAGCGTACAGCGTTTATCCAACGCTTTACACCTGCCTTTCAAGAGATGTATTCTGCCATTGCTGATGACAGCGAGCAAGTTTCACTGCATTACACTTCGCAACTGCAAAATCGCAATCTCATAGAATCCTTTGCACAAACACGCCAACGCGACCTCATAGTGGGCTGGACCACGCAAGGCATACATAAAGATGAATTAGAAATGCAGTTGGGCGATTATCCAATCAAGCGTGTAGGCAGCCAAGGACAACAAAAGTCTTTCCTCTTGGCAATGAAACTGGGACAAGCCATCTTTCTTGGCAAACCTATTCTTTTGCTGGACGACATTTTCGACAAACTGGACTCCGAGCGTGTAGAACGCATCATTCGATTGGTCAGCAGCGACCGTTTTGGACAAATATTCATTACCGACACCGATCGCCAGCATCTAACTACCATGCTGGACACCCAATCGCATCTCGCGTCGGTCTTTCAAGTGTCCAATGGTCAATTCAACACCCTGTAACCTATACCCTATACTCCAAAAAAACATTCCTTTTCTTTAGAAAAAAGTATCTTTCCTTAATAATCGCGTGTATGCACACGCGATAAATTTGCATATTCCAAATACTTATATTAATTTTGCAGCGTATTTTGGATTTGTATGCGCTGTTTTTATCATACAAATCTTAAAAAATGAATTTTTGTACGAAAATATTAATAAACAACATAATTTATGAAAAAATTCTACTCTACACTATTCGTAATGTTGCTTCTGCTCATTGCTAATAGTTCACAAATTGTTGCGCAACAACTACCCAACCCAAGTTTTGAAGACTGGAGCGGTGAAAAATTCGATGGAGAGATCCAACCCAAAGACTGGTATGGTAGCAATATCAGCCAAGCGGGTATCAATTTCAACCTAACCAACCGCGAATCGGGTCACACCGGTTCCTACAGTATAATGGTCAAGGACACCGAGGTTGGTGCATTGGGTATCACCGAGTTGTCGCCTGGCTATTTCTCACTGGGTCGCCCATGGAGCTGGATTAAAAGTCTTGATACGAATACCGCTACCGCAGGTACCTCTGGCGGTATCAAATGGACACATCGCCCAGACACCATGTCGGTGTGGATCAAGCGCATAGGTCCTAATGTAGATAAAGAGGATTTTTATCTGCTATATTACGCTTGGACAGGTACAGCTAAAGGCGATAAATACAAAGCCAAAGATGGCAGTTGCTCTTCGGTAAGCCAAACCAATGAAGAGAGCGATATTCGCATCGCATTGGACGCCAACGAATGTGGTACTGTCCAAAAGGGTAACCAGATTGCCGAAGGCATGTGGCGTGAGATGAAGCAGTATGGCGACTGGACCAACATCCGCGTACCTATCTACTATTTCAACGATGATGTGCCAGAGATGATGAACATCATCTTCTCTGCTTCCAACTACCCTAACTTCCGCGCAAAGGACGGTCTATATGAAAACAGCGCCCTCTATGTGGACGATGTGGAACTCATCTATTCATCCAAAATTGACAAACTCTATATCCGCGAGCGAGAGTGGAAAGCATTCGACCCTAACAGTGCGGAGGAGCAAGTATATTCAGTGGGCAAAGCCACTGAGATCCCTGCTGTGTTTGGCGTGCGCGGTGTGGGTTCCATCACCAATGCCCGCGGCAACACTGCTACTTTCCCTGGTCGCAAACTCACCAGCGAGGAGTTTAAGATTGTGCAACAAGGCGCTATAGATGGCGACCCTATGATTATTCAGGTCAGCGCCACCGATGGCAGCAGCACCACCACCTACAAGATTAAATTCGTTTCCGCAGCGTCCAACAACGCTCGCCTCGCGGATATTCAGGTTAATGGTAGTAATATCAATGGCTTCAATGCCTACCTCAATACCTACAATGTGCAGTTGCCATATGGTACAACAGACATTCCTGTTGTCACCGCCACAGCGCAAGATGCGGGTGCTACTGTCACTATCACACAACCTACCAGCACCACAGGCACTGCCACTATCCATGTAGCCGCTGCTGATGGTACTACCACCAACACCTATACCCTCCATTTCTCCGTAGCTGAGCTGTCCGACAACACACTTCAAGCTATCTATATCGACGGAGAACTTGTGCCTGCTTTCTCACCTACCAAGAACAACTACACCATCTCCCTCCCTCTGGGCACTACTACAACGCCTACCATCACTTGGCAATCCGCCTATGCGGACGGTGCACAGACCATCACCCTCACCAAGAACACGCTGGACGAGGGCGCACAAATCACAGTCTCTGCTCCTGCGGCGCAAAATACCCGTACTTACAAACTTACCTATAAGATTGAGGCATCCTCCTACGCTTACTTGGCTGGTATCAGTCTCAACGGTCAGCCTATCGACGGCTTCTCGCCAGAGCAGACTAACTATGCTATCACCTTGCCTATTGGTACCACCACCTTACCCGCAATCACTTGGACACAAGGCGACCCTTATCAGACGGTAACAATCACTAAAGGCGGCGTGGACGGTACCACCCGCATCGTGGTTACAGCTGCCGCTGGCAATTCCGTCACCTATCGCTTGAACTTCTCCACCGAGAAGTCCACCAACAATGCGCTGCAAGCGATTGCGTTGGACGGTACTCCGCTCGAAAGTTTCCACCCCGACACACTCAACTATACCATCACTTTGCCTGCTGGCACCACCACCTTACCCGTTGTAACCTACACACAAAGTGATGAGTATCAGACCGTAACGACCAATACCAATGCCACCACACGCACCGTGCGTATCGTGGTGAAAGCTGGCGACGGTTCATCGCGTGTCTATACACTGACCTTCGAAGTGGAGAAATCAGCCAATGCGTTGCTGAAGATGATCTACCTCGACGGCGACAGTCTGGCAGACTTCACCCCAGAACAACTCAGTTACATCGTATCGCTGGAGCAAGACCAGATTCCAGACATCACCGTGGAACAAAGTCCTGACCAGAATGTAAACATCACACAACCAAACAGTTTCGGCACAGCGCGTATCATGGTTCAACCCGAGGTTGGTACGCCTATTGAATATACCATCATCTTCACTTCATCTTCCGAACCTGCTATCCCTGAGTTCGCCGCAGACTCTTTCCCATTGTCAAATGATGTATCGTTGGCGGCTATCTATGTCAATGGCGAACTCTATCAGGCTAACCCTGCTCCTCAGACCTATACCTACGAGCTCCCATGGCGTACTGCACAAGTGCCATCGGTGGTGCCTGTAGCCAATTCGCTGGGACAAACCATCACAATCAACAGTCCTGGTCTCAACCAGACGACTACTATTCATGTCGTAGCAGAAGACGGTATCACCACGGCTGACTATGCCATCGCTTTCCCTGTTGCTAAAAGCAGCAATACCCAGCTCAAACTCATTGATATCGACGGCATTACCTTCGACTACGACCCTGCTCTTCGTGAATATGCAATCAGTTTGCCTTACCAGACAAAAGAGCTGCCTGCTATCACCTTCACCAAGGCAGAAGCAGAGCAAAAAGTCGAGTTATGCACCGCAGGACTATCTGCACCTGCCACCCTCTATGTGACCGCAGAGGACGGCACCGTGGCTAAATATACCTTCACATTCCAAGTGGAATATGCTCCATACGACAACACCCTGCTGTCGATTGTGGTGGAGAACGAGAACATCGGCGCACTTGACCTCAGTGCAGGCACCGATCACACCGTCACTTTGCCATACGGCACTACCGAACTGCAATTCTCTATTGTAAAGCAGTACCCTGAGCAGACTGTCACTATCCTCAATGGCGGTGTCTCTTCGCCTACCACCATCACCGTGAAGGCGGACGACCCTGCTAAGGCAGACAAGGTCTATACCATCACACCACAGCTGATGACCTACCCTGACTACTCGCTCACGGGCATCAAGGTAGATGGCACAGAGTTGCCTAATTTCGACCCTAACACATTCACCTATATCCTCCCTGTCACCCAAAAACCTGTTTTGGAGTACCTGCACGCAGCGGATGTAGAGGCGATTGTGTTGCAAGACAACAATAAGTTCACCCAAGTAGAGGTCACCGACCAAGTCAACGCCCGCATATACACTTTCTACTATTACTACCAAAACGACATCATCCCTAACGGCGATTTCACCGAGTATCGCACAGGTATGAAGAACACCAAGCACACCCAAATGCCTGTGGGTTGGTATGGTTACGCAGACAAATACGACAAATACACAGCATTTGCATGGACTGTAACTGAGCCTGGCAAAGAAATATTCAAAAGAACAGAAGATGGTAATTTAGGCATCAGTTGGGGCTATTGGTCTGCTCTTAAAGGCTCAGCACCATTGGTTTTGACCTTAGGAAGCACAGATGGTTTCAAATACAAAGAAAATGGCGGTTCTTCCGCATCATTCTCGGGCGGCATTCCTTTCCGCAACACCCCTGATGCAGTGGACATTACCAGCCGATTGGTGGATGACGAAGGACTCAAATCCAAGTTCTCTTTTGTCTTCACAGACGAGCAAAATAATGTAAATACCGTTGATTATATTGTTTCTGAACGCACAGATAACTATATCACTCATCGCCAACCATTGGCTAATGCAGGAAAAGTCATCAAACAATTGAATATCAACATCGATGCCTCCAACGGTTATTTGGCAGGTGTGGATGTGGCTGGTACATTCACCAACTACATCAACTATGGCGATGTCATCTACATCGACCGCATTGCCTTCGTCTATAGCAGCGCACTCACAGCCCTCGCAGTGAACGGTGTCCCTGCCACCCGCAACGGCAACGAGTTCACCGTCGCGTTGGAGGACTCCGAAGTAGAACTGCCTACACTCGCCTTCGCAGGCGAAGTACCTGACCAACAGCAGGTTGTTTCTTGGGCTGACGGTTGGACTATCGATGGCGCTACCGCTACCCGCACCGCCACTATCACCAACTACGCCGAGGACGGTTCATCTACCGTCTATACGCTCACCGTTACGCGTCCTGTTTCCACCAACACCACTTGCCACTACACCATCGAGAATGCCGATTTGGTAGTTACCCAAACTTCGCCTTACCAGACTATCGCTATCCAACGCGAGGCAACTCGCTACGCGATCACCGTCACAGCAGAAGACGGCACTTCGGCTACTTACTATGCAGAGATTCCTACCCTATCTATTGACGCTGACCCATATTGCGAGACCACCGCAGCGGAGGCATTCCAATATGCGCCTTCTTCCGCTACGCTCGAAGGGGTAATGGTGGAGAACGGCATACTGCTCTACGAAACCACTTCGCCATTGGATACCGTCGTCGTGGCTGTCACCGACACGGCTTACCACCTCGATGTCTTTGGCGCTGCGGGCAGCAACCACTATTGCGTCAATCGCCAAGCGTCCAACAACGCTCTCTTGTCTGCTATCTACATCAACGACGCACCGCTCGCGGATTTCTACGAATCCACCTTCATCTACCAGATCACCGCGCCTGAGTTGCCTGAGTTGACGGCTACTGCCGTCGAACCTAACGCACTGGTTCAGACCTGTCTGCTCCGTCAGGACGACACCCACTATGTGTTCTTCATTCAGGTCACTGCCCCCGACGGCTATACCAAACAAGACTACACCGTGGCTATCACTATCCATACGCTCCGCTCTACCGCGCTGCTCAGCGACATCCGCGCTAACGATGAAAGCATCGAGGGCTTCTCGCCTAAAACCTTCACCTACGGTATCCAACTGCCTGCGGGTTCCAGCATGCCTACCTTCAAGGCTATCACAGCCGATGGTGCTACAGCTACGGCTTCCACCGCACAAGAGGGTCGTTACACCACCATCACCTACGAGGTGATTTCTGAGGACGGCAAGCAGGACAACACCTATTATGTAGTCGTGGAGAAGTTGGCTTCCGACATCTGCACCCTCGACGCTATCTATATCGACGGACTCCCACTCGAAGGCTTCAGCGCAGATACATACGCATACGACATCGAGTTGCCATACGGCACTACTCAATTGCCAGAGGTGACAGCCACTACCACCGACCCTGCTGCGACCCATCAAATCGTTGTGGACGAAGCCCTCAAGGTAGTCACCATCACCGTCAGTGCAGAAGACGAGAGTCAAAAGAAATACATTATCAAATTCACCATCGCCAAGAACACCGACGCTACCCTGTCGGGTATCTTCGCCGATGGCGAACTGCTGGCGAATTTCGATGCTTGGGAAAGAGAATATACACTGGATATCCCATTTGGTGCGCCACTCCCTGTCATCACCGCTACGCCTACTGATCCTAACGCTACAGTGGCGATTAATATTGCAGATGCGCTGCACTACAATATCGTAGTGACTGCTGAGGACGGCACAACAAAACTCGCTTATACTGTGGCGTTCGCTTATCTGCCATCTACCAATAGCAACCTGCTCAACATCTTCATCGATGGCAACCCATTGGAGGACTTCAATCCTACCGACTACTGGTATGAAATCACCCTACCTTACGGAGCTCCGCTCCCAGATGTAACATGGCAAGTGGCTGACTCACAACAAATAGTAGTAGTAGAATGGACAGAACAGAGCGTCTTATTGACCGTTACCGCAGGCGACGAAGAAACGGTTAGTGAATACACTATCATTTTTACCTATGAGCTCTCCAGCAACAACTACCTCCAGTCCATCACGCTCAACGGCGAACCATTGGCTACATTCCACCGCGACAGTACGGAATACACTCTCACCTACCCTGTTGGCACTGACTCTACAGCACTTGTCAATGCGGAACAAGTAGTGGCTATACCAGAAGATCCTACAGCTACAGTATCAGTATCAGAAATAGATGGCACTACGCTCGTCATTCTGGTCACAGCTGCCAACAACCGCGATACCCGCCTTTATCGTATTGAGCAGCTCATCGAGCTCTCCAACGAGGCGCGCCTGTCAATGATTTACCTCAACTCGGTGGCTATTGAGGGCTTCGATCCCGATATATATGAATATACGATCAAGCTCCCACAAGGTGGCATCCTACCTTTCGTTACAGCTACGCCTATGGACACCTTGTATGCTGAGTGGGAACGAGGTATGGAGCAAACGCTTGAAGACGGCTCCAAGTTCATTGAGATTGATGGTATTGCTCAGGACGGTACGATTTTGACTTATTCGGTACATTTCATTTTTGCCGACTGGTCACCTACCGCTGATGCGGTTGTAGGCGACTGCCTATTCTTCCCTGTGCAGGGTGCGCATAACACTTTCCGCGCGGTGACTATCTCTCGTGGTGTGAAGTGTGCTATTTATACGCTGAGTGGTCACTTGATCACCATTATGGATGTTCCTGTTTTGGATGTCAATTCCGTAGAGGTTGAGCACAACGAGAACGGCGAGCAAGTCATCAAGGAGGGTTCTGTGCCTAACGATGCGATTGGTGCGGACTATGTAGCTCGTTCGGGCGAACCATTTGTGTATATGTTCTACAATGTCAATACCAAGCGCATTGGTCGCGGTGGTAAGTATGTAACGCACTAATCGCCTCCGCGCACACGAACGATTGTTCACACCCCGTTCGTTCATTAGTAATCAATCCACAACAGCCACCTTTCGGGGTGGCTGTTTGTTTATCATGCTTTCCCCCTTCACCTTGCCCTTCCCCTTCCCCGTTCCGTTTTCCGTTTTCATTAATTTTGGTCTAATTTTGAATAATTTTTGTTTATTATAAATCTTCCTTGTCGTGGCACAATGTTGGTGTCACGGCAAGGAACATGACGCAACAAAAATTTTGCACTACCAAAATTATTTGGGAACCATATATCGCCACGAGTTATTGCAACGGCGAATGGAACGAATGAAACGAATCTGAAAACTGAAAGGTGAAAGGGGATGTAGGGTGCTTGATGGTATTTGCAGGGTATGCTGTTCCTATAGGGATCTAAAGATAGGGGTATTCATGGGGTATTCGCGGAGTATTCGTGGGGTATTGTCTTATACTGAAATAGGTTTACTCATAAAATGAATAAAAAGTATCAATTATTAAGATTCAAGTTTTATGAAGCGAACTCTAAATCGTTATTCTCCCTCGTTCAAGCAACAAGTTTTGGATGATTATTTTCAGTCAGGTATGAGTCAAGTTGAGTGTTATACCAAGTGGAAAATTCCCCAACGAACGCTCAATACATGGCTTACTTCTTGCAAGAGTCAAGAAAAAAGTGTATCTTTGCACTCAAACTCGAAACACATGGATGCAAAAGACCAAGCTTTAGAGAACCTGCGTGTGGAGAACGAGCGTCTCCGTCGCGAAGTGGAGTACCAGAAACTCCGCGTTACAGGCTATGAGCGCCTTCTTGAGATTATCAAGGAACAAGATGGCATTGACCTATTAAAAAAAGGTGGAGCCAAACAGTAGAACGCCTGTCCGTAGAGTATCCGTCCGAAACGATGGAAACACTCTGCGGGCTGTTTGGCAAATCCAAGCAGGCTTATTACAAGCACAAGCGTAAGTCATTCAGTGAAGAAGAGATAGAGCAAACAATCCTATCCATTGTACACGATTATCGTGCAGAAATGCCTATTATAGGCGGTCTCAAACTCTATTGGCTAACACGCTCTGTGTTTGGTGATACATTGGGCATAGGAAGAGATAAGTTCCTACGATTGCTACGGCAGCACAAACTCATTATCCCTCCGCGTAAACCACGTCATACGACTAACTCAAACCATGTGTATTTTAAATATCCTAATCTTGTAAAAGAACTTACCGTGGTATGTGTTAATCAACTGTGGGTGAGTGACATAACCTATATCTACACGATAGATGAAAGATTCTGTTATTTGCATCTTGTAACAGATGCTTTCTCGCGCATGATTCTAGGATATGTCCTCTCTCCTACGCTGGAAGCAAAATATACGCTAGAGGCATTAGAGAAAGCCATTATACATGCGGGTAGCGGCAATTTGTGTGGCACCATCCATCACTCTGATAGAGGGTTACAATACTGTTGCAATGACTATACACTCAAACTAAAGTCGCACCACATACGCATCAGTATGACTGAGGATAGCGATCCTACAGAAAATAGCATGGCTGAACGAGTGAATGGTATTATTAAGAATGAGTTTCTTGACCCATTGCCTACACCACGGAATTTATTAGAAGCTATACCATTAGTGGATTATGCAATACATGCCTATAATACATTGCGTCCACACCTTAATCTTGGGATGCGTACACCTGCGCAGGTGTACCAATATAACAGATAATTTTCAAAAGTTAAAGGAATAGGTTTAATGGCAAATTTGCATATGTCAAAAGAATGTAGTATCTTTG
>JAZNRY010000045.1:0-18111 GCA_045590995.1 Paludibacteraceae bacterium | reverse complement strand
AATTTTTGTTATTGACATAATGCCGTTTCATTTTTGCCACATAATCCTTTAGCAAGCGCAATGTTGGCGCGCGCAGTTGTTGTCTATGTTGTCTTTAATCAATACCCCCCACTATGCGTAAATCCCTCTTTCTTCTCATTCTTCTTGCCTTTAACCTCTTACCTTTCACTTTTAACCTCCTTGCCCAATCGCCCATAGCGATTGGCAGTGGCTCCTACGCCTCCTTTCCCCCACTCGAAGAAAGCCGTTCTTCCCTACACGGCGGTTGTCAGGCCTACCAGATGGAGCACCGTCCTATCTACATCGTGGACTCCTTACAGGGGCGTCCTCTGCCTTCCAACGACTGGTGGACTTATGCACTCGTCAACCCTTGGATAGGCAAACTATGGGCATACCCCGCCCTCGTATGGGCAGATGCCACAGGCATATCCATTGCCAAACCCTCCTATTGGGAACCCACTGGCTGTGAGATGAAGTGGAATGACCCACTCACTATCACTACTCTCGCTTTCTCGCCTGATAGCCTTATCGCCTCATCGCCTCATCGTCCCTTCTCACCTCAATCGGCTCTCATCTCCCACTGGAGCGACTACATGATTGCATTCGTGCTTCAGGACGGCAGTGCCGAAGTGCGCGTCACCCTCATGCAGGGCTCACCCCTCGTATGGCTGGAGTTCACCAATGCCGAACCCACCATCACCAACCCCGATCCTAATGCCTTAACTGTATTCCAACACTCTGAGGGTAATACCACCACCACCCTCGCTGTGGCTGTCCTCACCGACAACCTCACCCCCGAAGACCTACAACCCTATGCCTTCCGTATTCCACGCAATACGCAAATCACCTACGATTACCTATCCAATCAATCGCTCCTTCGCACGCAATTCCATATATCCTACCAAGATATAGTACCTACCACCGCCAATGGCATATGGCAGGGCTTCCTTCCTCACCACTACTACGACACCCACACCGACATCGCTTTTGCCGCTGCCACCTACGCCACACCGCGTGGCGAGATGCGCCTCGCACAAGGCAACGACTTCACTATCGACTACCCCGTACACGGCATGCTGCCCTTCTTCCCCATACCTTATGATACGCTACAGGGCTACGACCCTGAACTCATGCGTACTCTCTGTGCAGAATACGCCTTGGCGGGTTCCTTCGGTGCCGACACCTATTGGGGTGGCAAAGGCCTCACACAGATGGCACACTATATGACCACCGCCTACCAGCTGGGCGATACTGCCACTTTTGAACTCGCCAAATCCCGTCTCCGCGCCACACTCATCGACTGGTACACCTACACCGTAGGCGAAGACCAATACTATTTTGCCTACTACGACCGCTGGGGCGCCCTCGTGGGCTTCGACCCATCGTATGACTCCGACACCTTCAACGACCACCATTTCCATTATGGCTACTTCGTCTACGCCTCTGCTTTGCTCTGCATGCTCGACAACGACTTCCGCCAGCAATACGGTCCCATGGCACGCCTCGTCGCTCTCGACTACGCCAATCCTTATAAATCCGAGCCTTTAACCTCTAACCTTTCGCCTTTTGCCTCATCCTTCCCCCGCTTCCGCACCTTCAACCCCTACCTCGGACACTCCTTCGCAGGTGGTATGGGCAACGAGGGCAAAGGCAACGGACAAGAGTCCAGCTCTGAATCCATGCAGGGCTGGGGTGGTGTATGGATGCTCGGCGCAGCCCTTGGCGATGAAGACCTCATGGAAGCTGGTATCTATGGCTATACCCTGGAAGCACGCGGTACAGCCGAATATTGGTTCGACCGCGGACGACGCAATATCGACTACACCAAATACCTTCACCCTTACTGCTGCAACCTCACTATGCAAGGTGTGGGCTGGTGGACATGGTTCTCGGGCGACCCCGTTTGGATGCACTCCATCCAGTGGCTGCCTATCTCACCTATCCTCCAGAACTACCTCACCGAAGACCGCGCTTTTGCGCGTTGGGACTACACGCAGATGTATGCCACCAAAGAGGTGGGTAACTACGAAGCACCCACAGGCGGACTGGGCGATGAGTCAGGTCTGGGCAATGTCTGCCTCTCCTATCTCGCCCTCTTCGATCCAGATTCCGCAGCCAATACATGGACACGCATGCGCCAGATGGGCAAAGCCCTCGCCAAGAATCCCGACACAGGTGGTATCACCTACCTGCTTGCCCATTCGCTCCGTGCCTATGGTCACCAAGACCACTCAATCCAAGCCGACTATCCCCTCGCTGCGGCATACACCGACTCCCTGACTGGCAAGACCACCTATGCCGTCTATAACACCACCAACGAGGAACTGACCATTACTTTCTCCTCCTTTACAGGCGCAGCCGATCTACTATCTTCAGCGCAGCGATCTTCCATCTTCAAGCGCAGCGATCTTCCATCTTCAGCGCAGCGATCTATCTCCTTCACCGCTCCCGCTCACCGCCTGACCCTCTTCACCGATTCACCCATATTGACCGAAATCCGTCTTGAAGGACCATCCGTAGTGCTACCTAACTCCACCAATGATTATACACTCCGTTTCCTCGACCAATATGGTGCTACCTTCCGCGCTGATAGCATCATGCATTATACTGCACCTACTACCGCCCAACTCACCGAGATCCGCGCTACCTACCAATCATTGGAAACGGCACTGCCTATCCGCGTAGGTGCATTACCTTATATGGCTACTGCCACTATCCAACCCGCTATTGACTATCTCGCATTAGGCAATACAGTGGACTTCAGCATCGCTGCTACCGACCAATATGGAGAGGCTTACCCCGTGGATTGGACCTACCACTTTGCGCCTGTTACCCCTGGGCAATACATCATCGATTATGAGGGCGAACGCACCGTGCGTGATACCATAGTGGTACTCCCCCCATATCCTAATCTCGCATTGGGTAAGCCTGTCACCGCCAGCAGCCATGAGAATGCAGGTACCTTGCCCACAGGCATCAACGATGGCGACCTCGCTACCCGCTGGGGCTCTGCGCACAAGGATAACGAGTATATCACCATCGACCTACAACAAGCTTGCTTCATCGACCACCTCACCCTCCGTTGGGAAGCCGCCTACGCCAACTCCTTTGCCCTATTAATCACAGACACCATCCCCCTTTCCTTTACACCTTACACTTTACACCTTACACCTTTCACCTCCTCAGGCGGTGTCCAAACCATTGAACTATCTCAAACGGGACGCTATATCACATTGGTAGGACTCACGCGCGCTACACAATACGGCACATCGCTCTACGAACTGGAGGCATACGGTATGCCTATCGCAGGCGATAACAATGCCCTCTTCGGGCTCGCCATTTATGCCGACCGAGATGCGCTCACACAAAGCGAAGAACTGCTCTTCGAAGTAAAAGGTTACAACCGTTTGGGCGAGGAAGTTAGTTGCCAACCTACGCTTACTGCCGAAGGTGCAACCATACATGGCAACCGCCTCCAACCTACTACCACGGGCACGATAAGCCTCACTGCCACTATCGGCAGTATCACTGCCTCGCGCACATTTATTGTCATGGAGTCAGAGCAAATCACCGCTACCTCCGTTTCGCCTAAGTATGTCACCCTGCCATTGGGCGACACCCAACGCTTCACCGTGTCGGCAATCAATCAATTTGGCATTACCGAAATCGAAACGACCGAACTCTACGAAGCCACCACCTTAGGCGATCATCAGTTCATTGTATCATTAGGCGGCTTTACCGACACGGCCTATATCCATGTAGTGGACTTTGCCGACCTCAACTTGGCACTGGGTAAACCTACCACCTGTTCGGGTAGCGAGAACGGAGGTACCAGCAGCGACAAAGCCACCGACGGACTCCTTGACACCCGCTGGTCATCCCGCTTCCAAGATGGCGAATGGCTGGTCATTGACCTACAAAATACCTATGCTGTCAATCGTGTCAAACTCTATTGGGAAGCCGCCTACGCTACGCATTTCGATATACAACTCTCCACCGACGGCGTGCAATATACTACGGCTTATACCGCCGTCAATGCCAAAGGTGGCACACAGGATATTCTTCTGCCCGCAGGCGCTACAAAAGCGCGCTATGTGCGTATCCTTTGCCATGAGCGCAATACGGGCTATGGCTCGTCACTTTACGAAGTAGAAGTATATGGCATCCGCCAATCGGATATGACCAATGTCGAAGCACCTAATAGTAACACAGAGGTTGTGAAACGAATAGAGAATAACCGCCTCGTCATTCTCTATCATGGCGTAAAATACGATACAACAGGTCAGGTAATAGGGGCTTGGTAGAACCGTTATCCCCCATCAATAACCGTATTCGTTTTCGCTATCGTTATCGCGATAGCCATTCACTACTATACTCCGACCAGCACAATCTTAAGGATAGACAACATGGGATTTTGGAAATCACATGTTACTTTAACTTGTTCCGTACAAATAATTTTACAAAAAAATACTATTTTTTGCATTTTTTCCTACTTTTTTCTTGCGTATATCAAAAAAAGGTTGTACTTTTGCACCGTCTTTGTAGAGACAAGGGCAATTCTTTCTTATTTTTTTTCAAAAAACGAAATTCTTACATACATTTTATATGCAATACGATATGCAAAAACTCGGGCGTATGACGCTCGAACAATTGACGGAGATTGCGCAGACTTTCGATATCAAAGTCGGAAGGAATGCTGATACTCAATCTGTTATTTACCAAATACTTGATGCACAAGCCGATAAACATGGTGCGGAAGTGCAAGCACGCGCTGACGCTCGCGAAGAAAGACGCAAAGGAAAACGAGCACGCATCCAAAATTCACCACAAAAAGTGAATACCGATAACCTCAAAGGCAACCGCGTCCTCGCTACCGTTGGAAGCAAGGAAGAAACGCTCGGACAGATCAAAGAGGAACAAGCTAAACAACCACAACCCAAGCCTGTGGTTTCTGCTTTGCAACCAGGGCTGTTTGATGAATCTATAATCGGAAATCAAGAAACACAGAAGGAAGAGACTGTAGTTACTGTCGCAGAAACAGTTGGTGCTGCCGAAAAGAGTAAAAAGAAAAAAGGTCGCAAGGCAAAGAAGACCGTTGAAGCAGAGATTCTCGTTGAAGCAGACCCAGTTGTTGAGGGGAATAATGTTGTAGAGACGATGAATACCGCAGAAGTGAATAATGCAGATGAATCCGTACCTGTTGCCGAAAAGAGCAAAAAGAAAAAAGGTCGTAAGACGAAAAAAACGGAAAACGGGGAACAGGAAGCAACAGCTACCATTGAAATAGTTAATAATGCAGAGTCAGTACCAGTAACTGAAACCGAGAACGGTGAGGTGAAGAACGAAAGCAATCATCCTGCAACACCCAGTCGTAAGAACGAAACACAAGAGGAACGCCAAGCACGAGTAAATGCTCGTATTGCACAAATCACTCAACAGATTGCTAAACGAGAAGAACAAATAGCTAATGGAGAGGAAATTACGCCAATCAACGAGAAACCACAACCCAAACCTCAAATCGCACCAGAAGACGAAATGCTCAACAAAGGTGCAGAGGCATTCGGCGACACAATAACAGCAATCGGAACATTGGAGTGCGCGCCCGATGGATATGGATTCTTGCGCAGTGCGGATTATAACTATATTTCTTCGCCAGATGACATTTATGTCTCGCAACAACAGATTCGTCAGTACAGTTTGAAAACAGGCGATACAGTGGAATGTACAATTCGTCCTCCTAAAGATACCGACAAGTACTTCCCAATGAAAGAAGTACTTAAAATCAATGGTATATCGCCAGCTTTGGCAAAAGAACGCATTGCATTTGAGAACTTAACACCGCTGTTTCCCGATGAGAAATTCAAACTCTGCAAAGGCGACAAGAGTGATCCCCTATCTGTACGAATAATAGACTTTTTTGCTCCTATCGGCAAGGGACAACGCGGATTGATTGTAGCACAACCAAAAACAGGTAAGACCGTTCTGCTCAAGCATATAGCAAATGCCATTGCTGCTAATCACCCAGAGGTGTATATGATTGTACTCCTCATAGATGAACGCCCAGAGGAGGTAACCGATATGGCGCGTTCGGTAAATGCAGAGGTGATTGCTTCCACCTTTGATGAACCCGCAGAAAACCATGTGAAAGTGGCGAATATCGTGCATGAAAAAGCAAAACGATTGGTGGAGTGTGGACATGATGTCGTCATATTATTGGATAGTATCACGCGCCTCGCACGCGCCTACAATACAGTGGCTCCTGCCAGCGGAAAAGTACTGTCGGGTGGTGTAGAAGCACAAGCCTTGCACAAACCCAAACGCTTCTTTGGTGCTGCTCGTAACATAGAGAATGGTGGTAGCCTAACCATCATTGCCACTGCATTGACAGAAACAGGAAGCAAGATGGATGATGTGATTTTCGAGGAGTTCAAAGGTACGGGCAATATGGAGTTGCAGTTGGACCGCAAACTCAGCAACAAGCGTATATTTCCTGCTGTAGATATTCCTGCTTCTTCTACGCGTCGTGATGACTTGCTCCTGCCTGCAGATGTGCTGAGCCGCATGTGGATGATTCGCAAGGAACTGACCGATATGAACAGCGTGGAGGCTATGGAAAAACTCAAATCCTATATGGAACGCACGAATGATAACGATGAGTTCCTATTGGCTGTAACGGGAGCAAGGTAAAATAGTTGTTGGGTGATATTGATATGAAAATAGTGATACTGAATGGTCCAAACCTGAATCTGCTGGGAAAAAGGGAACCAGCAATTTATGGTACTCGCTCTATGGAGCAGGTGCTGTTGGACATTCAGCGTGCCTATCCGAATGTGTATTTTCAATACCATCAGTCCAACCATGAAGGTGACTTAATCGATTGGCTGCAATACTATGGAGGGGAGAGAGAGGATGTTTTAGAAGAGGAAAAATATGCTGATGTCAAGGGGATTATATTGAATGCTGGAGGATATACGCATACCAGTGTGGCACTACGCGATGCGGTAGTGTGTAGTCATGTGCCTGTGGTAGAAGTACACATATCGAATATTGCTGAGCGCGAGGAGTTTAGACGCGTTAGTCTATTGACAGATGTGTGCCAACACACCATTATGGGGCAGGGTACGGATGGATACATACATGCTGTGGCATGGATTTTGAGGCAAATAAATAAAGCAAATGCATAGCACATCAAAGCACATATTTTTGACATTCTGTGTTGCGTTCTTAATGGCATTAATAACGCCATTAAAAGCACAACACAATCCCTATGTGGATGACAAACTCATTCATTTTGGCTTTTCATTGGGAGTGGACTTCTTGTCGTATAGTGTGGAGGGAGCGGATAGCCTGATGCAGATGGATAAATATCAAGCGGTTTATCATGCCCGCACAACTGCTCCCGGAGTCGGATTCTCGGTAGGCTTTATTGCTGACTTGCGATTGGCACGACATTTGAATCTACGCTTCTGTCCTGGCATGCACTTTGGTGAACGAACATTAACCTATAAGAGTTATCAAGATACGGATATATCAGGTACGAATTGCACAAATAATCAACCATCTGTATTATGCTTGCCAATAGATATTCCTCTGTATCTCAAATGGTCTGCCGAGCGCGAAGTCAATTATCGCCCCTATGTCACATTGGGTGGCGGTGTTAGTTTTGACTTGGGAAGAAGCAAAGATAAAGTCTTATTGCAGCAAACAATGGACTATTTTTTGGACATCGGCATAGGTTGTGACTTGTATTTCCGATGGTTTAAGTTGGCACCTGAAATCCGCTATCGTATAGGATTTAATAATGTGCTTACTCCTATAGCAGATGCTGAAAAAGAGGATTGGAAATTACCAGCGGGCGACTTCTTCTATACCGATGCACTGTCCAAACTAACCAATCAACAAATCTCGTTGATCTTTAACTTCGAATGAGAAAACCACGACCTTGCATATCATCCATGTCGTATAACTTAGTGCTGGGGTGTTTGCTCTTGCTACTTGGTTGCTTGGTTTCGTGTCAGTCAGAGATTGTTTCTAACGATCCGTTATTGCAACTTCGATTCTCTCATGACTCTTTGCTGTTTGATACCGTTTTTACAAAGATGGGATCTTCTACAAAACGCATGATGGTGTATAATCCGAACCAAAATGCGTTGCTAATTGATCGAGTGGAAATGGCGAATGGTAAGTCGTTCTATATCAATTTAGATGGCGAAAATCAATTAGAGAATCTACACGATATTACATTGCGCGGAGGAGATAGTCTTTTCCTTTTTGTGCGTGCAGAGATAGATCCGTTACAGTCGAATAATCCTGTGCTGGTAGAAGATACAATCTCGTTCTATGTCGGTAGTAATCAGCAACAAATATATTTGCAGGCATATGGACAAAATGTGCATGTCCTTGACAGCGAGGATAAGTTCATGCAGTACAATACATACGAATTTCAAAACGATAAGCCCTATCTTATTTACGACACAATGATGGTGAAGGGTGATTTGACTATTCAAAAGGGGGCTACACTTTATATGCACACAGGGGCTATGATTTATGCCTACGGCAATGTCCTCGCCAAAGGTACTTTAGAAGAACCAATAGTGATTCGTGGCGATAGAATGGACATGCTATTTGACTCCGTACCATACCGTGTCGCTTCGGGTCAATGGAATGGCTTGTATTTGATTCATTTAGAAGGTTGGGCAACGCCTACATATGAGTTTGATTATGTAGATGTACTCTCGGGTTCTATAGGTATCTATGCCTTGTCCGAAAATCCTACCCAACGCCCACAATTATCGCTGACCAATGCACGGATTCATAATCATAGTATATATGGATTGGTACTCCAAAATGTAGATGCAGATGTAGCGAACTGTGAGATTAGCAATTGCGCTTCGTATTGCGTGTATTTAGCAGGAGGCAAACACAATTTTGTACACAATACCATAGCATCCTATTTTGGATATCCCTATACAACGATTAATATTCATAACAATATTTTGCGTGAGGATGTGGCGGCGGTATATATCAATAACCTCAGCAAAAATAATGCACCAACAACAACTTCCTTTTACAATTGTATCATAGAAGGTGCACGAAAAAATAATTTGGTGCTTGCTACACCATTGCCTGAATATTATGAGGGAAAATTTGTTGGAAATTATTTGCGTGCAGACTCCTTGTCTAATGCATTTGCAACGAATAATGTATATGCCAGTGATTCCGATACGGTAGTATTCCGAAATATATATTATCTCTACAAAGAATACAAGTACTATGATTTTCAACTGGATTCGCTATCGCCAGCTCGTGGTATAGCAGATTCCGCTACTGCTTTGCTGTATCATTACGATCGTTTGGGTGTGCGCCGAAAACCGCATCCAGATGCAGGGTGCTATGAGTTTGTAGAGTAAAATCCTGTATTTATGAACAATTTTTATAAAAAAAAGTTGCACATTTGTAAAAAAATGTGTAACTTTGCGGCATAATAGTGTACGATGGTATAGTTGTCGCTATTGGAGTATAGATTTTCGCAATCAATAATCATTAAATATCACAATAAAAGATGAAGTTATTTTACACCGTGTCTCGTATTGCTCGTTACTTTGTATGTCTTACATTGCTATTGTTGACTATATCAATAAATGCGGCACCTCCGCGCTGGATTCGTATGGTACCTAAGGCAGATAAACCTACTTTTTATTATGTGGTGGAAGATGCTACGAGCTCTGATGAGGAAGCTGCTCATAATAAAGCTGTTGGAGAGGTTCTACAACATGCAATCATGTCATTGGGATTGCCTTTTAGTTCTACACAAGTGGCTACAGCCATTAATACCGGTACATTAGTAAGTAAAATGGCGGAATGGAAGATTCCTATTAATGAGGTGTGTCGATATACGCAAGAGTATGAAGGAGGTGTGCGCGTGTATGTGCTCTTTCAAGTGGCTAAGGCGGGCAATATAGATCCCGATTTTTCACAATTCCGAGCTTGTGGTAGTACACGCGATAAAATAGATGACCAAATGAATCTTAGACCAGATAAGTGGCGCCTTTACGAAACAGAAACATATTTCTCAACATTCGAGGAAATGGATGTTGATACAAAAATTGATGCACACGAGTTTAAGGCTTCTATGGAAGAAATGGCTAAACAGGCATTGGCGGAGGATCTGAACTTGTCGGATAGTTCATTGCTGCCGTTGATACATGTTGACTATTATAGCACAAAGAAGGTCGGATTTGCTGTGGCGTACATAGAACGCAGAGTAATCTTAGATAAATACGAAGAGGATATAGTGTCAGAATTAACTACTTGCTTTGATTGGATGGAGGCAGTAGATTCGTATCTAACAAGCGATAATCCTGATGGTAAAATATCGGAAAGAAACATCAATAATGCAAAAGCATTTATCACGCGTGTGAAAGATAAATTAGGACAAATAGAGCCGAAAATCAATTTTATGAATGCTTATGCCACTTCCAGATCCATTACGCGTTCTATGGAAGATGTGAAAGACCTCAAAAAACAAATCAATGATAAGACAATGCTCACTTTGGGGAGCACACAAAAAGCAAAAGAAGGTAAGGTCTATGAGTTTATAAACTTGGGCAAGAATGCCATACAGAAGCAAATGGTGGGTGACGCATTGCGCTACTTCTACGCTGCACAATTGTTTTTGGCAAATATTCCAGATAATGATTACATTGTCGTAGAAGACGAAGTCTTGCAACAAGAGATGAGGGCTAATTTGTATTTACAGAATAAGATTACTCATATCCTCAAACATGTACAAGTGACTTGTGATGGCTTTGTGCCTGATAATGAGGAGCAGCTTAAACTCAGTTTCCGCTACGAAGGAGTGCCTGTTACCAATATGAATTTTTCATACAATCTCAATGAGGGATGGAGTGATGTGACATCAGTGATAAACGGATGGGGACTGGTGGAGTTACCGCGATTAATGAAACCGAATATAGTCCATATCCGCTTGGAATATCGCTATGCTGACGAAGCTAATTTTGATGCCGAATTGCCTCTCTTAATGAAGACATATTCTTCGGCTTATGATTATGATACGCATGCAAAAAGCGAAGTTTCCATTGTTCATAAGCCCGTACAAGTAGCGATTGCTTCACAGAGAGCAGATACAAGATTATCTACCAATATATCTCAAAACTATGTAGCCAATAGGATTCGTGAAGAAGGACACAAGGTTTCCATGATGGATGCCTCTGCTTATCACGACCGCATACGACAAGTGTGCAATGCGATTAAGAAGCAGACTTATGATAGTGTGCTATCGCTTTTTACAATGGAAGGCTTTCAGCAGTTTGAAGCCTTAATCAAGTATGGCAAAGCACGGGTAGTATCTCTCGAAGGAGTCAAATATATTCGATTGGGTACGGATGTGCAGTGCCGAAGCATTCCAATGAACTTCTCGTTCTCTAAGGGAAAACAACAATTGGAGAATGTGGTGTTTACCTTTAATAAGCAAGGCAAAATAGACGGTATTCAGTTCGCTTTGGAGGAGAGTTCGGCGCGTAGCGTAATGGCAAATACGGATGTGGATGAGACTTCGCGTTTGACATTGATTAACTTCTTGGAAAATTATAAAACGGCTTATGCCCTCAAACGAATTGACTATATCGAATCCATTTTCTCGAATGATGCGGTGATTATTACGGGACGCGTCTTGCACCGTACAGAGCAAGATGTGGAAACAAAACAAAATCAAATGTTACTAGATAATGTGTTGTACACGCGTATGTCCAAAGGGCAATATATCAAACGCTTAAAAACATCCTTTGCATCGAAAGAGTGGATTAATGTGAAGTTTGGAGAGACTATGATAGATCCAAGTCTGCAAGAAAATACATTTGGCATTCGTTTAGTACAAGATTATTATTCGTCTAATTATGGCGATCATGGCTATCTATTCTTGTTGGTTGATGCCAGCGATAAGGCGCATCCTGTAATCCGTGTCCGCACTTGGCAACCTAATCTGGATAGCGCAACACCATTTACATTAGACGACTACGATCGCATGACCAGTGGACAATTCTAATGAATACAATATCTAACTGAATAGGAGTAGGCCGAAAATCCTAAGAAGTGAGTAGGCAATAATTAAGTATAATTTCATAAATACTAAAAACATGAAAAAGATTCTTTTATCAATGCTTGTTGTAGCATTATGCGCATCTTGCGCTACCAAGAAAATTGAGAAGTATGGTTATGCACGCGTAGAGTTGGAGGTTCCATGCTCAAAAGAGGGTTTTGATGATGCTGAGTATTTCCGAGGAACAGGAACTGCTTCTGCTATCAATCAACAAAATGCTCGTCGTGCTGCATTAGAAAATGCAAAGTCTATGGTGCATGAGAAATTAGGCGGTTTCGTAGCTGGCTTGACTTCTGACTATAGCAACAATATGCGTGGAGCAGCTCAAGCATCGGATGTGGAAGGTGTATTCGAAAGCGAATTTGAAACACTTATCGAAAAACATTTGAATGATGCACAACAAATCTGTGAGAAAGGTTTCATGCTCAAAGATGGATTATTTGAATATTGGATTTCTATTGAGATCCCCAAAAAACAACTCATCGAGGATATTGCTCAACAATTGGATGAAAACCAAAAAGAAGGCGTGAAATTCAATCGTGATGAGTTCCGTAAATATGCAGAGAAAAAGGCTGCGGAGATGAAGAGTGCGCAATAATAATTGATAACTAAAGTCAAGGGAGGGGAGGTACTTTGTCCCCTCCCTTATGACCATAAAAGTAAATAATAAATGGGGAAGTGATGTTGAGGATAAAAACAAAGTACAGAATATGAAAAAGTTTTTCGCACTATTATTGGTGCTGTGCATGCTCGTAGCTGAAGCGTATCCTCAAACGGATTTTAAGAAGCGTTTTGAGGATTTGCGTACACGCCAAAAAGAACGCTATGAGAAAAAACGCTCTGAACAACAAAAGAAATTTGATGAGTTCAGACGCAAGCAAAACGAACGCTATGTGGGACAACTGCGTAAGCGTTGGAAACAATATGATGCAGCAGAAACATTGGAAGAGAAAAATATAAAACGCGCTCAACCAATAGAATATAAGGAGGATAGTGTTTCTTCTAAAATACGAACAGAATCACAGGATTGGTTTTCAATGGATGTTACATCTGTACTTCCAACTCCAACTGATACCAATGTTACTATACAGGTGGATACCAATATTATAGAGATCGTAGAGGTAGATTCTGTGATAGTGCCAATACCAGAGTTGGATACGATTGTTATAGTAGATACAACTCGCATTCTGCCTGATACAATACAAGTTCTACCTGACACAATTCCTCTTCAGCCAGATACAATACAAGTTCTACCTGACACAATTCCTGTTCTGCCAGATACCGTAATGAGTGATAGTGTCCCAAGTGTGTTTGTTGTCAACGAAGATATCATCTATCTTCCAGAGCCAGAAGAACAGCCCCAGCCAATGGTTCCCATAGTACCCTTAATGCAAGAACGCGATTATGTGAGCGTTTCGTTGTATGGCACTTTGGTTTCTGTGGCTTTTCCCAAGGAAGCAGACTTATATTTGAATTCGGTAGATGAAATGGGGATAGCTGATTTGTGGGAGCAAATAGCAGATACGGTAGTACCAAGTAGGTTTGATATCACGCTTACTTCATGTCTGAAACATCGTGAAGATATGAATCTATGTGATTGGGCATACCTGCAATTAGTACAAAGTGTTGCTCAAAGACGCTATGGAGATACCAATGAAGCTACGATTTTTGCTTCCTATATCATGGCACAATCGGGATATAAGATTCGCTTGGCATATACTGAGGCGTATGTGTATATGCTTTTTGCCAGTCATCATGAAATCTATCGTATGAGCAGATACTTGTTAGATGGTGAATACTATTATCGTGTAGGCGGTAGAGGCGAACATACATGCTATATCAGTGATGTGGGATACGATAAAGAGCAAAAACTTTCATTATGTATCACCAAAGAACAGATGATAGATTACGAATTGTCTGATACCATTAGCATTACATCCAGCATGGGTTGGACACTCAACTTTCAAACAAATATGAATCTCATTTCTTTCTACGAAGATTATCCTACGGGTAATCTGTTTGGTGGTGAAGAGTATAGCAAGTGGTTAGTGGGGGTTAATACGCCATTAGATGCCGTGACGAAGAGCACATTGTATCCACAACTTAAGGATTCAACACATAATCTTACTCATTGGGAAGCCGTCTCAAATATATTGAATTTGGTACAAACAGGATTTACCTATGCCTTGGATAATGAGGAATGGGGTGGTGATCGTATTTTCTTTGCCGATGAAACATTGTACTATCCTAAATCAGATTGTGAAGATCGAGCTATTCTCTTTTCTATATTGGTTCGTGATATTCTTGGATTGGATGTGATATTGATTTATTATGACAATCCCGCTCATTTAGCGGTTGCGGTACATTTTCCAGAAGAAGAAAAAGAGGGAGTCTATTTCACATATAACGACAAACGATATATCCTTTGTGATCCCACATATCAGGGTGCACCGATTGGCAAAGAAATGCCATATTACGAATTGGTACAAGGACGCATAATCGTAATAGATTAGTTTTTTTATGAGAATGCGTAGTTTATATTTGGTCTTGCTGCTTTTATTAGCACCACCGTTGTTTGCTCAGTCATTAACTATTACACAATCTTTTCGTGAGATTGCTAATAGTTCGGTGTTAGCTTCGTTTAAGAATCAATTCGGCGCATGGGAAAATAATGGTGCCTTTCCATATGCTCTCATTCGTGTGCAGTTAGAGGGCAATGTGCATGAGGTCATCGCCGCTAAACAAACGCTGATGCTTGATTTGGGCGGAAAAGGGGAGGTCATGCATGTGTATAGAGAGATGGAAAATGAAATCATGTTCCTTGTTCCACAGAATGTACAGAAAGTGGATATCCTCTGTGGAGTGGATGGTGAAAGAAAAAATATATTGACTATCTCAAATGCACTACAAGCGAATACGGTATATATGGGCAAGGTACATTATATACCATTTGTCGAAAAAAACATCACCATACAATCCGAATCTCAATATCGTCAGTTCTTTGTCTTCCGTGTTAATCCAGTAGATGCACAGGTACATGTGATGGTAAATGGGATAGAGGAGATTTGGGAAAATAAAGATGGAATTGCCTATAAGATGCTCTATTTTGGTGCGTATCCTTATTCCATTTCGGCAGATGGCTACTATTCGCAAGAAGGCATAATCAATGTATCGGACCAATATCGAACGCTGGAAGTGACACTTACACCTTTGCCAACTAACAATGATTATTAAAGTGTATATTCCTTCTGCCGTGTGCGTACCATCATAAATGTAGGATTACAAGTAGATATGGTAAAAAATCGTGTTATAATATCGTGTTTATTGCTTCTGTGTACGATGTTCTCGTATGCTCAAACGCTAACTATCAGCCAACCATTTGAACCTTTGTCCAATGTAACAGTGTTGGAGACATATCAAAGGCAATTTGCTAAGTGGGAGAAATCGGATATGGATGATTCGTTCCCATATGTACTTGTTCGAGTAGGATTAGATGGTAGCGATGCTGAGAAGATGCAGGCTAAACAGGTGTTGGGAATGTATTTGGGAACACAAACACCAGTAGAAGCTGTGGATAGAAGTTCTGATGATGAACTACTATTCTTAATACCGAAGCGTTCGCGGACTATAATAATTACTTGTGGTGATGGCTGTGCGCGGCAAACCATTATGGAAAATGCTAATTTAGAGTCGAATAGGGTATATTATGGACGCGTACATTATGTGCCAATGACAGATTTTAATCCGTCCGTTTACTTGACCCGTCACTTGTTTCAACTCTTCGTTACGCCTCAAAGTGCTTTGGTGGAGGTCATGGTGAATGGACGCCGAGAATTATGGCCTGCTGTCAATGGAGTTGCAAGCAAGGTGTTAGCGCAAGGTACATATGCCTATAAGGTATCATCTGAACAGTATTATCCAAAGGAAGGAAAATTCGTTGTTTCACCTACTTCTACGGCTCTACAGGTTGACTTGCATCCTAAATTTGGATGGTTATCCGTAGATGGAACTACGGATGTGTATGGCGCATATGTGTTTGCTGAACATCAAACGACAGGTGCAACATCGCTCATTGGCACCATTCCTATCGAGAAAGCGGAGTTAGCAACAGGACCATATACACTGATTATTCAGCAAGAGAAATACAAGGAGTTATCTACCGTTGTAACGATTTACGAAGCTGAAGAAACAGAGATTTATCCTACTCTGGAGCCTAATTTTTCTCATGTTGTTCTTACTGCAGCAGAGTATGCTGAAATCTATATTGACGGTCGTAAAGTCGGCAAAGGTGTATGGGATGGAACATTGGAATATGGTAGTTATTTGGTAGAAACGCGTCAACAAGGTCATTTTTCTGCATACACATCTATTACGATTGCTCAAGGAGATGCCAATGTTTCTTATGCCTTGAATAATCCAAAACCCAAACACGGAACACTTATTGTAGATGGCAATCCTATAGATGCGTATATTTGGATTGATAATATACAGAGTGGTACCACACCTATGGTGTTTAATCAAATCTTGGTTGGTGAACATCGTATCCGTATTAGCAAAGACGGCTATGTGGATAGCAATCATGTGATTGCTGTTGAAGAAGGAAAAGATTATGTCATTTCGTATGCCCTACAACAAACGGATACGGCTCAAGCCATGCAGACTTCACTTCCCAATATGTCGGTTGCAGATAATGTACATGTATTTAATCTAAAAGATGTTAGTTTTGCTATGGTGAAAATACAGGGAGGTACATTCTATATGGGAGCGTCGGAGGAACAATTTGATGAGATGAATGATAATGAACTACCGATTCACCAAGTTTCTATATCTGATTTCTATATGGGACAAACCGAAGTGACACAGGCACTTTGGAAGTCAGTTATGGGGACTAATCCGAGTGCCTTCCCCTCTAATGCGTCCAATCCTGTAGAAAATGTAAGTTGGGAAGATTGTCAACGATTTATTCGTAAATTAAATCAATTGACTGGACAAACATTCCGTTTCCCAACAGAAGCCGAGTGGGAGTATGCGGCGCGCGGAGCAAGGGATACGATTAGCTATAAATATGCAGGAGATAGTATTTCTACCAATGTAGCATGGTCAATGGAGAATAGTGGTGGTGCAACACATATGGTTGCACTCAAAGACCCGAACCAATTGGGCTTGTATGATATGAGCGGCAATGTTTGTGAATGGTGCCAAGATTGGTATAGTAACTATAGCATACAGAACCAAAAAGACCCTAAGGGACCTTCGGAAGGAGCATATAAGGTGTACCGTGGAGGAGGATGGTCCTTTATGGCATCATATGCACGAGTGGCACAACGCAATTACCACACGCCTACTTTTAGCAATTCCAACATAGGATTGCGATTAGCAATCTCTTCAATAGCAGAGGAAATGCCTCTTGTTGAGCCTAAAGAGGAAGTGTCATCTTTACTTCTTTCAACGACAGATTCTGCTGGTGTAGTCAATGTGCTGGGTATATCTTTTGGTATGATTACAATAGAAGGTGGTACATTCAAGATGGGAGCTACTCCAGAGCAAGGCAATGATGCCATGGGAGGAGAGCGACCTGTCCGAGATATAACCCTCTCTGACTATCGTATTGGTCAAACGGAGGTTACACAAGCTCTTTGGAAGAGAGTCATGACGACGAATCCAAGTGCAGATACCACTTGTTTGCAGAATCCTGTTACGAATGTGAGTTGGCAGGATTGCCAATCCTTTATCACTAAGCTGAACGAAATCACAGGCAAACATTTCCGTCTGCCTACTGAGGCGGAGTGGGAGTATGCGGCACGCGGAGGTAAGATGACCAATCATTTTAAGTATGCGGGTAGTGCTGTGATGAATGAGGTCGCGTGGTATAACGCTAATAGCAATGCTATGCTTCACCCTGTAGCTCAAAAAAAACCCAATGAGTTAGAACTATATGATATGAGTGGTAATGTCAGTGAGTGGTGTCAAGATTGGTACGGAACTTACGAGGG
>JAZNRY010000044.1:0-11708 GCA_045590995.1 Paludibacteraceae bacterium | reverse complement strand
TTTTATTTTTACGACAATTAAAGTCAATTTGGATGTCAATTATCGTCAATTCAAGGATAAGTTTTGTTTTTGCTCTAATGAAATGCAGCTTTGCCGCATTTGGAGAGCAAAACAAAATTGATAATGACAGCAAGTGTCAACAGGTATATAAATCCCTTTATTTAATATTTTTGTAGCATGCTACATATTTTCGCTGCAAAGATATATATTTTTTCTGATACGAGCAAATGAAGGTGGGCATTTTTTGAGTATTTTTGTGAAATTCCGCCCAACAAATAGACACTTTATGCATCCTACTCGCATGCGAGAGAACAACCAACCGCCCTTGTGGGGGCGGTTTATTGCCGAGAGTAATGTGTAACTCCTACGCCTGCGGCGAGAAATCTAAATAAATCTTATTATTCGCCGACTTTGATTTTATTGCAATCCGCTCCTTCGTCGAAACGGGCTTGCAACAATAAACTCACCATTGTTCGTTGAGGTTGCCGCCGTTTCTCCTCTCCCCTAAAATTGAAAATTTTCGGGGTCCCCATTGACGCTCGTGCGCTAAATCTTAATAAACGGGAGATGGTAATAACAACTTAAACAACAACATTAACAACTTTTTCGCGGGGGAACAACACACCCCCGCGACAAGGAAAACAACATGTTGCGCGCGCTGGGGAAAAATAAAGCCAAGCGGTAAGGCGAGATGAAGATTTACATACAACAACTTAAACAACAACATTAACAACTTTTTCGCGGGGGAACAACACACCCCCGCGACAGGGGAAACAACATATTGCGCGCGCTGGGGAAAAATAAAGCCAAGCGGCAAAGGGAGATGAGAATAGGTGTAGAATACAGCCAACCGCCCTTGTGGGGCGGTTGGTGTAAATGAGGCAAATGGTTCGTGTACAATCGCCAAATGGTTCGTGGTACGAACGAGAATGTTACACCAAGGAGACATCAGCATCAATCACAAATATGGCTAAACCATTATCAGATGCTAATACATTTTTGGGTTTAACATCACTCAACAAGTAATATCCATTTGAGAAAACACCATCTCTATCTTGTAGCTTGAACCCGCGAGATTTCATATATGCGAGAATCTCTTCTACCGTAGCGAAACGCACATTATCTACAAATGGTTGTGTGAATACAGGATAAGCATTACTTTCACTCATCACATGAAACCCCACGAACCGCAATGCAATGTGTGGGAATAAGTGGTTGTATAACTCAACTCTATTTAATAGTTTTAGTATATCTCCACCAACATGCATGAGATTATTCATTTTATAGACCAAGTTTGTGGTGGGATCAATCCAATTCTCGCTTTCGTTACCACTTTGGAATAACAACAAATGTCGCTCTTTTGCAAAAGCGCCAAACATATCTACAACACAATGGTTTTCCCTTGCCCATTGTATTGCTACTGGAAATTGCTCAAATCGAGAAAGACCTACCAGGAGGTTTCGTAGGCTTTGTGCATTTGGTTGTGATGCTGAATCTCCCATTGGTAATCGATCGTTCTTTGAGATTGCTGAGCTAACCACTCTTGTGCATTATTTAAATAATCCGTTGCACTCATTAGTACATCATCCTTATTTTTGCTGCAAAGGTACAATAAATTTTTGAGATTTGAAAATTATTGTGCAAAAATTATACAATTTAGTACTTCTCAAGATGTTTTTTCGTATAATCATGTGAGATTTAATACAACCAACTGCCCTTTGTGGTGGTCTGGTAAATAGTATATGGATAGTAAAAGATTTAGAATTTAATATCAAAAATGTGGTGTGTCTTGCATATATGAAAGATTTTCATTACCTTTGCAGCGTCTATCGTTTTTGTGGTTGTTGACAATGTAAAATACAGAACTCCTAATAATCGGTGCAAACAACCACAGTAAGTGCTGATTATAAGGAAGAATTTTTTAAATCATCATGGGAGAAAAAACATTATCTATCGTAGTTAAAGAAACTCAAATTTCAGTTATTTTGGGTCAAAAGGAAGATGATTATATTAACATTACTGATATGACCAAGAATTTTGAGGGAGGAAGTAAATTAATAGAGAAATGGTTGAATACTAAAAGTACTATAGATTATCTTGGTGTATGGGAGTTATTAAATAACCCTAATTTTAATTCCCCCGAATTCGGGGGAATTAAAATGGAGGCTGGTAGCAATAAGTTTTACATGTCGGTACAAAGATTTATAGAGAGAACTAATGCTATTGGAATTAAGGCTAAAGCGGGAAGATATGGAGGAACTTATGCTCATAAGGATATTGCCTTTCATTTTGCAATGTGGTTAAGTCCCGAGTTTAACCTTCTCATCATAAAAGAAATCCAACTTCTCAAAGAAAGAGAGAATAATGTACTCGCAGTGGAATGGGATGCTAAAAGAGCATTGACAAAAATCAACTATTCATTACATACAGATGCGGTTAGAGACTTTATAATACCTCAATTATCTCTTCCTAAGTTAAGAGAAAGATATATTTATGCAACCGAAGCGGATGTTCTCAATTTAGCATTATTTGGATATACTGCAAAAGATTGGGAAAAAGCGAACCCAGATTTAGTTAAGGCAGGAAAAAATATGCGTGATACAGCCACTATTAACCAATTAATAGTGATGACTAATTTAGAAAGTTTTAATGCTGAACTTATTAAACAGAAAGTGAGTATAAAAGATAGGTTAGATTTTCTTCATCGAGTTGCAAAAGAACAACTATCTGCATTAGATAAAAGCAATGCAGAGCAACGATTTAGAAGATTGGTTGATAACGCAAATAACCCTAAAGCAATAGAATGATTCTCAAAGCGACTATTCAAATGGATGGTCGCTTTTTTATAGTTTCACATAATCCATTTAACACAACCAACCGCCCTTGTGGGGGGGGGGAAGATACAAATGGTTCGTATGCGAAAGCCAAATATATTGATGTACAAAGCCGTTGGTGTGGAGGAACACATAACTTTACACTTGCAACATTAGCAAAAATCTCATCTGCTTTAGGAGAGTCTATCATAACAATATAATTGATAGCAAAATTCTCCTTACACAAAAACAATCGTGCCTTTGGGACACGATTGTTCTTTATATTCTCCTTGCCTATGGCAGAAATCTAAACTATCCCAACTAATATACGGAGATGTAGAGTAAGAAGACAATATAAACAACTTACTTCAACAACTTGTTTCGTTTGTGGAATTTTACTTTCTGACGATAGAGCCTAATATGTTATAGTACACACCATTACTTTGGATAATAATTTGACCATTCTTAATTATTTTGGTTGGAGCAATAGTGTTACTTACATTATGGATGCTTGTTTCTGTATCGAAGGAACTTTTAGTCGTAAGCATAACTTCGTAAGGTGTGTCGGTTGCCAAACTGGTGTACAAGCCCTTTACCACGAAGTCGTCGCCCGTTTTATAAACGATTACATTATCAGCTAATGCAAAGTCATACCAATTATCAAAATTTCCTATTTGAATCTCACTAATTTGAGAAGCATTATATTCTTTTACATCCGCCTCCTCATAATCAGCAATAGAAAGAACAACGGGATAGCCTTCCCATTCTGCTGTAAATCGTAGGACGCCTATTTTTGCTATTACTTCGGCTGTTGCTTCTATTATATTGATTTTTACGGCACTAACCTTTTTAGCATACATAGTAAGGTCAAGTCCGAGAGACGCTCCTGAGAATTCAACAACAATAATACCTTTATATACATGTGTGTCAAGTTCCTCATCAAAAGTCTTGCTAATTGAACCTTCTAAAATAGGGAGTTCTGTATTATCGTATAAAACACTGCTACCTTCGTGTAAATGTCCATCTGGAAAAACTCCTAATGACACTGTTATACCATATTGTTCATCCGAAGCCTCTAAAAATTCAAACCCATCATTGGCTTGAACTTTCAAGTTGCTCATTTCAATGGAAATAACATCATAATTCGTGTTGGAAAGTTGATTGTTTGCTGCAAATGCATTGTTTAGATTCATTACACCAATAAGCATTGCAGAAATGAATAATGTAAATTTTTTCATAAATGAATTATTTTTTTATTGTTATAATGAGCCATTCGGCTATTTTACACTCCAACCGCCCCAAAAAGAGGCGGTTGGGTGTTATGAATATGTTTCAGCGGTTGGTAGTGTATCACCGTCCGCGTGGGAACTTAGAATAAATTATGTGATGTAACGATAACAGGGGGATTAACGCATACCACCACCATTACCACTTCCGTACATGAAATCAAAGGTTGTGGTTGCACCTGGACTCGCCATAAGTACGGTTGAAGCCATCAATTCGACTGCCTCTGTTTGAGGCGCTACATATACTTTTTTCATGTCTTTTCTAATTTTATTTAGTGTAAAAGTTAAAGTGTAAAGTGTAAAGGCGAGGGGAATGCGGCTTTCGCCGCTATTCTCGCCTCTAATCTTTAACCTCTAATTTTAGAGTTTTTGTCCTTGTACATTGTACTTAACGCCATCACGGATGATGATGAGTTGACCGTTCTCGATAGCCTTAACAGGTACATCGGTAGTGAAGGTATCATCCACACCTGTGGTTGCGTTCTCGCCAGTAACAACGCGTGCACGAACACGGGTTGCATTACCTGCTAAGTCGGTAATAGTAAATAGTGCACGCAAGCCAAGTTTATCTACCTCACCATTGTACAAATAACCGTCCGCACCTACATAGTATTCAGTTGTACCATTAGTAGTACCACCACCGTTGATAATACCTGTCATAGTGATTTTTATACCATCGCCAGTCACTGTGTATTCTTCGCCAGTAGTGTATTCAATCTCAACACCTTCAATAACAGGGTCGGTGACTGTAGCAGTAGGCTTAATGAGGTATGGATTGCCTGCCAAAAGATAATCTACTTCTGAGAATGTCACATCAATACCTTGTGTTTTGTCGTTTTTGTTAATACTTGTAATCTCGTACGCTTCGCCAATTAAAGAAGCATCCATGCCGAATGGTACGCAGAGAGTGTACCAGCCATCCTCGGCTACAAAAGTACGCTTGATTTTTGCATCAACTATTTGCCAACTATAGTCATTTATGGCTGTTGCGTTATCTCCATCACCAAATTCCACAACAGGTGTAACATATTCCACCAATGTACCTGTGATAGATACATTGTAAGGATTAGCGTTTGCATCAGAGAATTGCCCCTTAAGAACGACACTCACGCCATCATCAGCTTGTGCAAAATTAACAGAACCGATAGGAGTCAAATAGATGGTCTCTGTCCAAATTTCTACGCCCCAATCTTGGTCGCCAAACTCAGCAGAACCTAATGTTGCTCCTAATTCTTCAGATCCCCATACACCTGTAATATTTACAGACCCCCAAGCACTTTCAGTAAAAGTAGCACCTGTAACGGTAAGCTCAGTAGCAGGTTTTGGAGTTGCATCGGTAATAGTTACTTTGTAGGTATTACCCGCGGCATCAGTAAAGTCTCCTGTTAGTGAGTATTTATCTCCCACTTTGGTAACGGTTGCCAAGTTGGAGGAAATTTCAATATCATTCCAAGAGCATATACCAAAAGCTTCATTCTCGCCAACTTGCATCATAGATACATCTATCATCAATACTTTACCGTCAGCTGTACCTGTGAAAACTGTTCCATATGCTGTGGAAGCATATTGTGCATCGGTACAAGTTAATGTATATGTCTTAGGTGCTGCTGTAGAAGCGGTGATGAGATAAATAGCTGTTTTCTCTTCGTTATAAAGAGTAGCAGTAAGCACTTCATTGTCTCCATCCACTTTCCAAGAACCAGTTCCTTCTAAGTTAACCTCAAGAGATGCTGTTACCTCGAAGTCGTCTCCATAAGTGAAGGCTGTACCATCGTGGTTGTAAATGGTAATGGTATTATAATTGCCAAGATTTAACTCTGTATATGATATACGCCATCCGTTGAATAATGATTTCGTTACACTTGGATAGTCGCGTGTTTCAACAGTAGGATAGGTAACAGAAAGTTGTTGCTCTTCTTTTGTTAAATCCCATGTGAACACATAGGTAGCAGCGTATGTAGCTTTCAAAGTACAGTCACCCTCACCTTCCTTGAAAGACCAACCAGTAATGCTATTCTCAACAATACCACCATTTCCTAACCAGGTATCGCCATTCATGATTTTGAATGTATTATCACCTACTGGCAATTCAACAGCAACAGTTGCAATGGTTGCATCTGGGGTCGCCTTCATGAACTCAATTCTACCATTATCCCAATCAGTCATAGAACCAGCGAGATAAATATTGGTAGCCAATGGGTCTGCCCATGCTGCAACGACATCGTTTTCGGTCCAAGTACGATTTTGCACATCGCTGCCATCAGCGTTTTTCTCTACATATGTCCATGCTTCGCCAAAGGTGTATTTATATTTATGATCTTTGGTAGCATCGTCAATAGTCAGTGTATAGTGGGTGTCATCTACTTTAGTCATTGGTTTGAAAGTATTCCAATCCCATTCTCCACAGATGTAGCAAGCTTCTGTTCCTACAGGAACGGTAACATTGAATGTCACGCCGTATTCAATTACTTTCTCGGTCAAGTCTTCGAAGGTGATTTTATCTGCAGTAGCATCAAAGATAACAGTGATTTCTTTCTCTGCTGCGAGAGTGATTTTGATGTTACCATTAGGATTGCCCTCGCCGTCTGTACCTTCAGAAACTTCTTCATAGGCAGCACCGAGGTTGCTGTAGCCCCACTCGTGAGTTTTGTCTTCGTTAGTATTCCATTGACCATCAGTAATCTTGAACTCGTATTCGCCAGCGTTAAGTTCGGTGAAGGTATGTTTGTAAACATCACCTTCTTTAGTCATGCCGAGTCCATTTGCACTCCAATTGAAACCAGTCAAGTTTTCAGTACCTGCGATGTAGTAGTCGTAGGTTACAGGAACAGCGAAGTTACCGGTAAGATTGATACCGTTGGTTGCGTGATAAGTAATAGTTACATCACCAGCCTCTGCAAGAGTAAATGCGATATGGCCTTCTTTGTTTTCAACGCCAGTAGGAATAGTTTGAAGTTTTTCGTAACCATACCAATTACCACCTAACACAACTTGCAATTCGTATGCAGTTTCAGCAGCAAGTCCAGTAAGGGTATAAGAATATGTTTCGGTTGCAGGATCATATTCCATCTTGAACTCATTACCTGCCCAACCTGCGCCACCTGTCAAAGCTGCGTTACCAGAGATAAAGCAGTCTGCTACTGTGTTAGTTGCTTCAAGGAGTTCTGCGGTTGCAGTTGCAGTTGCGAGGTCTGCACTCAAAGTAAAGGTTACATTATAAATACCAGATTGTGCAATTGTCAAGGTATTGTTGCTTTGGTTGAATGTAGGACCATTCCACCAGTCATCGTTTTTAGCGATCTTCCATTCTACATCAGATGTCAACTCTACATTGCTGTAAACTTTCTTGTATGAGCCATCACCTTGTTTCTCCATATCGTTAGCTTCTTTTGCAGGATTCCATTCAAGACCAAGTTCAGCAGAAGAACCTACAACGGTGTAAATATCTTCAGGCTTTACCTCTGGTTCGATAGCTGCCTCGCAATCAACTACGGTATAAGTACATTTGCCATCGCCATCTTTATTGAGTGCAGAAATTTGGTAGCAAGTATTTTCGGAAACACCTTCAATATTTGCTGTTTGGTTCTCATTTCCGTTCCAACCTGTACCATTCTTGAAGATTACATTCAACTCGATGCAATTTTCAGTAACAACATACCAGTTGCCATCTTTGGTTGGGGTTACTTCTTTTTCTTCGCCACCAGTAGGCCATACCCATGCGGTGATTGTGTTCTCCCATGCACCAGGAACAACAGCTTTTACAGTAATATCTTTTGAAACAGCACCGCAATCAATAACAGTTGCAGTTGCTTTAGCTGTATTGGATTGGTTGAGTTGGAGGCAAACATCCTCGGTATAGCACAAGTCAACAGTTTGGTTTTTGTCACCATTCCAACCAGCACCATTTTTGAAGATTACATACAACGCACCAGCATTTTTTGTTACTACATAATAGTCGCCATCTTTGGTTGGAGTAACTTCTTCGCCATCTCCATTTTCAGATGTCCATACCCATGCTGTAATAGTATTTGTCCAATGTGCAGGTACTTGAGCTCTTACAGTAATATCGTGAGGAGCAGGAACTTCTGGATAAGTTACTGTGAGTTGTTTAGCGTCAGAAGATATTTCAAATTTATAAATACCAGGCAATCCTGTTTTAAATGTTGTGTTGCCACCTCCGTTTTGTGTTTTGGTGGAAGTTGAAGTAATCTCTGGATAACCATAACCTGTATTCCAATTTGCATCTGCAACTTTGAACTCATAGGATGCACCTGCTGGAAGTTCAATCTCGCAAACATTGTTCACAAATTGATGACTAGTCCCCCAACCATTAAATGACCCACGGAGGTACCATTGGGCATTCGCTGTCATCGCACACAGGATGGCTGCGAAAAATAAAAAGATTGATTTTTTCATAAATGTTTTTGATTTAAAAAGTTAAACATAAAGTTTGTTTATAGTTGTTTTTGTTGTTTTAGTTTCTCTTTATCATCTCTCGGTGATCCCTCGGTGAGGTTCCAATCAGATTCCAATGAGGTTCCAATGGAGATAAGGGGCAGGTAGGGAGTAAAGTGTAGGGTGTATATTTTGGTGTAAGGTGTAAAGTGTAAAGTGTAAAGGCAGGGGATACTCGACGACCACGCCGAGGGCTGAACCGCCAACAGCATACACAAAAGCAGATGCCGCAGCTAAAAGCCACGACAACGCGCGAAATATTCTGTCTAATGAATTATCTAATACGCTGACACGCAAATACCCCCCCCTGTTTTGGAGGGCAGAAATCGAAGATTTTATGTGGAGGGTGCGGGGCATGTGGGAAAGAGTTATTTATTTTCAGCGAAATATTCTCGAGCGATGGCTATTGCTTTTTGTAATTTTTTAGCCAACATATTTTTATCTGGAAGCTGTGTATAGTATTGTGCCACTTTAATAGGGCTGTTTTCTTCCAGCATTAAGTATTCAATGTGCTCAGTATTACCTTCCGAGCAGAGTATTAATCCTATAGGTGATTCTTCATTTTCGCGTCTCTCATTTTGATTGAGATAGCGCAAGTACAATCTCATTTGTCCTTCGTACTCTGGTTTGAACTTGCCTAACTTTAAATCAATCGCTACCAATCGCTGCAACCCTCTGTGGTAGAAAAGCAAGTCAATATAATAATCCGTTGCATCTATCGTTATTCGTTTTTGTCGAGATAGAAAAGCAAAGTCGGTTCCCATCTCGTTGATAAACTCTTGCATCTGCGATAAAATAGCACCCTCTAAGTCTTTTTCTGAAAAATAATCAGGCAACCCTAACGCATCCAAGAAGTAACTACTTCTAAAAACCAAGTCTGGCACCAGTGTTTGCTTCTCTGCATGTTCATCCAGCGTTTGACGAATAACTTCCTCTGGACGGCGACTAATCATGGTTCGCTCGTATAGTTGGCTATCGATTTTTTCTTCCAGCGTGCGTGTACTCCAATGTTCGTATTGGCACATCTGCATGTAAAATTTCCGCGCAAGGGAATCGGAGATACTCATGAGAGTTCTTAAATGGGTCCAACTGAATTGTGTACGCACCGCGTACAGAATTTCTTCCTCAGTAAAAGTGTACGCGGCGCGTACACAATGTTGCAAAGTAGAAAATCCCCATCCTTTGCCATACTTTTCGGTTAGTCTAATAGAAAGGTTTTTAATGATTTGTTTGCCGTATTCTGCCCGCTGGTTGTAGAGCACATCCTCTTTGATTCGCTTTCCAACAAGCCAATTCGTATGGCAAATCTCGGAGTTTACATAGACCGCCACACGATTTCTTGTTGCATCAATAATTTGACACACATCATTATAGAGTTGTGTGCTATCCAAATTGTCAATATGTACTTGTTTAGACAAAATTAGGCGAAATTTTTGTTTCGTTGCTTGTGCCATTCTTGCTGGCACAAATGTTTTTATAATTTAATCGTTTTAACCTTGCATAAGTGCTTTTAGCAATTCCAGAGTGTGGGGTTCGATTGTGCGTAATGATAACATCTATAGTCTTCTTTTTTAGTATCAGTCATGCAGCAGATGTAACTAAGTGCCTCTGGGCTGAGGGTGCGTAGGGTTTTGCAAATCTCAGCTATCTGCATTAATCCATAATAATCACGAACTAAACACCAGTCACTCCATTCGCCTCTTTCAAGTACGCGTTGGATAACCTGTGCAGGGCATCTGTCCGCATGGAAATCAGCAGGAGACACATCCCAAAAGAGGTTCTTGCTAAAGTGTTGTATGGATGGTGCAAGCTTCATACAAATTTATTCGTTCAATCCCCAAAAATATTTTTAAACTACCAAAATTATAGTATATTAGACAAAATTAGGCGAAATTATTGTGCTGTTTGGTTGATTACACTTTGGCGGCGTTGGAGAGCTCCCAAAATGCTCTTACTTGCCATAGGGTTTAGTCCCTTAAAGGTGGTGCGTTTCTTCAATTCCTCAAGAGGCATCTGCAAAAGTAATTTAGCAATACACTCATCCGCAAACGAGTTGGTAACGACATCCACTCCTGAAAAGTCTAATACCACTTTCTCTTCGCCTTGTACCAATGGCAATAACTTGGCATGAGCCTCTTGTCCCATTTGTCTTGTACCCAAATCTACACCAAAATCTATAAATCGAAATGTTACCATAGCTCTTCAGGATTTTCTTCGTTAAACATTATATTATATTCATCTTCTATGTCTGTACGGCGTTCTACAATATCATTAGGATCAATCTCAGCATTAGTGCGCAATTGCATATAGACAATGGTGCCTTGCCAAAACTCTGCATTCTGTACTTGAACTTCCTCTCCGTTCATTGTCAATCGGTGGTGACCAGAGCGAATTTCAAAAGCTGAGTTGGTGTGTTTAACAAGTAGGTTGGTAGCATACAATCCAAAACCTAATCCTTGTCCGTCGGTTACACGGTCTTTAATAGCAGCATGCAATGCTTCCGATTCAGATAAGTTCTGGTACAGAACATTCGCTGTAAGTGATTGATGAATACCGATACCATCATCCGCAACCATGATACGCAAGGAATGTTGCTGCTCGTCATAGTCTGTGATTATCGTTCCCGCGTGTTTTTCTGCGTGGATAATCACATTATCTAACACCTCATACAAACAATAAGCCAATGCTTGAAGAACACCTAACTCAATATTGAGATGTCCTTTTAAAAGTTCAATAACTCTACGATACACAACATCAATAGTTGCTTTATCAAACACATCAATCGAAACCTGCTGCGCAGATTTCTGACCGAAGTATTGCTTTATTAATGTTGTTATATCCATGCTGGATATTTCTCAATATTCAAAATAGCCTACAAAATTACACAATTATTTGGAATTGAGCAAATATTTGAGAGGAAAAGTTGATTTTTTTTTAGATATGGGGCGATTTTGTGAGGGAAGAGGTAATGAAAATAGACAAAAAAGGGGAACTGTATACATGTTGATACTGATTTTATTTTTACGACAATTAAAGTCAATTTGGATGTCAATTATCGTCAATTCAAGGATAAGTTTTGTTTTTGCTCTAATGAAATGCAGCTTTGCCGCATTTGGAGAGCAAAACAAAATTGATAATGACAGCAAGTGTCAAC
>JAZNRY010000043.1:0-7530 GCA_045590995.1 Paludibacteraceae bacterium | reverse complement strand
TGCCTCCTGTTGCGCTTTGGCTCGGCGGTCGGCTTGCTTGAGGGCTGCCATTGCACCATCACGGTCTTGCACAGCACGCGCCATCTCTGCCTCCACTTCACGCAGCGTTTGGCGATACTCGGCTTCGGCACGGCGGTAGGCGTTTTTCTTGCGCACGATATTCGATTGGCGCGACAAGCCATCGTAGATAGGGATAGACAAAGACAACTGCACATACTCGCCGCTGTTGTTGATAAACTGACTGGCAAAAGGCATGGCTACATAGTCTTGGGTACGGGGATAGGTGTAGTAACCCGTTGACCAACCGCCTGAGAGGGAGAGCGACGGAGCCAATCGCCAACGCGCTGTGCTAAGGTCGAGTTGGGCGTTAGCCATGCGATAGGCAGCCAGTTCGACGGATGGGTGGTGAAGAGCTTCGCTGTTAGATACTAGACCGCCTGCGGCTGTTAGACCACTCGCCTGGCTCGTTGTTAGATTCTCGGTGCTCTGGAGGTCGATGAGCAATTCGTAGTCCTCCTCCCACAGCATGAGGTCCTGAAGGGTCATGCGGGCGTCGTTGAGTTGGTTGGTCATGGTGATGTATTGATATTCGCGCTCGGCGAGGTCGGCTTCGAGTTGGATGACATCGGCATGACTTTTCTGCCCCAATTGTTCTTGGCGCTGTGCCAATTGCAGGTTGCTCGTGGCGGTAGTGACTTGGACTTGCAGGGCTTCGGTCATCTGGGTGAAATAGAGGACATTGCAGTATGCTTCCATGACAGCGAGGCAGATTTGGTCACGGAGTTGTTGCTCCTCTGTGATGCCCATCTTGATGGCAGTCTTGGTGATTTTGAGGTTATTGACAGCCGAAAAACCGTTGAATAGCGTAATTGCCCCCGACACGGAGTAGCCGTTGTTGAACGAGGTAGTGGAGATGTAGTTGTTGGTTTCGGGGTCTATTCCGCGTCCGAAGTTCAGCGAAGCGTATGTGCCGCCTTGGATAGTAGGGGTGAAGGCACGGAGGATGGCTTCGCGGCGTGCGATGCGGGCATCGTCGTTGTTAGCGCGTTGGATTTCCATTTTCGCAGAATGGGCGATGGCATACTCCATGCAGTCGCGGAGGGAGAGGGAGGTGGCTGCGCTATGGGCGGCGCAGAGACAGAAGAGGAGAAGGATAGTATATTGCTTTAACATATTGATTGATTTTGTTCTGCAATATACTATTCAAAGGGCGTGCCAAAATATGAAAGGTGTTGATTATCAGCGATGTGACATTTTGGCACTTGTGCGAGAGTGTAAAGAAACTTTACAAAGGGGTGTAAAGGAAATTGACAGAGGCATTTGGCAGGGGAGGCAGATAGCAGATGCTACCGTAACAAAGATTTCTTTGAGGTAGCCAATCTTAATAAAAAGCACTTTTTGGTGGTTGGGAGTTCATTGGGTGTTCCTTGGTTCATCTTTGGTTCTTCCTTGGTCTTTAACCCGAGGGGGATTGGGTAGGTGCAAGGGAAGGGAAATCTTAATAAAAGTGCTTTTTTTGGAAAAAGCACCCGCATGAAATGCGGGAATGATAGACAAAGAATGCATCTGTGAAAGCAGATGCTGCGAACGAAGAGTGCAGTATGGTTTGGGCAGACGAAACATGCTTAAACACGCAAACGGAGTGAGCAGAATACTTTTTGTTCTATGTATTGCGCTCACTCCTCAGAGTGGGGACTCTTCGGGCACAATACTCGGAGTGCGTTCCGTCGCACTCCTTCACCCCCACGCGTAAGCGGCCCTTGAAAAAACTATACAAGGGAATCACAAAAAACACCCTAAATAATAACACGCGCATGTGCATGCGCGTGTTATCCTAATATTCCTCGAAAAATCGGTTGATTAAAGAGGACTCAAGGTGGTCTATTTGATTAACCACCAAAGTTATCAAACATAATCATGTCATCCTCTACACCCAGCGAGTGCAAGAGGTCAAGCACAGTCTTTGCCATCATTGGTGGGCCGCAGAGGTAGTACTCGATGTCCTCTGGAGCGTCGTGTTGCTTGAGGTAGGTGTCGCCCAAGACTGGAGCAATGAAGCCAGCGGTATATTTAACACCCAAAGCGTCTGCCTTAGGATCTGGACGGTCCAACGCCAAGTGGAAATGGAAGTTAGGATACTCCTTCTCCAATGCCAAGAAATCCTCCATGAAGAATACCTCATCAATAGCACGAGCACCATAGAAATAGTGCATCTCACGATCGCGAGTGTGCAAAGTCTTCAACATGTGCATGATCTGTGCACGCAATGGAGCCATACCAGCACCACCACCTACCCAAATCATCTCGCGCTTGCTATCGAAGATTGGATGGAAGTCACCATAAGGACCTGACATAGTAACCTTATCACCTGGTTTGAGGTTGAAGATATAGGTAGAAGCAATACCACATGGTACATCCATGAAGCCAGGACCTTGCTCTTTTGGTTTGAATGGTGGGGTAGCAATACGCACGGTCAAGGTGATGATATCACCCTCGTCTGGGTAGTTAGCCATAGAGTATGCACGCACAGTTGCCTCAGTATTCTTTTGCTTCAAGCCAAAGAGTCCGAACTTCTCCCATGCTGGGACATACAAGTCACCAATCAACTCGCGGTCGAAATTGTTGTAATCGATATCGTACTCAGGGATAAGGATTTGTGCATACGAACCAGGAACGAAGTCCATGTGCTCGCCTGGAGGCAATTGCACCTTGAACTCCTTGATAAAGGTAGCCACATTGCGGTTGCTGATAACGGTGCACTCCCATTCCTTAACGCCGAGCACAGACTCGTCTAACTTGAGTTGCATATCGCCTTTCACTTTCACTTGGCAACCAAGACGCCAGTGGTCTTTTTGTTGTTTGCGGGTGAAGTGAACCGTCTCAGTAGGGAGGATCTCGCCACCACCTTCGAGCACTTGGCACTTACATTGACCGCAAGAACCTTTACCACCACAAGCAGATGGCAAGTGTACACCTGCCTCGCCCATAGCGCCGAGCAATGTGCCACCAGCAGGGATATGGTATTCTTTGTCACCATTGATAACGACTTTCACATCGCCTGAAGGAACGAGGTATTTCTTAGCCACCAAGAGGATAATCACTAGTAGGAGGATCACTGCCAAAAATACGCCTACTGCCTGTAAAATTGTAATTGGATCAATTGTATTCATATTTCTGTCCTCCTTTATTAGATGTTCAAACCACTAAAACACATAAACGCCATAGCCATCAAGCCTACTACGATGAATGTGATACCCAAGCCCTGCAAAGGACGAGGAACATCGTTGTACTCCATCTTCTCGCGGATACCAGCGAGGCAGACAATAGCCATCAACCATCCAATACCTGAACCACCTGCATAAGCAAATGCGTCACCGAGGTTAGCGATAGCTTTCACGTTCTCTGGCTCGAGCAAGATACGTTGTTGCATAAAGAGCGCACCACCCATGATTGCGCAGTTTACAGCAATCAGAGGCAAGAAAATACCGAGCGAAGCATAGAGCGATGGAGAGAACTTCTCCACGATCATCTCTACGAGTTGCACGATAGCTGCAATCACCGCGATAAAGAGGATGAAAGATAGGTACTCCAAATGCAATGTTTCAAGTACATACTTTTGCAGCAGATAGTTAACTGGTAATGTGATGAGCAACACGAAGGTTACTGCTACGCCCAAGCCAGCACTTGTTTTCACATTCTTGGACACAGCCAAGTATGAACACATACCCAAGAAGTATGCGAAAATCATGTTGTCAGCAAAAATGCTGCGAACAAATAAACTAATAGCGTGTTCCATATTACTTCAATTCTTTATTATAGCCGCGATGCGCCCAGATGATACATCCTACGAGAATCAACGCCATAGCTGGCATCATCATCATACCGCAGTTTTGATAACCAGCTTCATACCAACTCTCTGGTATGATACGGAAGCCGAGCAAGGTGCCCGCACCCAACAACTCACGGAAGAATGCTACAATCACAAGGATGATAGCATAACCGAAACCGTTGCCCAGACCATCGAGGAAAGAATCCCACACTTTGTTGGTCATAGCAAACGCCTCAAGACGTCCCATGAGAATACAGTTTGTAATAATCAAACCGATATATACACTCAGCTGCATTGCTACATCATAAGCAAAGGCCTTCAGCACCTCACTTACGAGAGTTACCAACGCTGCTACTACCACCAATTGGATGATAATACGGATTCGCATTGGGATAGTGTTGCGAATGAGTGATACAATTACGTTCGCCATAGCCACGATGATAGTAACGGCAATACCCATTACCAACGCTGGCTTCAGTTGCACGGTCACAGCCAATGCAGAACAGATACCCAACACTTGAACAACCACTGGGTTGTTAATGTTCAGAGGGCCAAACAACACCTCTTTTGTTTTTTGAGATAATGCCATAACTTATTCCGACTTTTTAGTTGTTATTACAATTGCTCCTTCTTTAGCAGCCTCACCATAGGTCGCAATAGCAGCGGAGTCCTTCAATACGGTGATATGCTCGATGGTATTAGGATCAATAGCATCAAGGTCACCTTCGTAAACAACTCCGTCCAAAAGAACAAAAGCAGTTTTTACATATACGTTAGAATCTTCATTCAAGAATTCAGCATACTCAGCGAGGTTGGTAGCAATCATGGTGCTAACGCCGTCGCATGTGATAGTTGCACCAGAGAGGGCATCTACTTGCTCTTGACCTTCAGCCACTTTGCCTGCTTTCAACACAGCCACTGAAACTACTTCGCCAGCAGCATTGCGGATATGCTTGCCAGTGAACTGACTGCGGAACTTCTCTGTTACGATCTCAGCACCCAAACCTGGAGTCTCAGACTCATGGTTGAAGTTGATACCGTAGATAGTGTTCTTATCAGCATCCAAAGCCAAATAACCACCGATACCGCCCCAAAGACCAGCACCGTGGAGCTTGAGTACATACTTGGTATTACCCTCGATGTTAGCCACAAATACAGGAGCACCGTTCACGTCGATTGTATCGTTTACCAATGAGAGATACAATGCAGCAGGGTCGGTGTTTTCGTAGTTTTGGTTGAGGGCTACGAGGATTTGCTTTTGTTGGTCGAGCAAGCGGTTAGCCTCTTGGCGAGGGCTGAGCACTTGGCTTACCAAAGCGAGCATCACAGCCACGATAACTACGATGATAGTAGCATAGATAATGGTGTATGCGTTGCTATTGGTATCCAGACCTTTTTTCTTCTCTTCTACAAAGACGCCAGATTGCTTGCATTGTGGGCAAACCTCAGGTGCCTTATCGCCGTTGTGAACATAGCCACAAACGGAACATACAAATTTCTTCTGTGCCATATTCATTAAATTTTAGCGCGTTTCATACGTTTCTTAATATTCACTTGCACTACGCACCAGTCGATGAGTGGAGCAAAAGCGTTCATGAGGAGGATTGCCAACATCATACCCTCTGGATAACCAGGGTTGAGTACGCGAATCACTACAGCCATGAAACCGATCAATGCACCATAAATCCACTTACCGCACTCAGTACGAGCAGAGGTAACAGGGTCAGTAGCCATGAAGACAGCACCGAACATGAAACCACCTGTAACGAGGTGCATGTACCATGGGTAGTTTGCCGCAGCAGTCTCTGCACCAAATTGGTTGAAGAGCCAAGCGGTGAGTGCACCACCAGCGAAGATGCTGAGCATGGTCTTCCAGCTGGCTACGCCAGTCACGATGAGCAATGCAGCACCGAGCAAGATAGCCCAGCAGCAAGTCTCGCCAATAGAACCTGGGATAAGACCGTTGAAGGCAGTCCAGAAGTCCACTGGCATGAGGTTAGCCTCAGCAGAAGTAGCGATTTGGGTCAATGGAGTAGCACCAGAGAAACCGTCCACGAGGGTTTGTCCGTTGTCCCAGCCCCAAGTACCTTCGGTACGAACGAAGCACTTGTCACCAGTCATGTGGGTAGGATATGCAAAGAAGAGGAACGCGCGCGCGATAAGAGCGACATTGAAGATGTTGTAACCTGTACCGCCAAATACCTCTTTTGCAAAGATTACCGCAAAAGCAGTAGCCACAGCCACCATCCAGAGAGGAGTGTTGATTGGCACGATAAGAGGAATAATCATACCTGATACGAGGAAACCCTCTTGAATCTCTTCTTTCTTCCATTGTGCTACGGTGAACTCAATACCGAGACCTACACCATAGCTAACGATGATATATGGCAACACAGCCAACGCACCAAAGCCAAAGCTCTTCCAGAACAATGCCCAAGTCATAGCACCACGCACGAGTTCGCCAGTAGCGAGGAAGTGTTGGTAGCCTATGTTGAACATACCAAAGAGCAGTGCTGGAACGAGTGCCATTACCACAAGAATCATTGTTCGCTTGCTATCCGAACCGTCGTGGATCTGCGAACCTACGCGCTTAGCGGTGGTGTTTGGGGTAAAGAGGAAAGTCTCGAAACCGTCAAACAACGAGTGCAGCGCGGACAACTTGCCACCCTCTGAGAAGGTAGGGCGAAGTTTCTCTACTATGTTATGTAATTTCTTTAGCATCACTCAATCTCCTTTTTTAAGTTATCCAATGCGGCACGAACGATAGCTTGCAATGGCATCTTACTTGTACATACGTACTCGCAGAGCGCAAAGTCCTCTGGTGCTACTTCGTATGCACCGAGTTGCTCCATGCTGTCGAGGTTGCCAGCAATCATTGCCTTAATCAAATACTCAGGATAGATATCCATTGGGAATACTTTGTCATACTCACCGCTCACGATGATAGCACGGCGACCACCTTTGAGGCGAGCGTCCCAGTTGTATTTCTTCTTGCCGAAGAGCCACTCCATGAGTCCGCAGTTCACCATCTTAGCAGGGTCGGTCTTGCCTGCATTGAAGCTATTGAAGCGAGGCATGATCCATCCCATGAACTCGTGGGTCTCGTCACCCTCAGCGAGTACGGTGTATTGGTTGTCGTAGATGCTAACCATCTCATCAGCGCATACTTGGTGGCCAGAGAGCACATTGCCTGCTACGAGGCGAGCGTTGCAGCCCTTGTAGATGTTGCTGGTGAAGATGGCGCTGAGTGGCATGCCTGGCAATACATTGTAGTATTGTGCACCGCTGGCGAGAGGGCCTGTGAGCGCCACTTTCTTTTGCATGTCCACGATACCTTTGGTAAAGAGGCGACCGATGAGCGCGAGGTCTTGGATGTTGATAGTCCAAACGGTCTCGCCCTTAGCGATAGGAGCCACATGGTTGATTTGTACACCTATGTTGCCTGCTGGGTGAGGACCTTTAACCTCGTATTTCTCGCAGTTGGTCAAGCCACGGAAAACAGGTGCGCTTGCGCAACATTTGATACCTACGTACACAGGTGCGATAGTAGCGAGTGCATTTACCGCTGCTTGCAGCACTGCACCTTGTCCATTAAGAACCCACTCGTAGTTTGGTGCTACAGGAGCAGTGTCGAAGGTAGAGATGAAGATGGCCTTAGGTTGCTTGCTTGGGAGAGCGATGCAATCGTAAGGACGTTGCTT
>JAZNRY010000042.1:0-22461 GCA_045590995.1 Paludibacteraceae bacterium | reverse complement strand
TTCGTAATAGCGTGCTTGATACGAATTATCCAATTGATATGATTGGGCTATCTGCAAAAGACTATCAGCTACACAATATTTGTGCAAGTTGATATGACATTCTGAACAATCTAATAACATTTGAGCATAATACCATTCATTACCACTCTCTTGAAAGTCCTTGCTTGCACGCTCATAGAATATCAATGCTAAACTATCATTATTATTTTGCGCACAGATGTAGCCCATGCACGAATTTACACGCCCATGATAGATTGGGTCATCTATCTGCAAGCGGTCAGCCTCAATATAACATTCTGCTGCTTCTACAATTTGATCAGATAGACTATAGTTCCGACCCATAAAGTAATACGCTTTGCCCAGTGTATTGCTCATCAGCACTCTACCAAATGGATTATCTAAGCAGCGTATCGCCTTGCCTAATGCAGCCGTATCATCATATATCACATGCTCCGCCCGATCCAAACTATCCGCCACTGCAATCACTCCCTTCGCCTCATGCCAACCACACGCACTTAGTCCACACATCGCACTACACACCAATCCAACCACACAGACCATTCTGCATGCTTGACTGAATATATGTGCTATCGAAATTCTCATTCCGCCGACAAAGGTAGTACATTTTTCCGACATGTGCAAACAAATCTACCATAACTCTATCCATTGCATTCGTAATAGATCAATTTATGTTTTTGTTTTAAGGCTAATTTTTCGACAAAGGAGATTAACATGCTCACTCGCCAAAGTCTTCAAACTATTTACCAGCGTAAGACTCAAATTCTTCAAACAATCTACCAGCGCAATCCTCAAATCCGTCAAAAACTCTCCATCCCCGAAGCCGACGACATCCTCCACCACCTTGCGTAAATCTTCGCACTTTTCTTGTTTATCTTCCTTTTTTGCGACATTTCCCTATTTTTCTACATTTTTCTCCAAATCTCAACTTTTATTTGCATATTTCATAAAAAAGCACTACCTTTGCAAAAAAATAATGAAAATATGAAAAGAGCTATAACAATCAAAGAGCAAATAGCAAAACTGCGAAATAGAGGTGTTGTCATATCTAATGAACAAAAAGCAGAAGAAGTTTTGTTAGATATTGGATATTTTCGTCTGTGTTCATATTTCTTTCCTTTTGAGGAGTCTTACCCTGAGTATGATGATAGAACTCATCAGTTTGTAGAAGGAACTACCTTTGAAGATGCCGTTGCTTTGTATTACTTCGACTTTGATTTGAGACATATTTTAATTCGTTATATATCAAGAATAGAAGTGGCATTTAGGACATATCTTACATACTATGTTTCCAATAAGTATAATGAGCATCCTAATTGGTTTGTAAATGAAAAAATTGTGTCAACGAAATATGCTAAGTCCTTTAGAAATGAAGTTTATACTGATAAGTTTAAACTAAATCCTGTTATAAAACGTCACCATCGAAAATATCCAGGGAAATATGCCCCCGCGTGGAAAACGATAGAGTATATGACATTTGGAGCGGTACTTTATCTTTATTGTAATTTAAACAATGATGATGATAAAATAGCTATTGCTAAGCAGTTTAATATCAAACAGGTGACCACTTTTTCAAATTATTTAGAAACCTTACGTGTGGTTAGAAATGCTTGTGCACATGGTAATGTTTTGTTTGATTTGAGATTGCCAAAAAGTATTAGACGAGGACCTGCTGGTAAGATGACCAATGAGAATAAATATATACTTTGTGGTATGCTAAAAGTTCTATATTATATGATAGGACAAGTATCTACAAATCGTGCAAAAGAGATGCAAGAAAATGTTCAAAAAGCATATAAAACACTGGAAGAGAAAGCTCCTAATATCTATCAGCAAATTGTAGAAATAACGGGATACAATGCGTTATTTGTAGATTAATCCTAAATGGTAATCATTATTTCTGCGTAAATATATTAGACCATAAAAACGGTATTTTCTATTTTCCTGTATGTCAGTAATTTATAGAGAAAATTCAAAAAAATAGACGAATTATTTGGTCATGTCAAAAAAAAGCAGTACCTTTGCACCCGATTTCGAAAGAAAGACAGTGCCCGTGTGGACATTTAGCCGCTTCATGTGCACTTAAAAAAACACAAAGTCGAGTTCCATCATTATCGATGGAATTCGCATTTTTTATATACTGTTTGCTTAAGGCAAATTTCGCGACAAAAGCGATAGTTTTTTTTTGACATACGCAAGCAACTCCGAAGATTTTCACGCTTTTACTCCGAACTTTTTTGCTTTTTCATTCCGAACTTTTTTAAACTGCAGCTTAAGGCAAATCTTTCGACGAAGGAAATCGGTCAATATGTGCCAACGCTCTTTTGGAAAGGCATAAAAAAACTCGCCCAGTTCCGTGTAAATTAGGCAAAAGACATCGAATTTATGCATAAAATGCACGATTGCAAATGCACATTTTGTCAAAAAAGTGCATTGTGTGTTGTGCAAGTCTTTTTTTTTATGTACCTTTGCAGCGGAAATTAGCAAAACCAACAACTATCGTCAGTATGAAAGCAAAATATCTATTTCTTCTCCTATGCACCCTATTCACCGCATGCGGTGTGTCAGACACAGAATGTGCACAAACATTAATCAGCAACGCACAAACATTAGTCACCCGTGGACAATGGCGACAAGCACTCATCGTACTGGACTCCGTACACGCCTATTACCCAAAAGAAATAGCACAACGCCGCATAGCCAACGCTTTGGCAGACAGCATCACCTATCTGGAGGCGCAAGCCAACATAGCCTACACCGACTCCATCCTCCCACCACTACTACAACAAGCAGACCTACTGCTCAAACAATTCCGCTACGAGAAAAACGACAAATACGAAACATACGGACGATATGTTCACCACCTGCTGACCACCAGTAGCAATACCTCGCGGAACTTTCTGCAAGCATATGTGCAAGACAATCGAACAACCATCGTCAAAAGCTACTACTATGGTTCCAGCCCCACTCACCACCAAGGCATTACCCTATCATCCAACGGCGAAGAAATACATAGAAAAGGACAGAACCACCATTTTGAAGCAAATGGTTGGCATGACATAATGACCATGGAAAATACTTACGCTTTGGAAGTACTCAACTTCATCAGCGCACACATCAACGACCGTATTCGCATTACAGGTCAAGGTACCAAACCCGCCAATACATGGGTGTATTACCTAACAGACAAAGAGAAACAAGCCCTCTCAGACACCTATCAATTGGGTTGGCTGATGAAAGACATCAAACGCGCAGAAGAAATACAAAACACCGCGCAAAAACGAATAGAACGCTACCTAAGTAATCATCCTATTCAATGATGACACGCTTGGCAAATCGCAATACGATTGCCCTCTCTTAGCACACAACGACGGAAGTTATTCGCCTTCGCTCCAAACCAAACATCAGCAAAACTGGTTTGCGCCAACGCGCCCAAGGTGTGTTGCGCGGCTTTGTCGTAGCAACACGGCAACACTTGTCCTGTGGTGGTCACCACACAGCCCGACCATAAACGATAGCAGGGCGTATTCACCCAATGACGGCGCAACCACGATGCGTGCAAACGATAGGTGCCATCCTTGGTCAAACGATAGCGCGAATACTTCGCTTGAGAAGGCATCAAGGCATGTCCGTGTTCATAATCATACAGCTGCGCTGTCTTGAATACCAAGTGCGTTGCCCCCAGTTGCTTATAGTGCTTGCGTATCCATTGCCACTCGTGTTCATTGGTCTTCAGACGCAGCACTTGCAACTCGATGCGAATACGACTATCGTATTTCGCTTTGGCATTCGACAATTGGCGCAAGCCCTCCAACGCGCGCTGTAAACTCCCTCCCACGCGATACGCGGCATACGACTCCTCTGAAAAACCATCTATCGAAACGATGATACGATTCAGTCCGCTCTTCACCAATGCCTCTGCTGTACTGCATGTGAGCGATTGAGCATTGGTGGAAACGATGGTATAGAGTCCCACTTGGTGCGCTTTGGCAATCATCTCTGGCAATTGGCGATTGAGCAGTGGCTCGCCCTGAAAATAAAACTGCATGGTGTGCACCGCAGTCTGAAGCTCCGAGAGGACCCGCTCAAAGAGCGGCATTGGCATGAATGATGAGGCAACAGAGGAAGCGCGCTCACGCTTTCCTACAGGACATTCAGGGCAGCGGAGTTGGCAAAAATTGGCGGGTTCAACGCTCACAAATGTAGGCAAATGACGCACACGCACCACACCACAAAGCGATAGTGCGTAACTGGTCCAACAACGCAATTGGTTGAACGCTCTACTTGCAAGCAATCTTATTAACACGACGCTCGTGACGACCACCCTCGAAATCGGTGGATAGGAAGATTTTTACCAATTCAATGGCTTTCTCTGCAGAGATATAGTTGGCTGGAAGTCCCAACACATTGGCATTGTTATGCTGGCGCGCCAATGCTGCCAAAGGAACATCCCAACACAATGCTGCACGAATACCTTGGTGGTGGTTGCAAGTCATGGTAATACCATTGCCCGTAGAACAAATAGCAATACCAAAATCATTGGTTCCGTCCTCTACAGACGCCGCCATAGGGTGTGCAAAATCAGGATAGTCGCAACTATCCGTGGATGGACAACCATAATCGGTGACCTGTACGCCTTGCTCCTTGAGCCAAGCCATCACCGTTTGTTTGAGCGCGAAACCTGCATGGTCAGACGCAATACCAAGTTTGAGATTCTTCATATTGTAATGCTAATTTTTTAGTTCTTCTTTCCTATTGTACGGGCAAACGATTTGACATTCAAGACAATGGTGCGTGGTGTATGCTATGCACGCTCGCGCGTCCCACATGCTGCTGCGCAGCGCTCCCGTCGGACAAGCTTCCTGACATAACTTGCAATCTCCACACCCATTCCCAATATTCGCTATCCGATACCCATCAACCGCTCTATTCAGCACAATCTCCCCCGGATGCACCATGCTGCCCAAGACGGGATGAATAAACTGGTGGTTCTTGCCTATAAAACCCAATCCTGCCTCCACACACCAACGGCGTTCGAGCATAGGAGCCGAGTCGCAAAATATATGCTGGTGCGTCTGCGACACGATGTCGTCCCCAAACACCTCGCGCAGTCGGGCTTCCAAGGCATACAGCATGGATTTAACACGCCGATGATAGTCCCGACCCGAATGGTCGAAATGGAGCAAGCAGACTACCACCGTTTGTGCACCAGGTACCAGCAGAGACGGGTCGTAACGCTTCTCGCAGTTGCGTTCCAGATAATCCATCTCGCCATGCAACCCCTGCGCAATCCAATTGTCCATAAACTGCGCATCCTCCTCCAAACGGCGAACAGGAGCCACACCGCAGGCAGCAAAACCCACCTCGCGTGCCAGATTACAGATATTTTCTAATGTCAGCTTCAAGCGCGTCGAAATCGGTATATCGCCCTTGCACATTGCCCTTTCGATCAAGCAAAAAGAGCGTTGGCAACGATTGTACATTGTAGCGAAGCAATACTTCCATGGCTTGTTCGCCCGCATAGACATTGGTCCAGGGCAGATTCACTACGCCATCTTCCCAAAGCAACCTGTTGCGATCCAGCGATACGGAATAGATAGCCAAGCCCTGTTTATTGTACTGATTGTATAGGTCGCGCAGCTCGAAGATATACCCCTTGCTTTGCTCCATATCAATCGCCGAGAAGTCCAGCACAATCACCCTGCCGCGTAAGTCAGAAAGCGATTGCTCAATACCATTATCATCGGGCAACACAATATCCAAGAAGGCGTTCTCCGCATTATCAATAATCTGCTGTACAGCCACTTGTTTTCTCAACTCACGCTCCGCTTCCAACACCCCATTCACTTGTGCATAGAGTGCTTTGGTGCGCTCGTAATCGGGCAACCATGTGCGAAACGAAGTAGCCACCGCCTGATACATACGCCTGTCGGCTGCATTTGAAATATTCCACAGGTACTCCCCCTTGTGTTTGAAGAACACCGCATAGTATGCCGCCAGCGCAAGAGGATTGGCTGCTATCAAACGCTTTGCCTCTTCGCGCAACACTTCGTAGGAAGCCGTGCGAGCAGTAGCACGCAAGCGCGCGATGGCCAACGACTGCTCGCTACCCTCAATCGCCAAGGTGTATGGCAAACTGTCGCGCGTGGTGGTCACAACAATGGTTTCGGTGGAGTCAACAGCCAATGGCAACGACACATTACCCACACGCAAACGGTAGAAGTCAGGATACGCAGGTGCTGGCGCCTGCAACGAGAACGCTCCGTCCTCACCCAATACACACGAGTCCACTACCGATGTCACGACCAGAGCAGTATGCTCCAAATAGAGCATTTCCTCTCCCGCTCCCGCTATACAACCTGTCACAGAGAACATAGGCTGGCGTTGGCAACCCGCCAAAAGAATCAGTGCTGAAAACAGCAATATCGTCACACGCTTCATCATCCCGCAAACACCATTGCTAAGTTAGCGAACATCAACTTACATGCAATCGCCAACACAATGATACCAAAGAACTTGCGCAAAATGTAGAGCGATGTTTGACCTACATATTTAGTCAGCCATTTTGTGCCTGAGAGAATACCAAAGAGCACGATTGTATTGAGCGTAATAGCAATAACAAGGTTGACAATATCGTATTCCGCAGTAATGGACAACACCGCAGTGAAAGCACCCGGTCCTGCATACATAGGAAACGCCAAAGGCACTATACTACCCGAACCTTCCAGTCCCTCGTTCTTGAAAATAGTGATGTCCAACACCATCTCCAACGCCATTAAGAAAATAACAAAGCCACCAGCAATAGCAAAATACTCAATCTTCACACCAAAGAGTTTCAACACCCATTCCCCCGCAAAAAGGAAGGTAATGAGAATGATAATGGTAGCCAATGATACTTGCCATGGAGAAATCTTAACACCCTTTCGCTCCATATTGAGGGTAATAGGAATATTACCCAATGGATCAACAATAGCAAAAAGGAAAATAAACGATGACAATACCTGCCAAATGTCAAATGTTCCAAAAAATGTACTCATATTACGATTGATTTATTTGTCAATTATGCCTGCAAAGGTACAACTTTTTTTGCATTTATGCAACCTTTTTGAGAGAAAGTTGCTTTTTGGACTTGTTTTGTTTGCGTATATGCGATTTTTGTTGTACTTTTGCATGAATTTTACATCCATTTAACAAGTTTGCAGTTATGACTCCCACGCGCAAAATCATCAATGACCCCGTATTTGGTTTTCTCAACATTCCCGATGGAGTATTGTATCATGTATTGCAGCACCCCTATTTGCAACGCCTGACCCGTATCCGTCAGCTCGGATTGAGTTTCTTTGTCTATCCTGGCGCCATGCACACGCGCCTGCTGCACTCGTTGGGAGCGATGCACCTCATGCACGAAGCCATCACGGTTCTCCAACAAAAAGACATTGATATCACCGATGCAGAGACCACCGCAGCCATGTTGGCTATCCTCTTGCACGATGTGGGACACGGACCATTCTCGCATGTCATGGAGCACACCTTAGTCAGCGGTATTACGCACGAAGACATCAGCCTCATGATGATGATGCAGATCAAAGACGAAATGCTGCAAAACCAACAACACGAATATGCACAGATGCTGAACTTGGCAATCACCATTTTCAAAGATGAATACCACAAGCATTTTCTCCATCAACTCATCTCATCGCAGTTGGATGTGGATCGCCTTGACTACTTGTGTCGCGACTCGTTCTTCTGTGGTGTCACCGAAGGCAGCGTAGCCAGCGCACGCATACTCAAAATGATAAATGTGGTGAACAACCACCTCGTGGTGGAAGCCAAAGGCATCTACTCGGTGGAGAAATTCTTGGTAGCCCGCCGACTTATGTATTGGCAAGTGTACCTCCATCACACCAGTGTGGCTGCCGAGCAACTACTCATTAAGATTCTCGAACGCGCCAAGACATTGGCTACCAACGGAGTGCAACTCTTTGGCTCACCCGCCTTGCGTTTCTTCCTCTACAACCAAATATCCCAAACCGAGTTCACTGCCAACCCAGAAGCACTCACGCAATACGCCTTGCTCGACGACTCGGACCTGCTCTCCGCCATCAAGGTGTGGATGCAAAGCGAAGACCGTGTGTTGGCACTGCTATGCCAGCACTTCACCAATCGACAACTCTTCAAGGGGCATCGCATAGACCACCCCCTCACCGAGCAGGAACACCAAGCGCTCTGCGCACATTATGCCGCACAATTTGGTATTACCCACGAGGAAGCACAATATTGCTTTGTGGAGCATATATCCACCTCCAATACCTATAGCGAAAAAGGCGAGTCCATTGGCATTTATTTCAAAGATGGTGCCGTACGCGACATTGCAGAAGCATCGGATATGCTGAATCTGGAAACCCTCACCTTCAAACCACAAAAAAGGTATTTATTTCGGATAGATTAATCCAACAAACAAAAAAATAATATAGCGTGTCATACTTTGGCACGCTATTTGCGTATTCCCTCTTACAAAGGCAGAATGGCAAGCTACCTACCAAGAGGATGTTGCCATCTAACCTAAACCTAACTATATAAATTTATTGTTATTATGTTACCTACCTTAAAAAAACAAAACAATTGGTTACCAACCATTTTCAACGATTTCTTCAACGACGATTGGTTTCCTATTCGTACCGTAGCCGCAGCTACTGCTCCTGCTATCAATGTGAAAGAGAACGACAAGGCGTTCACTGTAGAGATTGCTGCTCCTGGCATGACCAAGGACGACTTCAAAGTGCATGTCAATGAGTTGGACCAATTAGTGGTTTCTCTCGAGAAGAAACACGAGAACAAAGAAGAGGACAAGTCCTCTAAGTACCTCCGCCGCGAGTTCAACTACACCCGCTTCGAGCAAGCACTGCTCCTGCCTGATAATGTGGACAAAGAAGGCATCACAGCCAAGGCTTGCAGTGGTGTGCTATGCATTCATCTGCCTAAACTCGCCTCTGTTCCAGAAAAACAACCTACTCGAATGATTGACATCCAATAATCACCCATCTGCGTGCATACCAAAGCACAAAGGTGTCTATTATATATCGATTGTTTTTTATTGTTTTTAGATTGTTTTTGGGGGTTGTACCTGCGGGTACAGCCCTTTTTGCTGGTTGTATGATGTAAAAAATCATAAATATATTTGCACACTTGAAATAATTATAGTACCTTTGCGCATTGATTTCAAAATCCATACGACAATGACAAAGCGTTTATTATCATTCTTTCTCATGTGCTGCTCCGTCTCCTTTCTTTGGGCAGAGCAACCCAAATATGAGTTTCGTGCCACATGGCTAACGGGCAATGGTATCGACTGGCCCAAATCCCACAATGTGCAACAGCAAAAAGAGAGTCTTTGCAACATTTTGGATGTGATGGCCAAGGGCAATATGAACGCTGCTTGTTTGCAAGTACGCTCGTTCTGCGACGCGCTCTATCGGTCGTCCTACGAGCCTTGGTCATATGCCCTGACTGGCACGCGCGGTGGCGACCCGGGATACGACCCACTCGCTTTTGCCATAGAGGAAGCCCACAAACGCGGTATCGAATTGCATGTATGGGTAAACCCATTCCGCGCCACCTCCTCTGGCACACTGGACACCACCGACCTCGTTTGGAAAAACGCTGGACAATGGATCATCAAGTACAACAACAGTTCCTTCAAGGGACAAATCATCGACCCTGGCTATCCTGAAGCACGCGAATATGTACACAAAGTGATGATGGAGATTGTCAATAACTACGATATTGATGGCATCATCATGGACGACTATTTCTATGCGTATGGTGGCACATACAACGAAGATGCAGCGTCCAAAAAACTACATAAGCCCTCCAATGTGAAGGACATGGACCAAGACGGAAGCACCGACGACGACTGGCGAAGAGCCAATGTGGACTCGGTGATTCACCACCTATACAGAGATATCCAGCGCGTGAAGCCTTGGGTTCGTTTTGGCATGGGCGTCCCTGGTAACTGGAGCCAGAAATCCAAAGCGGCGGCTGCCTATGGTATCTCGTTGCCCACTGGCATTAGTGCTATGGAGTCATACGACTACCTCTATTGCAACGCCGTGGAATGGGCTAAACAGGGCTGGGTGGATTACCTTGCCCCACAAATGTATTGGTCCACCAAAGCCACCCGACAAAGCTATAAGACCCTCTGCAAATGGTGGTCGCAACAGGTGTGCGAACACTTCTCCAACCAGCTCGCCAACGGACAACGCGTACACCTATTCGCATCGCAAGCCGCATACGGTGTTACCGACCCCAACGCTGGCTTGTCGGGCTACGAAGATGGCGTGCTGGAGATACAACGCCAATTAGACTGCAATCGTTCCAACCTATCTTCGGGTTACACGGGTTCGGTGTTCTTTCACACCTCGGCATACATGCAACTCTTCCGCGACCTCAAAGCGTCGCACTTCCAAAAGAAGACCCTTCCACCACCGATGGACTGGAAGGCTTCCGAGCCTCTGTCTGCCCCTACCGACCTCGTACTCACGGAATCCATCCTGTCGTGGTCACACCCCACTGCAGAGCGTTTCACTGTATATGCCTACCCTCGTGGCATGCGTCTTGAAGAGGCAATGCAGAACCCCGACTACCTGCTGCAAATAGCATACAACAAGCAAGTGGATATCCTCGGCATTGGCGACATCAGCCAGCTCACATTTGCAGTATGTAGCTACGACCGATATGGTATCGAACACGAGGCTGCCACTTTCGAGGGCGAAGGTGTGTTTGATTATCCACAAGTAATCTTCTGGGAACTCAATGGCGGCACCGTGGATGTGGAACTGCCGAAATATGTTACTGAAACATATATTCTCCCTATACCTACCAAAAAAGGACATATCTTCAAAGGTTGGTATAAAATCAAAACATGGCGCGGACAAGTATTGACTGAAATTCCCGAAGGCTGGAGTGGCACTTTGTATGCAAGATGGGAAGAGGATCCTAATTACGACCCAAGCAACGACCCTACCGATGTGCCTTCGGTTGCTGTGCCACATACCATGCAGGTGTACGACCTCATGGGACGCTTTGTTGGCAACCAACTGCCCGCCAATGGACATGGTGCCTTTGTGGTCATACAAGGCGAAGAACGATACACGATTATTTTGTAATTCTCAGTACAATAGGCAGGTGGTCGGAATAGCCATCGTGGTACCTATAGCCTTTATAGGTGCGCTTGGGTTGTTTATCCAAGTATTTGCTATCTTCCTCCAGCAACCATTCGGGTGCAAAAATATGCACATGGGCTTGCTCCGCTAATGGAGTGGAAACATAGAACTGGTCCAGACACGACCACAGCCCTTGGTATTTGTGTGTTCCTTTTCCCGATTGCTGCAACGGAAGCATCAGGTTGCGCATGCCCATTATATCATCCGCAGGGTCGGTGTTCATATCTCCCATGACCACAATAGTAGCAGCAGGCTGAATAGCACGAATACTATCCACTTGATATTGCAGCAATCGTTTGGCTATCAGTCGCTTTTCTTTGGTGTTGGCACTGCCGCCTAATTGCGATGGCAAGTGGCAAAGCAGGGTATGTATGGTGTCGTGTTGCTGGATTAGGCAACAGGCATACAAGATGTCGCGCGTTTTATCTCCCTGCAAGTCCACATGCACGGGTCGGCTACTGAGTATTTGCACTTTCGTGCTATCGTAGAGCAACGCCACATCTATGCCCCGTTCATCGGGACTATCGTAATGCACAAAACGATAATGAAAACGCCTCAAGCGATAGCATAAGTCGCGCAAACAGCGACTATTCTCCACCTCGCATAGCCCCACTAAGGATGTATGCTCCCACCCTGAAATGTTCACCAGCACTTGGGCGATACGATCCAACTTAGTTTGATAGCGTGAATTATTCCAATGGTGCATACCATCGGGCAGAAAAGAAGAATCGTTTTTCAGGGAGTCGTGTTGGCAATCAAAGAGATTTTCTACATTGTAGGAGATGATTGTTAGAGAGTCTTGCCCAAAAAGAAATCCACACGCAATACTAAATAACACAATCAATATCAAGCGCGGAAACCTCATCATTCAATAATTTATTTTTGGTTACTTTGTCAATGTGCTTTCCGTAATATTCTACAATTTTGGTTGTGTAAAATTTTGTTGCGTCATATTCCTTGCCGTGGCACAATGTTGGTGTCACGGAATGGTTGTCTCTGTTGTCGTCCCCACTCCCCTTTTCCGTTTTCAGCTTTCACCTTTCAGCTTCGCCTCATTCGTTCCATTCGCCGTTCTCAAATAATTTTGGATAATTTTCTATAATATTCTACAATTTTGGTGGTGCAAAATTTGGTTACTTCATATTCCTTGCCGTGGCACAATGTTGGTGTCACGGAATGGTTGTCTCTGTTGTCGTCACCACTCCCCTTTTCCGTTTTCACCTTCCCCTCACACCAACATCATTATCGCCTTTTTCAAAGCAGCAATGAAAGTGTCAATATCCTCTTTCGTATTGTACATCGCCACCGATGCACGCACGGTGCCGGGCACCTTCAGGTGGTCTATCAGTGGTTCTGCGCAATGGTGCCCCGTGCGCACTGCTACTCCCTGCCTGTCCAACAATACGCCCACATCAAACGGGTGAATCAGCGCGCCATCTTCGCGATACACATTAAACGACACGGCGCCTGCTTTGCGCAGCCCCGCAGCATACACATGCACATGAGGCAATGCGGCAAGCTGGGCTTCAAGGTATAGCGTGAGTTGATGCTCATGCGCAGCTATCGTGTCCAAGCCTACCGACTCCATGTAGTCTATCGCTTCGCCAAAGGCATGGCTACCAACGAAATTCGGTGTACCCGCCTCAAACTTATAGGGTAGCACATTGTAGGTCGTTTGCTCAAAGCGCACATGCTCAATCATCTCTCCCCCACCCTCTGCTGGAGGCAGTTGGTTGAGCCATTCCTTTTTGCCATACAACACGCCCAAGCCCGTCGGACCATACATCTTGTGCGCACTGAAGACCAAGAAATCGCAATCCAATTGCTGCACATCTACTGCCAAATGCGGTACGCTCTGTGCGCCGTCCACACATACAGGCACACCTTTTTCATGCGCAATGGCTATTATCTCCTCTATGGGGTTTATGATACCCAATAGATTGCTCACATGCGCCACCGACACTAATCTTGTCCGTTCGCTCAAAAGCGCCTTAAACGCCTCTATATCGAGCGAAAAGTCATCGCGCAAGGGAATTACTTTCAGCACGGCTTTCTTGCGCTCACAGAGCATTTGCCAAGGCACAATGTTTGAGTGGTGTTCCAGTTGGCTGATTACGATTTCATCGCCTTCGTGCAGCATGGCTTCACCGAAACTGAAAGCGAGCATATTGATGCTATCGGTGGTGCCTTTGGTGAAGATGATTTCTTCTTCGGACTGTGCGTGAATGAACGCGGCTACTTTTTTGCGTGCGTCCTCGTGCTTTTGCGTTGCCACTTGGCTGAGGTGATGTACGCCGCGATGCACATTGGCATTCCATTTGCTGTATGCCTCCACAATGGCATTGAGTACAGCGTGTGGTTTTTGCGTAGTGGCAGCGTTGTCGAGATAGACAAGCGGACGCCCGTTCACTTGTTCGGTCAGTATAGGAAAATCAGATTGTCGCATATGTATTATTCTTATTTTGTTGCAAAGGTAATACCTTTTATTGACATTTGCAAATTTCTGGTAATAATTCCATTCCGATATAATCACTTTTACGCACTTCTCTCATATCATACGCACTATTCACGCACAATAAACGCACAATAAACGCACAATAAACGCACTATTCCTAACACTTCCTCGGAGGATCGCTGTAACTTGATTAAGCCGCCTATGCAACATCTCCCTATTTGTGTTAAACCACACCAACCACCCTTGCCATACGCAAAGGTGGTTGATGGTGGAATGTGTATGATAGTTAATAATGCACTTAGCGGCACGGATTAACCACCACCGAAGTCTGATAGTTCTCCACCATAGAGCAAGTCTCCGTATGGATTTCCTCCTGATGTTGGACTGCCTATCATAATTGAGCTCTCACCGAGCAGTTGCAGTGCCTCTGTTCGAGGCGTGATATAGGATTTTTTCATAACTTCAAAAATAGTTTTTTAAACATTCTAAAAGTTTTCTCTTGCCTTTTGCTTTAGAGGCGAACGCCTTGTGCATTATACTTCACACCATCACGGATAATGATGAGTTGTCCGTTAACCACCATCTTCGTTGCTTGGTTGGTAGATACTACACCATCTTCAGTGAGGTTATCCACGCCAGTAGTAGTATTCTCACCTGCGGCACCCATCATCACGCGACGGCGACCAGGTATTGGGCTAACTGGAGTTGTAGTCGCGTGGAGTGCGTCGTGTTCGATGTATGCGCGATTAGCGTTCAACCAGCAACCTGTACCGCAGAGCCAGAACTTGTTCTCTGCAATCATGTAATTGCCTTGCAATACAGTTTCGTCTGTAATGTTATCGAATGTACCAGTCAAACCAGCTTTACCATCAACAGGGCTGAGAGCCTCTTCACCTTTGTAGTTAACGGTTAGCAGATTGCTTGTTGCCTTGAAGATATATGGTTTACCAGCCTCAAGTTCAATTACTTCGTCTAACCAAATACCCATAGGAGTTACGCCATCGTCTTTCAATTGCAAGTATGCAATCTCATAGAACTCAGCACCGCTGTAGTTGTTTGAGCCATATGGCAAGCAGATTGTACCGAAGTTTCCGTTGGTCACAGTGCGGGTGTATTGTAGATTCAAATCAATAGAGAAAATATACACCTTATTATCTACAACGAGTGTGATTGTAAGGTCATCACCATTGACTTTTACGGCAGTTGCCGCAGCGGTAGCAAGCACAGGAGATGTCAATTCTGCATAATCCATCTCTTCTGCTTGATCCAAACCATTGGTAATATCCAATACGGTCACACCTGCTACATTTTCGCTGTCTGCATATGGAGCCACCATCAAGTGTTTGCCTAATACCGTGAGGTAAGTAGCACCATTGAACTTCTTGCCCAAGTCTGTTGCAAGCGCAGTACCCTCGGTAAGAGCTACATTGTTCGTTGCAGGAAGTACATATTCATATGGCTCAACCAAATTACCATCCATAATCCAACGGTCGGCTTCCAATGGAGATGCATTCAGCTCATATTGAGTACCTACAAGTTTTTCAAGGCTATTACCGGTAGCATAGATATTATCAGGACCATTATGGAAATGATAGTAATCATTTGTATTTACAGCAGGTTCTTCAAATACACCATCAATAATATGATACCAAGAGAAACGAGTTCTACCATTTGTTCCATGAGTACCTGTGGTAAATATCTCAGCATTTTGAGAAGTACCCTTAACAGCCATAGTATGACCTTGTACTGAACGATACCAGTTAGAAGACATCTTAGATGTAAACCAAAGAGCAGGAGCACCTGCGAGGTCATTCCAAATATAAGCACGGAGCTCACCTCGTTTATAGCCTGAAACAACTTGGTTTTCATCAGATTGACATTCAATCTTATTGATTGCCACCAACTTACCGTCCTCAGTTACAGCAATATCTGATATTGAAAGATAGTCGCCTGCATTGTCTGGGTCGCGAGCAATAACACCCACTTGTGAGATTTCTGCTTCTAACTCACCATCCACTACTTTGTAGAGGTGTGGAGTGCCATTTGCTTCGTGTGTTAGAACTACGGTGCTTTCGCCAATTTGAACAGCGCGTTTCACAACACCTACCATTGCAAGCGGTTTCAATTCGAAGTGAGCGGTAATGGTTACATTTTCAGCAGGAACAGTGTACTCGAAGCTTGCATCTGTAGAAATCACATCGCTGCCAATAGTCCAATTAACGAAGCGATAACCATCATTAGCAGTTGCTGTCAGAGTAACTTTTTCGCCAGCTTTGTATTCGCCGCCTTCGGTCACAGTACCCATCTCAACAGGATCTGCAACAACAGTTACTGTATATCTTGCTTCTTTCATGATTATTTGTGACTCAGGAGCAGGTACGGTGCAAGTGTTGGTATTGGTAGGAAGAACATACTTGTAGAAGCGCTCTGTGCCAGAGTGTACTACATATAAGTCACCCGCATAGTCGAAGGCAAGACCATCAAGTTCATTCTTTCCAAGATTTGGAGTTTGGCATATTTTAGAAATGGAAGGTACGCCAGCAGCATATGTCACTTGGAATACAGAAGCACATGCTTGTGAATGTACAGCCAAAATGTCTCGTTGCTTATCATATGCAATTGCGCCACGATAGTTGGCTCCAGCGAACCAATCAGAATAATCCTTATCTGCTTCTACTTTGAAATCAATTTTATTTTCAGCCACATTCACATGGAATAATGGAGCAACTGCCGTTCCCCAACGATTTTGTGCAATCCAAAGACCACCACGACCATCAGAAGCCATAGCAATTTCTTGATCATAGAACAAGCTTCCAGATGTCAACTCTGTATAAGTACCATCAGTCTTTATCTGATATATATTTCCATTTGGAGCACCAGATGTTGAAACATTAGCAGCAACATACAAATTGCCTTCATCATCAAAGCATAGTGCATTTACCTTTTGAATGTCGGAAATATGCTTTGTCAGATTGATTGCTTCACCAGCTAAATTCTCTCTGCTTACTGCATATGCTCCACCATTCGTGGTTGTATTATTGCAGAATGCAATGTCCCCGTTCGAAGGATTAATTGTAATACGCTTAAAGACTTGTCGGTTTGCACCTATTGTATATGGCAATTGAGGTTTGATACCAACATTGGCTGGATTATTCAACTCGTTAAGTCCTTGGTCATAGATGAAAATACCTGCTGTTTGGGTATCGGAACGATCAGCAATTCCATCTGCTGCACCATTATATGATTGTTGAATATAAATCTTACCAAACATCTCTGAGTTAGGATCATTATCCACAACCACGCCCATCATGTTGTAGAAGTCGTATATATTGCGTGTTGGGTCTGTGATTTCTGCCATCTTAGCGATTGCGTCGCCAGCGAGTTCTACTTCCCAGTAAATATCTTTGGTAGCAGCAGCAAATACGGTCTTTGCAATCGTAATTGTTTTTTCTTCAGCAGCATTAGCAGTTGCAGTATGTGTACCAAAGTTCTGTATATTACCATCCTCATCCTTAAAGATTAAGGTAGCAGTACCTGCGCTGGTTGTCTTAAAGGTGAATGTGTAATTAGCTGGATCTGTATCTGCATCTAACCTTAAATCATACGCCCACGCGCGAGGAACAGCCACTTTGAAGTTAGCAGTCAAAGTTTCAGGCATATCTACACCTGCAGTAAATGTACGAGTTTCATCGGTATTGCCGTCGCTCCAATTTACGAATACATAACCACCCTTAGCTGTTGCGGTCAGTGTTACCTCTGTACCTTCGTAGTAAGTACCTGCACCCTCAACAGTTCCCATAATGTTATCATAAGTCACATCGATGGTGTATTTTGTTATCTCTACGAAGTTAGCAACATAAGTAGCAGACTCTGTCACAGCAAATGTATATGGATTCTCGATAGATACCTCTGCGCCTTCTTTTGTCCAATTAACAAACTCATAGTTTGTTGCAGCCACAGCGGTGATGGTAGCATTTTGACCTTCTTCGAATGTACCACCACCGTTAGCGATACCCCACTCATTATTATTGGACTCTACATTTACTGTGTACACTGGAGTAAAGCGAACAGCCTCTAATGCAGGAGCTGCTACGGTGCAGATATTGTCTGCTGTTGGCAAAGTGAACTTTTGGAATTTCTCTTTCGAAGAGTTTACTACATATAGGTCACCAGCATAGTCAAATGCAAGACCATCAATATTATTGCCCAAATCATTGCTTGCTATAGTATGCAATGGAGTCAAAGTGATAGTAGGCTCATAGCTTACAGTATAAAGTTCTACTTTTCCATTACGACCTTGTGCTAATATCTGACGCTCTACATCGTATGCTAATGCGCCACGCGCAGAACTTCCTTCAAAACCTTGTGGGTTACTTGAATCAATATACCAATCAATAGCACCATTGCTTGCAATGTGTGCAAGTTGATAATAGGCATCCATTTGACCACGGTTATGGCTTACCCAAAGACCACCATTTCCATCAGATTCCATGGCTATAGATGCATTGACTAATTTACCTGTAGCTTCGGTCATTGGAGTAGCAACACCATCTTTCACTCTGTATATTCTACCTTGATTATTTGCAATATCTATTACATACAATGTGCCCTCTGCATCAAAACAGTGTGCTGCAGTACGAGTAAAACCAACTACACCAGTGAGCAGGTTGGTAGTTGTCATATCCTCTCGATTAATAGCAAAGACAGCAGGACTACTTGCAATATTATAACTATATACAAGATCACCTGTGTTAGGATTAATATTCAAACGATGGAACTTGTTGCGATCACCACCTATGGTATATTCCGCAGGAAGAGATGGTTGAATACCTACATTAGGGTTGCTATTTAATCCATCTAATTTTTGGTCAAACAAGAATAGACCTGGTGTTTGCGCCTTACCTTGAGTTGTTCCTGCAAGGGACATTTGTACATAAATTTTACCAAAGTCTTTTGAGTCGGTATTATTGTCCACAACTACACCCATCATATTGTAGAAGTCGTAGATACCACGAGATTGGTCAGTTACCTCTACCACACCTTCAATAGGTGCACCGTCCATTGTAATAGACCAAAACGCATCTACACCAGCTGCGAAAGCACTTTTAGCGATAGTAAACTTATTCTCTCCAACAACTGCTGCTATTTTTTGTGATGCAGGTTGCGCCAACGCATCGCCATCTTTATCTTTGAAACTGATGGTTGCTTGTCCAGCAGCAGTCGCTTTGAAAGTGAATGTGTAGTTGTCGCCATCCTCACCTAATTTCATATCATACGCCCATGCGCGAGGGTCTTTGCTTGTAATCGCCTCAAAGTTGGCTACTAACGCCACATTGTCGCTCACGGTAAAAGTGTATGGGTTATCAGTAATGGTTTCACCACCCTTTGTCCAATTCACAAATTTGTAACCTGTGTTAGGAGTAGCTGTTAGCGTAGCAGTTGCTCCCTCTTGGTATGTACCTGCGCCTTTAACTGTACCGTTTGTAGCACTTGCAGAAACGATATAATTCTCTTTTAACGACACTTTCCAAACAGCCGCTGCTACAGTTGGACAGAATTGATAGATATAAGCCGTCTTCTCATCTACAACTTGCACATTGAGCCAGTTAGCAGCGGTGTTTGAATTAACGGTCGTCTTATCATCTGTTGCATATAAAACTTCATTAGAAACGAGCACACCATCAGTAACATTCTTCAACTCCCATTCACTTGAATAGTTTGTTATTCCTGCTACATATGCCCACAATTCTTTTCCACCCAATTCAAAAGTACAACCACCGATTGTAGATTTTGGTGTCTTTTTAGTAGCCGCTCCTAAATATGAATCTGCAGTAGTGGTTAGTGTAGTGATATTGTATTCATATGCATTTTTACCTTTAGATGAAGTATGTATGTTGCCATAAATATCTACAACCACATGACTCTGTGATGCAGCCTTTCCTTCTTCTGCAACTATAGCAATGGTATCAACTCCTTCATATTCACCATTTTTAATATGCAAACGCGAAACAGTCGTTTGGTTCATACAGAAGAAATACACATAACCACCTTTCTCGCCGAAGATATCACCAGAAGCGGAGATAAAGTCGCAGCGATCAGTTGCTGGCAAAGTAAAGTCAATCACTTCTGGAGTGTTTTCGTTTTTGCGGAAAATACTTACTTGAGTAGGGGAATCATAGAAGTTAGTTGAACCACTACGAACTACTAAATTTCCTGCATCATCCACAGCTATTGGTTGGTCACCAGCAAGCCCTGTAACTGTAGCACCTAGTTGTGCATATAGTTCAGAACCTGTCTCCGTATAAACATTAATCGCTGCATTATAGCGATCCTTGACATAAATCTTTCCATCCCAACCTACTCCTTGGAAACCATTGGCAGTAGCTGCAGGTACATTAGTGTTCTCCCAAACTTTCTCAATGGTAAATGTAGGATCTGTTGCGTACTCTTTAACAAAGTAAGCAGAAACTGCTTTATTGTTATCCATTGTGAGAGTGATAGAAGGTGTAGTTGCTTTGTTGCTCCAAGCAAGCAGTTTGTAGCCAAGCTTTGGAGTAGCAGTCAATGTTACCTCTGTACCATATTCATAAGAACCTGTAGCGACATCTATTGTACCCTTGTTCTCGTCATTAACAAACACAGTCAAGATGTGTTTCTGCTTCTCAAAGTTCGCAGTAATAGTCATATCGCTATTTACCGCTACAGTCAATGGGTTGTCAGTAGATTCTACATCACCTGTCCAATTAACGAACTCATAGTGCTCATTAGCTACAGCAGTAAGTTCTGCGGAAGCTCCATCTTCATATGTACCCAAATTACCTGACACGCTACCCATTGCAGGGTCGTTAACATTGGTTGTTACCGTGTATAAAGCAACTGCGGCCTCTACTTTTGTAACCACATCTGCTTTCTTTGCAGGCACCTCGCAAGTATTATTGGTGGTTGGTATTGTATAAACAAACAATTTTTCTCGTGTGGCAGATGCCATATATAGGTTACCCGCATAATCAAATGCTATGCCATCTATATTTTTATGAGAATCAGTGTGTCTTATAGATGGAGTTTCACCTAACTTAGTCAGAGCAGGTTTTCCTTCATTATCATATTCTATCGTAAATAAAGTTACACGATCTGCACCACCAAATGCTAATATATTTTCTTTGGAATAATATGCTAAATGACCGCGATATGATGCATTAATACTACTACCTGTTCCCGATGTAGGTATCAATGTATTATTAGTTTTGTTGTTGATATAGAAATCTAACACGCCTTCTTTATTAACATGAGATAACACATAGAATCCATCGAAATTAGAACGGTATTGTGCAACCCAAAAGCCACCTAATCCATCAGGAGCTATGGCATTATCATTACTTACCCATTGATATACATTGGGATCATTCTTAGTAAACAATGTTGCAACCTTATTATCTACGGAGTAAATAACTCCAGTAGTTTTAGCATCTACATAATTGGCATAGTTTAGGATCCACAATAGTCCATTTTCATCAAAACACAAAGAGTTGGCATTTTTGATTTCGCTCACACCAGAAATAACATTCACAGAAGAACCACCATCAGATAAAGATCCATTCTGATTAGGTATTAACTCATAGATAGCAGTGCTACTACCAGTTTTAGCATAATAAATTTTTCCTGTTTGAGGTTGGACTGCAAGACGATGAATATCAGTACGACTTGATATTGTATGCCCAGTTGCTTTATATCCATCCCCCAATTTATTCAATTCTTGATCATATACAGAAATACCAGCAGCGACATATCCAGATCCTGTGCCAGGATTCGCCACATATACACGTCCAAAGAAATCAGACTCAGGCGAGTTGTCAACAGCCACATCTTGGGGTAAATAGAATTTAAATTGAGATAAACTTGGGTCATTCAGAGCATCAATCGCAGTAACCGCAGCAGCCGATAGTTCTACTGACCAATTGAGTTGCTGGCCATCATTGCCTGGCAAATTGTACTCCGCAATTTCTACTTCGTTTTTGCCCAATACTGGATTATTTAATGCTATTTCACCTACAAAATCACTAGATGTGGCATCATAAAATATGATTTTACCAGAAGTAGGAGTTTCATTTGCTGTGAAAGAAAAGGTATAAACCTTATCCACCAGCGCAGACGAAAGATCATAAGCGTATATTCGCTTAGGTTGTGCTGCAAACGAGAACAAACTCATCGTTATCGCAACTAAAAATAGAGTAAGTTTTTTCATAAATATTTGGTATTTGATTATTTACGGTTATGTGTTTATTTTGGAATACTTTTCCCAAAGCCGCGCAAAGTTAGTGAAAATAAACAACATATGCAAATAAATTGCAAAAAAAGTTAATTTTTCACTAAAAAAGGCTTATTTTTGGGAATTTATATACCAGTTGACACTTGTGGTTATTATCTATCTCTTCATTTTGTTTTGAGTTGCCAATGCGCCAAGCGCATTCTTCCAACCCAAAACAAAAACACCCCCGAATTGACGATAATTGACAACTCTATTGACGACAATTGTCTTTAACAAATCCCTGAGCGCCCAATGTGTTGTTTTGGGCGCAATTGTTGTTAAATATAGTTGTTTGTGTTGTTGATTAAAATAGGGATTTATATACCAGTTGACACTATGTGTTGTTTTCCTTGTCGCGCCAGGAAGTTCTTATCTCCCTTCGGTCGAACGATCGGCTTTGCCGTACGATTCGAGCGTTCGGGGTCCCCGCAAATTTGCAATTTGTGGGGAGAGCGGAGGCA
>JAZNRY010000041.1:0-35236 GCA_045590995.1 Paludibacteraceae bacterium | reverse complement strand
GAGGGGTCTGGGGTTGGTGTGTTATGAGAGGCGGGGGGGATCCGGGGGCGGGGGAACCATTATTATTGGCGGGGGGCGTGCGGGGGCTGGGGGCCCTGATATATTTTAATATAGTCGATATACATTTTCACTGGGGTGCCATCGGCGGGGAGGGCGGTGACGCGTTGGAAATTTTCGTCCTCTGCGGTGTACACCTCTGGATATTTCTCTGGCATTGGCAAACCGGGGAAGAAGCCACCTACTGCTAAGTTGAGCACGATATAAAAGGGATGGTTGAAGTAGTGACCTGGTTTGTTGATTGATTTATCGCGTAACGAGAGGGCGAAATAGGGTGCCACCTCTGGGTATTGGTCTTGGTCGAGGTACATTGCAAGACTATCTTCGGTCCAGATGACAGTGAAGAGGTGGAATTCGCCTTGTACAGGATAAGGGGCTTCGCACATGCCTGCTTGATTGGGATACTTACCATTGTTGAAGCTCTCGCCCCAATGCGCAGCACCATTGAAGTAGCGATCAGATACTCCCTTCTCGATACCATCTTTGTGCCCCATCTCTACAATGTCAATTTCACCGCATTTGGGCCATACAACACGCCCTTGTGCTTCTAACTGCTTCTTTTGTTGGTCAATGGAATCATCATTGCCAAGGTTGGTGGCAAGGTTGTTGCCCAGCATCCAGAACGCAGGCCATAGGCCATTGCCCGTGTAAGGGAAAGCGATACGCGCTTCGATCTTGCCGTAGCAAACAGTGACTTTATCCTGCGTATTTACCCTACCCGATGTGGCTGGACGATTGCGATAGTCCTCGCGCTTAGCATTGAGTACGAGGCATGACTCGCCTGATACGGGATGACGCTCGATAGTGACATTGCGAGGAGTGTAGTACTGCATCTCGGCATTACCTCCACCGCGTGCGTTATCGTCCACATTCCAATAGGAGGTGTCCAAGGTAGGGGCATTGAAGTCGTCTTCCCATACGAGCGTATAAGGCTGTTTAGCATGGCAGGCTGATAGCAGCACAGCGCATAACGACAAGATTATAGAATTAATAGGTTTCAAAGTTTTAGAATATTAAAAGGTTACTGTATTTTTTGACCAACAATATTGTATAGTTGTCCGTCTTTGTGGATAAATAATTGTCCGTTGAGGATGACTTTTTGTGCTGGTTGGGTGAGGGTGATATTATCCACAGCAGTGCCGTTTTCGGGTTCGATATCGTCGCTGGATGATGGAGAGACGAAGGTCTCTTTGTCGGTGCCTTGTTGGTAGATGCGAATCCAGTCGATATAGACGGAGCGTGAACCATTGGCAAGGGCAGAGATTTGGTTGATATCCCAGATTTGAGGGAAGTTGCCACCGATGGCGAGATTAGCAATGATGAAGTTGGGTTTGGCGAATACGCGACTGCGGTCGTAGTTGGCATCGTTGTTAGGCTCAAGGTCGGCATGGAAATAGGGGCTTACGCCTGGGTTGGCATCACGATCCATATACATGTCGATAGATGTGGGTGTCCAGATCATGGTGACAATATGGAAAGTGTCCTCGACCGAATAAGGATAGGTGATATCTTGTGCATCGCACCAAACGGTGTTCCATGCTGAGCCGAGGTGTAGTGCTCCGTTGAAATAGCGGTCTTGGGTGCCGTTTTTGATGCCATTGGCATTGCCCAACTCGATGATATCGGTCTCACCGCAGCGTGGCCAACCTACTTGATCGAAGTCGTTGCCCATCTGCCAGAAGGCAGGCCAAAGACCGTTAGCTGTGTTAGGGAACTTGATACGCGCTTCAATTTTGCCGAAGGTGTAGTAGAGATTATTCTTTGTATTGACACGACCAGAGGTGCATTTCTTGCCTTTGTAATCCTCTTTGGTGGCAGTGAGAACAAGGCAATGCTTGCCTGTGGTGGGTTCGATGTCGAGGGTGACACCTTTCTCGCAATAGTATTGCAACTCGTTGTTGCCACCGCCGTCGCCATTAACTTCAATGTTCCATACATTGCGGTCGAGGGTTGCGTCGGTGAAATCTTCGTTCCAAACGAGGGTGTAGTCGTCAGTATTGCTTTGCGCTACCAAAGGAAGGGCAAGCAGTAGCAGAAGCATGGTGTAGAGTTGTTTAGCGTGGTGTAGCATGGTGTAGAGTTGTTTAGAATTGTTTAGCAGTGGTGTATTGCAGGAGTTGGTAGCAATTAAAGGTTCCTTTTAGTGCTTCAATGCGAAGGGTGTGGTTGCCAAGTGGTGGGATAACGGTAGTAGTGAGCGTAGTAACCGATTGCATATCAGCAGTTTTGGGTATGTCCACTATTGCTTGAGCTACGCCGTCAATGTAGATGCAAAGTTGGCTATTGACGATGGAAGCATATTGGATTTGCAGCGGTTGTTTGCTCTGTACATTGATTTGATAATCAATCCATTGTCCTTGCATGAAGGATTGGATATAAAGTTGGTTGTTGTCCGTGACACGCAGGGAGATATTCTCCTCTTTTAAGGCAATGTATTGGTGTGCACCTATGCCTTGTTCGAGGGAGAGGTAGGCGTTCTTGTCGAAAGAAGAAAACTGGGTGAAGATTTGTCCGAGCGGAGTGAGTTCAACTGGCGAGCCGTGGGTGAGCAGTTGCATGTAGGGTGCAGAGTCCACCTTGCCACTAGTGCGAGGCATGAACCATGCGTAGCGTTCTACATGAGGATTTTGCTCCATGTGGTTGAGGACAGAGCACATATAGTCCATTTGCTTCTCGACATTGCTTGGCACGGGGTCCCAAGCACAGAACTCGGTCATCCAGATGGGTTTGCCGTATTTCTCGAACTTCTTGATATAATCTTTGACAGCAGAAGGCGAAGCCATATAGCAGTGGATAGCAATAGCATGGATATCGTCGAGCGACACATTGGGCAGTGCAAAGAACTCATCGAGCCATTTGATAGGGTCATGATAGCCCGCGAGGGTTCCATAATTCATGGCAGGAGAGATGAGTTTGAGGTTCAGTTCTTTCGCCAACGCTACCACTTGTGGCCAATGCTCAGCCGCTTGCGTAGGGGTCATGTTGCATTGGTCGGTGAGATTGGGTTCGTTGAAGCCCAGTAAGTACTTGGTGTTGGGGTGCTCCTGCACATACTGGCGAATCTTGTCTGCGCTGTATGAGTTGTTCCAGCACATTGGGCAGAAATCCATGTTGTTGGTGTCGAACCAAAGGGCTGCTGTAGCGTTTTGGGAGTTGCCCCAGTTGTAAGACCATGAGACAGAAGGAGAAAGAATTGGCAGATCGTCAATCTTCTTGAAATCGAACGATACACCGCGCTTGGCACTCTTCTGCATGGTAGAGGGCTGGTCGAGCGTAGGGGCGTTGGTGTTACATGCCATCAAGAAGAGAGCAAACACCCAAATGATATGTCGTTTAGTATGGTGTAGCATGGTGTAGAGTTGTGTAGAATGGTTTAGGGTTGTTCTTGGCGTTGGTACACGCGTACCCAGTCCACATACATGATTCGTTGTTGGTTGAAGATAGCATCATCCACTTTGCCACCCATGTTGCCACCGATAGCGCAGTTGAGAATGATAAAATGAGGTTTATTGAATGGCCAATAATAATTTTCATCGATATGAGAAATGTTTTCTTGAATTGTAGCACATACATTTCCATCATATGTAAAGTGGATAATATCACATCCGTACTTTTCTTCTTTTAACCATTCTATTCCATAAACATGAAAATTATCTTCAATGTCGTCAGAATATATTTTGGCACTCCAATTATTACCCGAACTTCCGTTTTTTTGTGGCGTATGAAGAGCAAACGAAAGCATGGTTGGATTATTACCCACATGTTCCATTATATCAATTTCTCCACATTTGGGCCAACCAACTTTTTTATAATCATCCCCCATCATCCAGAATGCAGGCCATGTACCCCCGCCAGCGGGTAAACGAATGCGCGCTTCTATTTTTCCATACTCAAATGCTTTTTTCTCGCGCGTATTAATACGAGCAGATGTGTAATCACGATTCTCATATTTTTCTTTACGCGCTTCAATCTCAAGGCATCCATTTTTAACACGCAGATTTTCAGGGCGTGTGGTGTAATATTGTAACTCTTTATTTCCCCAACCGCCACCTCCGACTTCTACATTCCAAACGCTTTCATCCAATATCTCCTCATTAAATTCTTCTGACCAGATTAAAGAATACTCAGTCCAGTTATGCTTTACTGCAAAATTAGAATAACACTTTTCGACTCCATTGGTCATGGATATGACTGTTCTTCCTGATTTAATCGCGGTCACTTTTCCATATTGATCAACAGTGGCAACTGTTGGATCCGAAGATTCCCATACAAGAGGGACATCGTATGAGGAAGTATAATTATATTGAAAAATATCCCCTTTTTCAACTTGAACATTTGTAGGAGATAATGAAATCGTTTCGCCGTCCTTCCCTACTACGCACACAGCACATACTGCAGTTTGATTGCCATCTACGGTTGCGGATATAGTAGCATATCCCACACCTACAGCAGTAACTACTCCATGAAAAACTGTAGCAATTGAATCATTACTGGATTGCCAATTGACTGTAGGAGCTTGTGTTTCTGCTATAAGCGTACTCATATCACCCACCGTCATAGACAATAGGGTATTATTCAACTGTATTGTATAACTTGGTTCTACTGGCTTACAACTCGCAAAACAGATGATAGATACCAATGTAGCAACCATTAATTTAATAGGTAAGGCTCTCATAATAAATATAAAAAATAAAATAGAACTAATAGGAGAAACCAATCTCCTATTAGCAATCAATATCAAGTTATTTCTTGTAAACCAAAATAGCATCTACATCAAGTCCTTGACCAATGCCCTCAATCAAAATACCCAAAGTATACCAAGCATAAGTACCATCTTGGCAATCTGCTACAGCAGTCCAATCCAAACCAGCAGCAAACAAATCTGCCATAGAATACTCCACGAGGGTCCATTCTCCTGCAGTGTTACCACTTACCTCTCTTGCTACTTCTGGGCTACCTTGTTTTGTACTATAAAGAGTGAATTTTGCTTTGGCAGAAGCTGCATTGTTTGCTGGGCATTTATATGCAATAGCTAAAGTATGATCGGCAGTTACAGCAGTAAGATCAATTGTGCGATGTATTTGGCGTAAACCACCACAACCAAGTCCCCAACCTTCGCCTTGTGCAGAAACCAAAGAAATATATCCTTCTGCTGCGCCAAAACAGTTCAGTCCACCACCTTGACCGCCTGCAAAAGATTGTCCCCAAATTTCCAACACAGAAGTAGTTTCTGCAGGAATAGAGCCATCATCACCATAGGCACCATTCATACGAAAATCTCCTTTTACTTTGGTTCCGAGTTTTTCGAATGAGACATCGTCTAATGCAAATACATAATAATCAGATCCAGTTAACAATGCTGCAAATTTATTATCTGAAGGATCTTCTTTTGCGCCAACAGAAACCAAACATGTTGCTGTTTTAGAACCTGCAGTAGCAACGATAATAGTGTTTCCTGCAGTAACACCAGTAACTACACCATCATCCACAGTTGCAACTTGTGGATTTTGACTTACCCATGTTACTGTAGCAGCGCCAGCTGGCTCTACAGTAGCAACTAAGGTTGCTGTAGCATTTACTTCCAAAGTCAAAGTCGTTTGGTCAAGCGTTAAACCAGTGACTTCAGTTGGTTGATTTTTTTGTTCGCATGCGGTGAAACCAGCCAATGCGAGTACTGCAAGAGCAGTAGCGAAAATTTTGTTTGTTTTCATAATACTTAAAAATTAAGTGGTTAGTAAATTATGTTGATTAGAATGGTTGATCAATAACCATTGTTTTGTTTCATTTCAGTTGGGTTCAACTGAATCTCATCTTGTGGGATAGGGAATATCTCGTGTTTGCCTGCTACGAACTCTTGCATGTGTGATTGTGCTTCCGCCGACTCGGTAGCCTTGTAAGCATCCATATGGGCTTTGAGGCCATTGCCAGCTACACCTTCCCAGCGCACGAGGTCGAACCAACGGTGTCCCTCCATAGCCAACTCAACGCGGCGTTCGTGGCGAAGGGCAGCGTTGTCAGCGAGGGCGATTTCGGATAGTCCTACGCGTGTGCGCACCATATTGATATACATGCGCGCGGTAGCCTCATCGCCTGCGCCAAGAGCAGCCTCGGCGTACATGAGAAGAACATCTGCATAGCGGATTTGGCGATTGTTGAGCGGACCGCGAGAAGCGTGGAGCGACCACTTGCCATAGCCACCACCCAGGTCAGCAGGGTCGCGGTACATGCCGTACTTGTTGTTGAGGTAGCGTGAGCCGAGGTAGATCTCAACAGAAGGTGTCTCGATAAGCGAATCCACAGGATTGAGGATAGCCACATCGCGACGGATGTCGGTAGGTTCGAACTCATCGTAGAGGTTTTGTGTTGGGTGGTCAAATCCCCATCCACCACCGATGAGGGATGAGCGTGAACGCATCAATATCTGGGTAAACGAACCTGCCGTGTAACCAAACTTAGAAGGGTCGTTTCCATCTCCGTAGTCACCCCAAGGTACTTCGGTATATTGAATCTCGAAGACAGACTCTTGACCATTCTCGCCAGCGAGGGTGAAGTTGTCCTCGTAGTTAGGGCAAAGCGAGTACTCGCCAGAAGCGATGATAGAGTCGCCCCATTGCTTAGCCGCAGCGAAATAGGTGGCAGGGTCTTGAGAGAGTTGTTTGTTCCAATAAGGCGAAGCCATATAGAGATTAACCTTGAGCAACATGGCTTGTGCAGCACCTTTAGTAGCTCGACCAAGATTCTCGGCAGTCATAGCGCTACGGAGCTGGAGCATGCTGTTGGCCTTGGTGAGGTCTTCGAGGATAAGGTTATACACCTCCTCTACTGATGCTCGTGGAACACCCCATTTCTCGGAGTCGTCAATGACATCCGTAGTGATAGGTACGCCCGCGAATACGCGCACGAGACGGAAATAGTAGTAAGCACGGAGGAAGTGTGCTTCGCCCAAAAGGCGATCCTTCATAGTAGGAGTGAAGATGGAGTCTGTACCTATCTCCATATTGGAGACATACTTGATGGCGAGGTTGCAACGCGCAATACCCTGGTATTGTGCACGATAGAAATCGAGCAGCAGGGTGTTTTGCGATGTAGTGCGCCAGTTCTCCATATCATAGGCATCCGCCATATCGGTGGTGCTGCCACCGCCCTTGAGCGCATCATCGCTGACGATGTCGCCGATAAACCATTCGGAGAGGTATGTGTGGTTGAATTCCCACATGAGTGGCACATAACAACCTGTGACATTTTGCTCTGCCGCAGCAGTGGATGTGAAGAAGTCGTTCAGCAAAGTGGTTCCTGGCTCTATTTCGGTGAGATAGTCGCGGCAACCTGTGAAGAGAAGGAGCAAAGCAAATATACTGTATCTAAAAGTTTTCATGAGTGTGAGTTTTTAGAAGTTCAACATTGTTTTAGAAAGTAGCATTCAAACCAAATGTGAATGTGCGGCTTTGTGGGTAGTTACCATAGTCCACACCTGAACCCACCTCTGGGTCATAACCAGAATACTTGGTAATAGTGAGCAGGTTGCTTGCCGTGAGGTAGAAGCGCAAACGAGAGCAGTGGAACTTCTCGGTGATGTTCTTAGGCAAGGTGTAGCCGATCTGGAGGTTCTTAAGACGGAGATAGCTGCCATCTTCGAGGAAACGAGTGGAGTTCTCGGTATTGGTAGGAGAGCCAAGAGGATTAGGGATAGTACCATTGCGGTTCTCGAGTTCCATCCAGTTGACACCTTTCGCCAACAGCGCATCGCGTACGACATCGGTGTATCCGACCCATACTTCGTCTGCCATATAGGTAGCAAGCGCATTGCTGGTGCCATCGCCTTCGAGGCGTTCGCGCATGGCGTTGTATATCTTATTACCGCTGACACCTTGGAAGAAGAGTTGGATATCCACTCCATAGAAATCAGCACCGAGGTTGAAGCCATAGGTCAGTTTAGGGAACGGATTTCCGAGACACTTTTTGTCGGCTTCATCGAGGATACCATCGCCGTTTTGGTCTTTGTAGCGTGCATCACCTGCATGTACGCCAATCGTCTCGGCAGTATAGGTATAGAGTTGTTGAAGTGCCTCTTCATTGGTTTGGTAAATGCCCTCGTACTCATATCCCCAGAAGGAGTTGAGTGCCATGCCAAGGTCGGTCTTGGTGCGGTCGCCCCAAAGAGGTGAACCACCATTGACAGCCGTGAGTTCGTTGTGGAGGAAAGAGATGTTACCACCGATATTGTAGTGGAATTTACCGATATGATGCTTGTGATCTAATGCAATTTCTACACCCGTATTGCGAATATTACCCACATTCTTGATGAGCGAATTGCGGTTGCCCACATGCGCAGGTGCGTTTACATATAGAAGTGCATCCTTGGTGTCGCGGAGGAAGTAGTCGATTGTACCGCTAAGTTTACCATTCCAGAAAGAGAAGTCGATACCTGCATCCCATTGCTCGTTGGTTTCCCACTTACCTGCCGTATTAACTTGGGTAAGCACTGCTGCGCCGCCTACCATCACTTGTGGATAGCCAAGAGGATAGCCATAGAATACCATATCGCCTGACCCCATAGTAGGAATGAACGAACCAGATGGAATACCATCGTTGCCTGCTTGACCAAAGCCGACACGCAGTTTCAGGTTGTCAATCCATTGAACCTCTTTCAGCCATGCTTCCTCGCTCATACGCCACGCCAGAGCTACAGATGGGAAGAAGCCCCAAGGGTCTTTGGTGAAGCGGGAAGATGCATCTGCACGGAAGTTAGCTGTAATCAGATATCGGTCTGCATAGGAATAGAATGCGCGCCCCAAAAAAGATAGACGGCGTACGCGACCTACTCCGTCGGAAGCCGGCAGGCGATCTTCGGTTGTGTTGTTCAAATACCAGTTGCTCTCTACAGGATTGAGGATTTGTGCACCTGAACCACCGATGCTATAGTAGTTGTACTCTTCCCATGTCTGACCCACCATGATAGAGAAATTGTGCTTGCCAATTTTCTTGGCATAGGTGGCAGTCACCTCTTCGAGGAGGGTGCAATGGCGATCCATAGAAGAGGAAAGGAAGTTCTTTTCGGCGTAATTGTATAATGTATATGTGTTAGGATATGTGAAGTTGCGATTGCGATTGAGCGAGTAGTCCAACGAAATACTTGGACGGATAACGAGGCCTTCGATAGGTTTGATTTCGAGGTAGAAGTCGCCTACTACGCGTTCGTTCTTGCTGGAAGGCTCGGTATTGAATGCCATTTGGTAAGGGTTGGTGACATTCTTGAAGTTGGAACCCGCAGAGTAGTCGCCCGACATATCCTTGCCTTTGGCATTGACACTACCCTCTGGGTAATACACAGGATCCCACTGCGACATAGCCATTGCAGCAGAGATGACCGATGCACCTGCCGAAGAAGAGTTGTGCATCGCATTGCGACCTGATGTGGTAACAAACGAGAGGTGCTCACCAATAGTCAACCACTTGCGCACTTCGTAATCGGTATTGAGGCGGAGAGTGAAACGATTGTAGTTGGAGCCGATAATCGTACCTTCTTGACCAAAATAAGAGGTAGAGAAAGCATAATGACCTTTATCGCTACCACCATCGATACTAAGGGTATAATTATGCATGAAAGCATTGGCATTGAAGACCTCGTCTTGCCAATCGGTTTCCTGATGGGAATAATCAAAATTCATAGGGTAGAAAGGCGACTTGCCTAACTTGTACATGCTTAACCATTCGGAGAATCCGCGCTGGTTATAGAAAGCTATCTCCTCGGCACCATTACGCATAGCACCTATACGGAGCTCGGTATCAACTTGTGAGCGCGAATCCATGAGATCGAGTTTCTTCCAACGGTTTTGGATACCCCAATACGCATCGAATGAGATGTTGGCTTTGCCTTTTCCACCTGACTTAGTAGTGACAAGGATCACACCATTGGCACCACGAGAACCGTAGATAGCTGTGGCTGAAGCATCCTTTAAGATCTCCATAGATTGAATATCCGCAGGAGCCAAGAATCGAATATCGCCGGTAATGACACCATCTACTACGAACAAAGGGTCGTTTCCGCCGATGGCAGAACCAATACCACGGATACGAATGGTAGCCCATTCGCCTGGCTGACCTGAATTGGTGGTGACAGTCACACCCGCTGCGCGACCTTGCAAAGCTTGGTCAAGACCAGCGACAGGGGCTTTATTGAGATCCTCTGCACTCACAGATGTGACAGCACCTGTCAGGTCGGAGCGCTTCATCGTACCATAGCCGATGGCTACTACTTCATCGAGCATGACATTGTCAGGCTGAAGGGTGACAGTCATAAAAGCAGCAGTAGCTTTCACTTCCATCGGTTTGTAACCCATGTAGGAGATAAGCAGCACATCTCCCACCTTTGCATCAAGCAGGAAATTGCCGTCAAAGTCGGTGATAGTACCAGTGGTAGTACCCTTCACCATTACATTCGCACCGATAACAGGGTCTGGCTCGCCTTCTGCCATTACCACACCAGAGATAGTGGTCTGCGCCAAAAGAAACATTGGCGTGAGTAGGAGCAACAGAAATAGATTTAAGCGTTTCATTGTCGTTGAGATTTGATTAAAAACAGCGCAAAGATACAACATAGTACGCATACGCGCAAAATTTTGCGTATATGTTTTATAACATGTTTGCAATCTCACAAAGCAAAAAATAAATACTACAAATAAATTATAAACAAGTGAATATAAGATATTTAGTATTTTTTGTTAGTTTCTCATCTTATAAAATAAATTGCATTACCACGAGAGTTTTCGTAGTAATGCAATTGATAGTATATATGCGCAGCTACTAACTTAAATAACCATATTATTGGGAGATCGATTGTTGAATCTGGAGAAAATGCTGCTTGAGTGAGCGGGCAGAATCGACTTCCATTTTGGAGCGAATACGGTAGCGCATCATTTCTATGCCTCGCACAGAAACATTCATGAGCGGTGCAATCTCCTTGGAGGAAAGTCCCATGTGAATATACACACAGAGACGACGCTCCTGCTTATTCATCCACGGATATAGATTTGTTAGTCGAGTGATAAACTGATTATTGACAATATCGAAATTCTCTTCGAAGCGTTTCCAATTGATATTTTTTTCACCGTTTCTTGCAATGCGGTTTTGCAGGTGTTGCATTTTTCCTTTGGCTTCGGCTATACGGTCATTATTGAGGCAGTCGATGATTCGTCGTATTTCATTTAGCACATCTTCGTTCCACTCCTTGCGATTGGCTTCTGAAAGGAGCAAATTGCTGAGTTCTTGGCTTTTGTTGCGGAGATCGAATTGCGCTTTCTCGTTCTCGAGTTGGAGAATGCGCATTTGTTGTTGGTATATCTCTTGGTTCTTAGCCTCGGCAAGTTGGCGTTTGCTACGCTGAACTCGCTGGTTTATTTTAAGCACGAGAAGCGCTAATAGACAAATAAACACGAGAATATATATGCATTTTGCCCACCATGTGAGGTAGAACGGATAGAGCAGTTGAACGGGCAAGGAGCGAGTGAAGATTTCTCCTGTAGAGGTAGAAAGCACCTCTATATCCAGCGTATATTCTCCACCCGATGGTAGAGCAATAAAATCGCGGTAAGGTGTAGGTTGCCACGGGGTGAAATTCTCCTCCAAAGGATATAATCGCGAACGAAACAGGAGTGTTTCGGTGAAAGCATTGTTGCAACCAAATCGGATTCGCAAGGAGCGTTCGGAGGCAGGAATGACAGCAGTATGTGCGATGCCGTCGTATGATTCGCCATATAAGATAGTGGTTGGCGAATAAAGGGAATGGATTTGTCGAATATATATAGAAGGTGTTCGTTGGGGTTGTTTTTCCGCAGCCTGCATATAATAGAATCCGTTTACGCCCCCGACAAAAGCTCCCGCCTTACTGGAGGGTGTGAGATTGGTAAATCCACCTATGAATTGTGAGGTAGAATACCATAATATCTGTTCGTTGCGATAAGACTGGCTTTGCGGATCATAAGGGCGCATTGATACACGATTGTCATAGATATACCATACATTGTGGTGTGCATCCTCTTCTATATTGAGGTAGCGGTGTTTGCCAGAAAGGTGATTGAGCAAGTGTGTGTCGGCAGAAACGACTCCGTTGGTATCTACAACCATACAATGGCTTTCGCTGGTAATCAGTACTTGTTTTTTCCAATTGGCAAGCGAATAGATACGCTGTGCTGCATTTTGCTCGATGACGAGTTGTGGTAGGAGCTTGTATTGCTGAAGATCTATCTCCAGTCGTTCAACTCCGCGCGAGGTGAGTATCCATATTGTTCCAGTGGCGTCGAGCGTGAAGTACAAAGCCGTTTCTGCGAATCCATCGAGGTAATGGAGCAGCCATTGCCCCGCAGTTGATTGATAAAGATAGTAGAAGCCGCTATAAGTGCCCACGACAGCAGCAGAAGGCGATAATGGACATGTTTTCCAAGCGCCATCGCTACAATCAAGGGGTTGCAGGTGGTGATTTCTCACGATAAATAATCCGCGATTGTGGCAGCAAAAGAGTGTTTCGCCGACTTGGGCAAGTCCCCATACCTGTCCTTGGCTACCCTCGACCATTGTCAAAGAAGATTGATTATTCGGCAGGCAATATAATCCCTGATTGGTACCGAGATAGAGGCGGTCTTGATACTCAATAGAGGTGTAGCCCGAACCATAGTCCACCTGTGAATCACGATAAAATAGCACAGGATTGGACGCATCGCTCACCGCGATACCATTATCCAGTCCCATCCAGATATTGCTTTGCGAATCGAAGAGAAGACTAAGAATCGTATTGTTTTGCAAACCACCGTCACGATTGATATATTTGCAATTACGCCCCAATTCATCGATGAGAACGACACCCCCTTGCACCGTTCCCAAGGCTATTTGCTGGTTGCAGATAGCTATAGTGTAGAGTTGATTTTCTGCGATATAGTTGTCAGCTTCTGTATGGAAACGCTGGATTGTCTTGCCATCGTAGGTATATAGTCCATGGAAGTCAGTGGCAATGATTATTCCATTCTCTCCGAAAGGCAAAATGCCGCAGACAACCTTATTGTGGAGCATTTCAGCACCTCGGAGTGCGTGGAGCCGCCCTCCACTCTGGATATACAAATCGCGAGCAGTAGCGATATAAAGATTACCTTCCCACAGAAGCGACTCATAGATGATTGCTCCAGGGTCCAACACTTCGAGTTCGCCCGAACGGTTATAAATAAAAATATAGTGCCTTGTCTGGATATAGAGGTCGTTGCCGTGGATTTGGAGGCGCCAGACTTCCCCAAAATGGCGGTAGCGTTCGGGGATATTGGAGGATAGATTTTCGTAGGTAAGTTCTCCTACCCCGTTGGAGCGGAAGACACCAAATTCGTCGGTTCCACCGACATAAATTGCCCCATCGTCACCCAACGCCAAGGAACGAACAGCAGTGCCATTGTGGATGCCATACAACTGCCACTGCGTACCGTCCGTCTCAAGCAATCCATAATTGTTTGCCACATAAATCCAGCCATTGGTATGCTCAAGTATGTCCCAGTTCTGGGTGCCAGCAGCATAGTCTTGTGGCGAAAACTGACGAATGATAGGACTCCATGCAGCCATAGATAGCGCACAACATGCCAGCGCTATTAGCAACAAGGCGATTCGGAGAATGGCGCGTGAATAGCACAGACGGAGAGTATAGAAGCGATATGACATAACATTTTGCATGAAATACATTACTTATCGGATTTTGGCTGCAAAGTTACTACTTTTTTCTGACAGATACAAGTGTTTGAGAGATTTTTTAGGGAACAATATACCTGTGGACACTGAAATTGCAGAAACAATGATTGTTGTCAAGTCAAGAACATGTTGAAGAATGAAGAAAAAACATCGGTATTCATAGGGTGATGTTATCTTTCTCTCATAGGATTCCTTGCTGTGGGGTATTCGCAGGATATTCGTGGAGTATTCACGGGGTATTCATATGTATCGGTTATGTATCGGTTATGTATCGGTTATGTATCGGTTATCTATCGGAACAGACTCGGAGTTGGGAGGGTTTCGACAAATTAGATGAAAGACAATAGAAGCTCCTGCTCGCTGCGCTCACGAAATCTTAATAAATCTTATTACAACACGACTTATAGCATACTGCGTACTCCGTAATAAATTGCAGCCGCTCCTTCGTCGAAATGGGCTTGCAAGATGAAACTCGCGTGCGAGTTTGGCTTGCCGCTATTTCTCCTCTCCCCAAAAATCGTAGATTTTCGGGGACCCCGATAGACCTTGAGCGAAACTCGTGCGCTGAATCTTAAGTGAATGTGGCGGGAATAACACAAAGTGTCAACTGGTATATAAGTCCCAAAAGATTTATCTATATTTCTGCCCGTTAGGGCAAGGAGATAGCAAGCACCAAGTTGTATATCGTCCCCTTTTTTAATTGCAAAAACGCCACATTTTTTAACATTTTTCCACAAAACTGCAAAAATATTTGCATATATGTAAAATTTTGTGTAACTTTGCGGGCTTTTTGTAGAATCACTGATTTTGTATAAATTATTATCATGAAAACAGATACAATCAAACACTCTTTTTCGGGTCGCATTTTGAAGAAAGCGACATGTATTTTTGGGCTTTGTATGCTTATGTTAGTAGGCGCCACGCCAATCTCTGCGCAGGTGTATTCTACGGTGCAAGAGCCGCAGCATAGTTATAATGCCTACCAACCCACTGTTTATGAGCCATTTGCTTCCTCGCTCCCCAGCGAGAGTAATCCTGTGTATAGCAATGCGCAAGGCGGTTCAGACAGAAATAATGCGCCCTCTGATCGTCGGAATGTTGGTGGTGTAGAAATTGACCCAGGAAATCAATCCGAACTATCCCCTGTTGGCGAAGCATGGGTAATGTTGTTGTTTGCTGCTGTTGCGGCGGCAGTGGTCTTTGTTCGCCAGCGAAAGGCAGCGGTAAAAGGTTAGTGTGCCTGTTATCTGCCATTGATTTGCCACCCAAGTGCCACCTATCGTCATCGTGACCTCATCGTGACTTCATCGTGACCTGACCGTAAGATCACCGCAAGATTAAAGGCTCAAGACCGATAGATGACCAAGAGATAATCATTTCCGCGCGAGCGCAAAGAAGCCCTCCGACAAGGGTTCGGTATCCCTTCGCGGAGGAGAAAAAGGGGATAGAGATAAACAATAAATAATATTAACCACAATAACAGCCACATGACAGAACAAGAGCTGAACATATTGCTTAGTGGGCGAGAAACACGCACCTTAGAATACAAGCGTCCCATTAAAAGATAATATAGAATTAACAGATAGACAGATAGTTATATTATCAGTTTTGCGTGACAATGTCCCATTAAATGTCCCATTAAATACCACGGCATTGTCCCAAAAGCTAAAAGTTGCTCGCAAAACAATGCAACGAGAGTTAGGTGAACTGCAAAAAATAGGCGCGGTTTCTCGTTTAGGAGGACGAAAGTTTGGCTATTGGATAGTAAACGAAGATTGGAAATAATAGACAACTAACATACCCCACCCCTTCGGCAAGGGTTCGGCATCCCTTCGGCGGAGGAAAGAAGACAATAGAATAAATAAGCAACACCCCATCGGTTTAGCTCTTGGCGCTACCCAGCCGAGAAAACTAACCAACATAACAGCAAAAACCACCCGAAAGGGAGAAAGGAGAAGAAATATGGCAGAACATAATGATATGACTTTTGTTCGGGAACTTACGCAGAAAATTGCTGGTATTACATCTCAGCAAATGCATGCGCATTACCATATGTATTTTGACGAAACGAATAACTTCAAAAGAGTAAAGATTAATGAAAATAGACAAATAATTAGAACTCTTAATATAGATAATATTCGTGAACATTTTATATTAGGGGGTATAGCTACCAAAGATGATGAAAAGCCAATATCTTTGGAAGAATTAAAAAACATAGTTAATATACATCAAAAAAATATCAAAGAAATAAAGTCTGCAAATATTTACAAGGGCGATTTTCTAAATATATTGAAATCAAAAAAATTGACACCTATATTAAATTTTTTATATGATAAACATTGGTTCATACATTTTTCTGATGTCAATTTGCTTTATTATAGCATTGTTGATATTGTAGATAGCCTATTATTTAATTCTATCTACAGTCAATATATATGGAATCCTAAGATATTTTTTGGCGTTAAGAACGAATTTTATCGTATATTTAATTACCAATTAAGCGAGAATTTAGCAAAACTATTTCAATTTGAATATCCAGATGTAAAAAAAGAGCACTTACATGAGTTTAAGATGTTTATCCTTGAAATGACAATAAAATACTATCGTGCTGGTCATTCTTTTAATCATTTTACAGAATTGTTAATAAAAGTTTTGGAAGATTCCATGTCGCATCAACGAGATTTAGTATTTGTTCAAGATGAGCAAAAGGGAATTTTAATAGATGATTTTATACATTTTTACACTACACGATTATGCTCTTTAGAAAAATCGAATTTAACCTTAGACAATGAAGGTGACATTGTCACTTATTTACAAGCTAATCCATTGTACATGGATCAAAAACAACTATTGAATTACCAATTTGTGGATTCTAAATCCAATACTTTTATACAACTGTCGGATATTCTTGTAGGGATTATTTCTAGATATCTAATCTTTGCAGATGCCGAATTGACTAAGCTATATAACAAGTTAGAATCATTGGATGAATATTCACTTGGGAATCTTTGTTTATTAAATGATATATTATTATATTCAGAAGCTGAAAATAAATTATTTTTCAATCAAATAGAACGAGTGGAAGTTATTCACAATTTCTGGAATATCGTAAATAAATACAATAACAAAAATTGAATCAAAAACGTCATTTATCATGCAAATCAAAGAAGAACAATTCAACAATAAAGAGCCGCAATTAAAGAAATCTGTGGCTGAGTTCCTTAATGCATACATGCAACCATCATTTGGTAGCATGTCCAAGCGTGATGTAGATATTAAACTATTCTGCTTTATGCAAGACCTCGGGCTGATTAGCCCCAATCCTTCTATATATGAAGTTATGCGCGCTTTAAATATTACACGTTCTAAGGCTCGGAATTTAATATATGAAGCAGAAATTCGTAAAGAGTTGAACTCTGACCAACTTGATGATATGCTACGACAAAAGATTGCTCATCCGATGTTTGGTAAGATAGGAGATAAAATATCTATAGAAATTGACAATCCTTTGTTGATTGATCACCTACGTGATAGATTAAAAAAGATTGGTCATCTCACAGATGGTTCTTTCCATGCAGAGGTTGTAACAATGTCGTGCGACGCTTTCTCCGATTTATATGCAGATTTATTATCCGAAGCAAACCAGAATGCAATACATAGTAAATTTGTAGCATTAGGTCTTGAACAAGAGAAAGGAGTAAAGCCTTTTCTTAAAAATGCACTTAAATGTGTAGCACATGCCGCACTTGGTAAAGCTGGCGAGGGATTAGTATCGTCTGCTCAAGAAATAATAGGTGATTGGATAAGTGGAGTATTTGATAATATACCTGCACAGCTGGAACCAAATGCTAATACTGTGTACAATGAAGTATTGATAGCATAATCGAATAAAACAACAAAATCAATATGAAAACATTTACAACTTACGCCGAGAAGAAGGCGAAACAATTTCTTAACCTATTACAAGGATATACCAAAGGTATACGAATAACTGCCATCCTTATTCTCCTACTAATGGGAGTTGGTAACGCGTGGGCGGTGGATCATACAGGTGGTTATATCTACTTTCTCAAACCCTCCACATGGACAGAAAGCAAAGTGATGATGTTTATTGGTCATGACTCTTACACATCTGTTTTTGAAATGACGAAAGTGTCTAATACCGATAATTTATATCGTTATACTATGTCATCATGGGGCGGTGCTACATATGTGGCTTTTGCTAATGCTGGAAATGTATGGGGAAGTGGAGACTGGGGACCAAATAATAGAACAAATGCGCCACATTATACCAATGTGTATAACAATTATGGTTTCAATAGTGGTTCTTATTATGTTGTTGTACCCGCAAGCACAAGCAATAATGCAGGTATTACTATCAATTATAAGAGCAGTGCTACTAACCTCAATTTAACAACACGAGCTAATGTCTATGGTAGTACAGATGGCGGAAGTACCTACGCTTCAATGGCGGCTGCTGGTACTGTGAGCGTTAGCGGTTATTACATGTCATCATATAATACTGCTAGCACGCGTTCTGCCGTTAGTTCAACAGCATCTCAAGCATACGCTTCCACTACACTTGCTCCTGGTTCGGCTGCTACATTTAAGGCGACAGCCAGTACTGGATATGAATTTGTCGGTTGGTTTGACGCTGAAAGTGGTGGTACAGCAGTATCTACAGATGCCACATATACCTTTAAATATGATATATCATACGCAGGTAAAACGGTTTATGCTCGGTTCAAGCAGATTCAGCACACCGTTTCCTATGGTGTATGCTCAACAACTCGTTGGGGTTCGATTAAATTGAATAGTGAAACTGCTATCACAACAACAGGTACAAAAACGCTAAATTATGGAACTTCTATTTCCTTCACTGCTACACCTAATGCGGGCTACCAAGTAGAAGGTTGGTATAGTAACTCTGGTTGCACTTCCAAAATCACAGCAGCGGGTACTAGTGAAACATACAATGCAGGTACACTCACCGCCAACAAAACTGTATATGTGAAATTTGAGGCGATTCCTGCAAACAGCCATAACATCACCTATACCGCACAAGGAACGGGTTGGACATACGGCAACTCTAATCCTACCACAGCAGAAGAAGGCGCGACTGTCACATTCGTAGTAAATCCAACTGCGGGCTATAGTGTGAGTGTTTCCAGTGATGGACCTCTACTTACAGGACCTAACGCTAACAACCAATACACCTTCACGATGCCTACTAAGGATGTAAAGATCACTGTTGAGGCGAAACCAGAACAATACACTGTCACATTGAACAAACAATCAGGTACGGGAGGAACATCATCTGTAACTGCTACCTATCTCGCAGCTATGCCAAGCATTACCGCACCTACTCGCACAGGATATACCTTTAACGGATATTTTGATGCAACTTTAGGTGGTACTAAATACTACAACGCGAACGGAAGCAGTGCAAAGAATTGGGACAAGACAAGCAACACTACCCTCTACGCCCAATGGACTGCAAACCAATATACCATTACATACAAAGATCAAAATAATGCCGACTTCTCTGGTACACATGCAAGTGGTTATCCGACCACACACACCTACGGCACTGCTACCACTCTAAAGGATGCCACCAAAACTGGTTATACTTTTGATGGTTGGTTTACCACTTCTGCTTGTACTGGAACTGCAATTACTTCTTTAGGAGCAACAGACTATACATCAAACATTACTCTCTATGCCAAGTGGACGGAATTACCACCTACCACTATTTATTTCAAACCTATTGATGATTGGAAGGGCGACAATACACGATTCGCAGTGTATTATTGGGAAGGCAACACTAATGGTTGGATAGATATGATTGAAGAGGGTTGTACTGGTGAGTTCTACAAAGCAGATATTCCTGCTGGATTTACTAATATTAAATTTGTAAGTTTCCCAACTGATAAAGATAACAATTGGGATTATGATATTAACCGCACAGAAGACCTAAAAGTGCCTAACGACGGTAAGGTGCTATATGACATGGCATCAACAAATATCACCCAATTATATCTTCAGCCAAATAGCAATTGGAAAAATGATGGTGCTCGCTTCGCTGCATATTTCTTTAAACAGGGAGATGATAGCTTTGGTAATAAGTGGATGAGTATGAGTGATTCTGATAGCGATGGAATATACGATTGCAGCATACCAACTGACAAAGCCTATCCAAATGTCATATTCTGTCGTATGGATGGAGGTAATTCCACTAATAATTGGGACAACAAATGGAACCAAACAGGCGATTTAACTATCCCTACGGATGGCAAGAACCTGTTTGATAAACCGAATGATACATGGGATGGTGCCACAACTTCTTGGTCAAGCATTTACGATGATAGTAAATGGAGTACTTGGAATGGACTCACATACGAGGTAGAATTAGCAGGTGAAATGAATAATTGGACTGCTCAAGCGTTGACTATGGATGCCAATAATACAGGATCGCTTACCGTATCCCTTGATGCTGAGAAAACCTATCAATTCAAGATTCTCGTTAATGGGGAATGGCATGGTAACGACGGAACGATGACCTATGACAATTGTAAGGATTGGACAATGAGTACGAACACTAACAATTGTAAAATCACTACCCTCATCGCAGGCGATTATACCTTCACCTACGATGTATGTACAGCCAAGTTATCGGTAGCTTATCCTATCGTTGATACCTACGATGTCATTATCAATGCAGATCCTGCGGAAGCTGTTGCAACGCTAACTTCCTCTCCACAAGCTGTGGGCATATTACCTGTAGAAATCAGTACGACAGCCAATGCAGGATATAAATTTACGGAATGGACAGCTACCGATGGCATCACGATAAAAAAAGCCACCAGTAGCACCACAACAATCACTGCCACACAAGCAGGTACTGTTACCGCCCACTTTATACCTGTACAACCTACCACCGTTTATTTCAAACCTATTGATGAGTGGAAAGGCGATAAAATTCGTTTTGCAGTCTATTATTGGGATGAGTCTGACAATAATGGTTGGGTAAATATGGAAGATGTAGGATGTACGGGAGAGTATTTCAAAGCCGTAGTTCCTGGCGGATACCCTAACATCAAGTTCGTAAGTTTCCCAACAGACGAAGAGAACGATTGGGACTATGACATCAACAGAACCGAGGACCTTACCGTGCCAACAGACGAGAATGTGCTGTATGATATGGGAACAACGAGTGCAAACAAACTCTACCTCAAGCCTAATGATAAGTGGGAAAACGAAGGCAACGAGCGTTATGCTGCCTATTTCTTTGAGAATGGAGAAAAATGGGTAGATATGAGAGCTTCTTCTACGCTGAGTGGATATTATGAATGTGACAAGCAATCAGGTTTTCCCAAGGTCATCTTTGTTCGTATGGACGGAGGTGCTGCAGATAATAATTGGGATAACAAGTGGACACAAACCAATGACTTGACCATTCCAATCAATGGAGACAACATATTTACAATCGCTGATAATGCAGTTACCAGCCAGAACGCAGATGGATATTGGAGTGCAGGCGACAACAGCCAGTGGACCACTTTCACCGAGCCAACCTACTCTATCACTCTGAAGGCTAATCCTCACGGAACATATACCATCGCATACGCAGGAGAAACTGCCACATCCAAAACAACCGAAGATGTAGTTATAGACAAGCTGCCTATCAACACAACCATCACCTTCACCGAAAATGCACCTCAAGACGGCTGGGCATTAAAGGATATGTCTATCACTGCCAATGGCGAAACGGATGATGAAGTTGCATTGAGCGAAGCATATGTAATGTGTAGCGATGTCACTATCACTCCTCAATTCGTAAGTGCCGTACCACAAGTCGTATATCTCAAAACTTCAGCATGGAATAGCGACTCACCTAAATGGGTGGCACACGCATTTAATAACTCAGACTATGAGGATGTTGACTTGACCGCCATCACCACTTGTACCGACCAACCTGAGTTCTACCAATGTACTATACCTGCAGGATATCACTCGTTGGTATTCTACCGCCAAAAAGGAGATGGTAGCGCAACTTGGAATCGGACGGGTGATTTAACCCTTCCTGTCAAATCCGACAAGAACTACTATACCTTTGACAATGATGGCGACAATAGCAAATGGAGTACGAACAACCACACCTACGATGTTCAAGTAACCGCATCAGGTGGCACAATCACAATCATATACAATGGTACACCTACTGCAGTAACTAACGCCTCTGAGATAATCACATTGCCTGTTAATGCAGAAATAAAAGTTGATTTCTCAGACGCAGTACCTGGATATATCGCAAAGGACCCATCTATCAAGATTGGTAATCAATCTGTAGAAACCCAAGCTGGTACTTATACCATCTGCGGACCTACTACTATATCTACAGGATTCGTAACAGAGCGTCCACAAACCGTATATCTGGCACCTACATACCGCTGGAATGCCGACCACGCTAAGTTTGCGGCATATGCTTTCGACAATAACGGAAATGGACAATGGATTGAGATGGAAACCGTCGCTGAAGGCAGTTGCGACAACACATACTTCGTTTGCGAAATTCCAGCAGGCATGACCGCTTTCAGCTTCGTAAGACTCAAACCTGATGGCGGATTGGATTGGGATAGCAAATGGAACCAAACCAACGACCTCACTATTCCTGTGGATGAAAATAATTGCTATACCATTACCGCAGTGGGAGATCGTAAAAGTGCAGGTAAATGGGGTGTGTATGTTGAGCAGACATCCTTCGAGGTGACACTCTTACCTACTATGAATGGTACAATCGCTGTAGAATATAATGGTACGACTATCACATCCAAAGAGCAAGATGTAGTCCTCAATGTAGAAAAAGATGCGACAATTGTACTTACATTCACACCAAATGAAAACTACAAATTAGCCAGCACATCCATCACCATTGGTACCAACAACGAGGAGACTGCTATAGCAGGACAACCATACACCATTTGTGGTGCTACTACGATTGCTGCATATTTCATTTCTACTCTCAATTTGCAAACCATCTATCTCCGTCCTAATGAAGACTGGCTGAAAGATGACCCTGTCTTCGCTGCCTACTTCTACGATAGCAACAACACAGAGACATACGAATGGATAGAAATGAAAACAGAAAAGACCGACTATACGGGTTCGTATAGCTGCCAAGTATCCCAACACTTTGATCATGTCGTATTTGTACGCATTGACCCAGAAGGAGATCAACCATTTAACAATGGCATCAATTGGGAAAATGCGTGGAACCAAACCAAGAGCCTTCAAATCACTTCTAATGTATTAGACCAATACGGCTATCGTTTCGCTATTGGAGAAAAGATCACACAAGAGGGTGAAGACAAAGATAGATACGATGGTCGTTGGGAGCAAAATACCCCAATTTGGTCTGTAAGAGGACAATTCAATAGTTGGAATGGCGATGCTGCCGTACTGCGTGGCTACGAAGGAAAAGCCAAACTCAAACTTAACGGCAACAGCGAATATCATTTCAAACTCTACAACTATTTTGGAGGCAATGACGAATGGCAAAAATGGTATGGATTGAGTACGAATGACCAAGCAGTTACAATTGATCGCACCAACTACGATGTATGGCGTGGAATGAGCACCGTTGATGGTAGTGCAAACAATATCCTCAAAACGGATTACGAGGGTGTATATGTATTCAAGTTGCAATACAAGACAACTGGCAGCAGTAGTAACAAGACTTTGAACAAAAACCTGAAAGTGGTATTCCCTACTTCAGCCTACCGCTTGGCATACATGGAAGAAGGTAAACCCGAAACATTCCGCTTGTCACGCTACATCGAATATATAGATGAGGATTCACAGATTGACACTGTTAGTTTCTTTGTGGACATTACCAAATCACCTTATATATACATATTACAAGGATTAGATATTACTAATCTTGACACAATTGCCATGCACCATATTGCAGAAGGCATTGATGGTGATGGAGAAAATCCTGGCGAAGCTATGCTACCTAACCGAAGAAATGCAGACGGAGAGTTGCATATCGGTTCTGGCTGTGGAGTCAAAGAAAATTATGTATATAACTTCATGCTCCAACAAACCAACGAGCCAGCGCAAGAACCCGTACACGAGGCAACACTGTTAGCCAAAGAAACCCACAAGTACGAAGGCGACTATTATATTCGTACAGATGGTGCAGAAGGCGGATGGAACAACTATTTGCAAGAGGGCAACAAGATGACCTACTTCGTGTACCGCCCACACCAAGGCGAAGAGTATAACCATTATTGGGTAGCATCCGTACGCCATAGCGATGACAACAACAAGGTAAATGTGAAAGCACGCGTAGCCAACCTATACAGCGATCACCTCGCAGTAGAACTGGCAGAGGATCAATTTACCAATGAATATGGTGATGTTTATATTAACGACCCTACCGTTAACGGTGAATTGCAGCACGAGAAAGTCAATCTACGATTCGGTTACAACCCAAGTACCAACTTCTTCGAACGCGCTATGCTTACTGGTTCGGGTAATAACAATGAGTTCCTAAATATCACCAGTAGCCAATCAAACATCTATTTGGATCAGGCAAAAACCAAACTATTAGATTATGCAGACAAAGATAGCAAATTCACAGATATTTCTAACTGGGTATATGAGAAAGACATTTGGATACCTGTAGCAACAAATGCTACAACTATAACAGTAAAAATCAGTGCTAAGCAATACAATGATAGCACGAGCTATTTATTTGGCACTGAAGAAAATGGTACACCTAAAGAACGCGTAATTATTGGCACAGGTACTACACCTGATACCTACAAGATGCGTGTCATCTACGACTTCAAGACCAATCGTATCATTATGGCATGGATACCCGGCGAAAAGACCTGCGAGGCGAACATCAATCTGAATGCTAATATCCTATTTATTCGTCATGAAAATGAAGATGTACCACAATTAAACACCAACAGCAAGCAAATCTCAGGCATTCAGCAGCAATACTTCTCTATGGAATTTGACAAAAATGAAAAGAATACATTACAAGAGGAGCACTATTGGTTATCGTTGCCATTTGATTGCGTGGTTGGTAGTATCACGGGTGTACATGGATATATGGATATCTGGGGAATCCAACGCTACAATGGTAAGAAACGCGCCGCGATTGGTTGGTTTGCAGAAACCGCGACTTTCTGGGAGTGGCTGACACCTAACGACACCCTCAAAGCAGGAGAAGGATATGTACTCTCATTTGCAAAAGAATTGGCAACTTGGAATACTTTTGATATACACCATGACGATGGAAGAGTAGAACCAGTGTCACTACTCCGTCTCTACTTCCCTGCTATAGAAACAGGATTCGATTTCCAAACCAAAGATAATTTGGTAGTCACCTACCCCAACGAGCCTTGTACTATCGAACGTGACGAGCGTTACAAGCAAGACGGTAACTGGAAAATCATTGGTTCTACCAGTTACAATAATGTCTGTGCCGATGCCGACATAAAAACCACCGAAGATTCTGTATGGCATCCAGATGGGTACACATGGGAAGCACCTAATTTCCGCTATAGCTATCAATACGACAATAGTAGCGACTATAATAGGAGAAACAACTGCAAATATGTTCCCGAGAATGGTAAGGATGCTTCCTATAATTCGTTCTATGGTTATATGGTACAGTTTGCAGGAACTATTAAATGGTCTTCATTCACACAAGCAACCATACCAAGCAGTGTAGCGGCACGCAAGAATAGTAGCGCAGAAAATACCACTTATACTACCTGTCTGGAATTGGTGGACAATACGGGCTACGAACACGATCGCACTTTCGTTGCATTGGACGAAGAAGCTACCATCTACAACGACCTCAACAAAGACCTATGCAAAGTGTTCAACTCCTATTGCGCACAACTCTACACCACCGCAGATGATGTTAATTACGCAGGTAACACCCTGCCTATGGAGAAAGTGACCGTGCCAGTAGGTGTGGTGGTAAAAGAGGTAGGCGAATATACCTTCCGTATGCCTGATGGCACAGACGGTATTAGTGCTATTCTTGTGGACAATCAAACGGGAGCACACACCAATATGCTATTGGATGAGTACACCGTTATCCTCGAAGCAGGCACCTACGAGAATCGCTTCTCTCTCATGCTTGACCCTCAACGCACATCCACCGAAGTGGAGAACATAGGCGACGGATACGGCGATGGTGTGAATGGCAACGGCACTGAAGGCATCAAGAAATACATTATTGATGGTCAACTCTTCATCCGCACCGCTAATGGTCTCTTCGATGCGAAAGGACAGCGTTTGTAAGGCCGCCCCTCTACCCAGCCCTGTGGGGCGATGAGGCAATGAGGCGAGGAGGCGAAAGGCGAGGATAAGAAAAATGAGTTGGACGCTGTCCAACTCATTTTTTATACTCATGCCTTTACACTTTACACTCTACACTCTACACCCTACACCTTAGACTTTACACCCTACACTTTACACCTTAAACCTTACCCCCTGCCTTTCCTCTGCGGGTACAGTCATGTCCAGAGTGGTAACCAAGTGGTATGCGAAGATATGGCTAATTTAGGTCATAGCCGTAATGACGCAAACGGGTTTGCGAAGAGCGCCAGTCTTTATCCACCTTCACAAAAAGCTGCAAGAACACTGGCTTGCCAAAGAAAGACTCTATTTCCTTTCTCGCTTGCGTACCCACGCGCTTCAGTGCCTTACCACCCTTGCCGATGATGATACCTTTCTGGCTATCACGCTCCACATATATCACCGCACCAATGCGGATAATACCCTCTGGGTGCTGCTCATCAGGCTCTTCATCCAAAAAGGACTCCACCTCTACCTCTACGCTGTAAGGTATCTCCTTATCGTAGTTGAGCAGAATCTTCTCGCGAATCATCTCGTCCACAAAGAAACGCGATGACTTGTCGGTCAGTTGGTCTTTAGGAAAGAACGGAGGACACTCTGGCAACGCCTCACGGATAGCCGTAAAGAGTTGGTCGGTGCCAAACTTCTGTTGTGCCGAAATAGGGAATACGGTTGCCTCGGGCAATACGCGATGCCAGTACTCCACCAATTGCTCCAAAGTCTCTTGGGTGGTGAGATCAATCTTATTGATAATCAAGAATACTTTGGCTTTAATGCGCTTTACCTTATCGAGGAAGTCGGCATTCTTGTCGGGGTTATCTTGCACATCGGTCACATAGAGCAATACATCTGCGTCCACAAGCGCCGAACGCGAGAACTCCAACATCTGCTCCTGCAACTTGTAATTGGGTTGCAGCACGCCCGGGGTATCAGAATACACCATTTGGAAGTCATCGCCATTGACGATACCCATGATACGGTGGCGAGTGGTTTGCGCCTTCGATGTAATAATCGAAAGGCGCTCACCCACCAATACATTCATCAATGTGGACTTGCCCACATTGGGATTACCTACTATATTTACAAAACCTGATTTGTGCATATTAGAAGTCCAAATCGAGTGGAGCGAAGAGGCGGGCTTTAGATACCTTCACGATCTTGCCATACTTGGCTTGCAATGCCTTTTGGTCAATCAATTTAGGATCACCCATCACAATGATAGATACAGGTTGTCCCTTGATGTTCTCCTCGTAGAATTGCATGATTTGCTCGAAAGTGAGGTTGTTGATTGCCTCTTGGTTGTACTTAGCAGGATCCATCTCGTAACCCATCTCACGCCATGAATCATATACCTCTGTTTTCGCACGGAACGATGGTTTAGCAGTCTGTGCGTTTTGACGCAAAGCAGCTTTCACACTCTCGATACGCTCAGGATATTGTGGCATAGAGTCGAGCAATGACATGAAGACATTGATAGCATCTACTGCCTTGTCGGATTGAGTACCGATATAACCCATGAAGTATGACTCTTTGCCTGGCAATGGACCGCGTACTGCTTGACCTGATGCGGTGTATGCCATGGAGCGTTTCTCGCGAATCTCATCCAGCACAATACCCGTGAAGCCACCAGAGAAGTATTGGTTGAATGCTTGGAAGAGAACGGATTGCTCTTTGTCGTATGGCTTACCATTGAAGTAGAAGTAGATAGTGGATTGTTGTACATTGGAGTTCGCCAAGAAATATACTTGAGTCTTGTCGTAAGTCTTCTTTTGGCGAATCTCTGGTGAAGTAGATGGTTGTACGCCCTCTTGCAATGGGAGGTTCTTTGTCAGAATATCCTTCACTTCCTCTACTGGTTTTTGACCGCAGTAGTGGATGTCCAACGCGTACTTGATAGCATCCAAGAACTCTACCTTTAGCTTCAACTCATCCATGTAATATACATCCATGAACGGTACTACATCAATATACTCTGATTCTTTATCGAATAATATATACTCGCGCAATGCATCAGCTTGCACACCATCCATTTTCGAAATCATGAAACGGCTGGAGAGCTCACTACCTTTTACTGCGTCAAATTGCTTTTTGTCGAACTTAGGCATCAACATCTGGCGTTGTACCAATTGGCAAATCTCCGCCAAGTGTTCCTCTTCACCTATGATAGATACATAGAAGTAACTACCGTTCACGCCGTATCCGCAACGACCACCCAACTCAGAGAGTTGACGACGGAAGTCTTGTGGCTCGATGTTTGGCATGATACCCGCACGGTTCATGAGCGAAGTCACATACTCCAGCATAGGTTTCTTAGCGGTACCAATACCGAAGATAAGGTCAAGAGAGAAGATATTGTTCTTTGGGTTGGTTGCATAGTGGAGTTTCACATTCTTGTCAATCTCGGTCACTACCACATCATTCATATCCATAAAGGTCTGCTTGAGTTCGCCTTGTGGCAGTTGTTTGAACGCCTTGGCATATTCGGTCTCTTGGCTATTGATAAGATCGAGTGGTTTGATCTTTGGTTTAGCCAACTTATTCTTCTTAGGGTCGCCCTCGTCGAACGCCAAAGTCATGTAGTTGGCGTCGAAATATTTCTTCGCAATGCGTTGGATATCCTCTTTGGTGAGTGCTTGAATCTTCTCGTTCTCGGTGAAGATATCGTCTGTAGGAATACCGTAGATGAAGCTGGAAACGAGGGCATTCATCTTGGTATCTGAGCTCTCGAACGCCAACTTGTAGTTTTGTGCATACTCGGCTTTCACGGTTTGAATCAGCCAATCAGGTATATCACCATTCTTCAGACGATTGATTTCAGCCATCACAATCTTCTCTGTAGCGGCATTTGACTCATAGGCTTGTTGGTTAGCATCATAATATGGAACAGCCTCAATGATGATACGACCTTGGTCGCGCAGCGCATTAACGCTCGCACCTGCAGAGGAAACAATACCGTCGATATTGAGTTTGTCAAGCAAACCAGTATTGGTGCTGTTGTTGAGCAGTGAAGCCACGAATTGCAATGGCAACAAGTCTTCGTCGGTCATGTTCACACCATCGTATGCCCAAATGACCATTGGGTAGTAACCCATTTTGAACTTATGCTTTGGATTGCCTGCAAATGAGGTCTTTGGGTAGGTAGGACGCGCTGGCAGTTCCTTGTATTGCAAACGGCCGAAGGTCTCCTCAATCATAGGTTTGGTAGTCTCTGTGTCGAAATCACCTACGATAATCAACGCCATATTGTTAGGCACATACCAAGTGTTGTAGAACTCGATGAGTTTGCTGAGGCGTGGGTTCTTCAAGTGTTCTGGCAAACCAATCACATCGCGCTCGTATGGGTGACCCGCAAAGATCGTACTCATCAGCGTTTTGCGCACATGGGTAGTTGGATTATCCTCGTACATATTGTACTCCTCAAACACATTCTCCAATTCAGCTTGGAAAGTACGGAACACAGGGTCAATCAAGCGGTCAGAGAAAATGGTCAACCACTTGTACATGTTCGCAGCTGGGAATGAGTTGTGGTAGCAAGTCATGTCGTAGCTGGTAAAGGCATTCACGCCTGTAGCACCGATACCATCGAGCAATACGAAGAAGTCCTCTACGGTAGCATATTTAGCTGCCTCAATCGACGCTTCGTTGATTTTGGTGGTCAATTCTGCACGCTTTGCCTCATCAGTAGTCACTGCATACTCGTCGTAGAGACGAATAATCTCCTCGTAGTATGGTTTTTCTTTCTCCCAATCAAGTGCACCAATCTTTTGGGTACCCTTGAAGAGCATATGCTCCAAATAGTGAGCAAGACCCGTATATTCTGCTGGTTCGTCCATGGCACCTGCACGCACGGCTACATAACCCGTCACATCAGGTTGGTCGTGGTCTTCCCATAGCATAACGGTCAAACCGTTGTCGAGTTTATACTCGGTCAATCCTTCGCGCGTTTGCGCCATCAGCATGGTCATAGACATTACCACTGCCATGCTCAATAAAATCATTCTTTTCATATCTATTAAAATTACATTTTAACTTATAATCAAAATCGTCTGCAAAGGTAGTATTTTTTTTTGAGATATGCAAATATTTGTGCTATTTCTCCAAATACTCCTGCAATGCTTGCCATTGCGCAGTGGCATCTTGTACGCCAAGAGCGTGGAGAGCTTTCAATTTCTCGGGGTCTTTCTCCAGACGGCTGACGGGTCTATTCTCCGAAGGGCGAATAACAAACACCCTACCCTGCTGCTCCAACTTCAGTATCTGCTGGATACGAGCGTTGTAGTTCTCGTTGCGCTGCTCAATGGTGCGCAGCAATGCCTTGTAGCGCGGGAAAGCCAAACGGCATAGCGGTGCGATATGATCGTTGCGCACATAGTCCTTTGGGCGGGTAAGAACTATAATCACCTTGTTGCACCCCAACTCCAAGCATTTATCCAGTGGAATATTGTCCGCCAGTCCGCCGTCAAGATACTTTTCGCCATTCCATTCTACGGGTTGGCAAATGATTGGCAGTGACGCCGAAGCGCGAATAATATCCATCTGCTTCCAAGTATCGGTAATTCGCACATACTCCGCCTCACCTGTGCGCATGTTGGTGATGGTGGCATAGAACTCGGCAGGCGACTGCTCGTAGGTTGCTTCATCAAAAGGGTCTAACTCGCGTGGCAAGAGTCCATAGGCAAAATCTTTGTTAATCATATTGCCTGTGGTGAGCCATGAGTGCACGCTGATATAGCGGCGGTCGCCTACATAGCGGCAGTTGTAGCGTAGCACCCGTCCACGCTGCTGCGACAGTAGGTTCACACCGAAAGTCACGCCCGCCGAAGTACCACACACCACATCGGGCATGAAATGATGTTCCATCATCACATCCAGCACGCCTGCAGTATAAAGTCCGCGCATGCCGCCACCTTCCAGTACAAGTCCGATTTTCATATAGCGTTGCTTAAGTTAATGTTGCAAAAAAAGCGCAAGGGTGCGCTTTTTTTGTGGTGTAGCATAGTGTAGAGTTGTTTAGCGGTTATGAATTACCACTCAAGCAATACTTTGCCACATTGACCGCTGACCATGACATCGAAGCCCTTTTGGAAGTCGTCGAAGTGGAAGCGGTGGGTAATCACTGGACTCAAGTCCAGACCACCTAGCAACATTTGCTCCATCTGATACCATGTCTCCCACATGCGGCGGCCAGTGATACCCTTGATAGTCAAAGCATTGAAGATGATATCCGACCAATTGACTTGCGTGTTGCTTGGCAATATACCCAGCTGCGCGATGTTCGCACCCTTATACATGTGCGCGATCATATCATTAAACGCTGCTGGTGCGCCCGACATCTCTAGTCCGATATCAAAGCCACGGATACCCAATTGCTTCATTGCGCCCTCTACGGTCTCGCCCTTCGAGCCATTGACCGTGATAGTAGCACCCATCTTCTTAGCAATCTCGAGGCGTTGCTCGTTGAGGTCGGTCACGACGATATTCTTTGCTCCCGCATAGCGGCATATACCTGCTGCCATCGTACCAATCAAGCCAGCACCTGTGATAAGCACATCCTCGCCCAAGAGAGGGAATGCAAGGGCGGTGTGTGTAGCGTTGCCAAAGGGGTCCATGATTGCGGCGAAGTCGTCTGGAATCTCAGGACGTACATGCACAATATTGCTCTCAGGGATAGTCACATACTCTGCGAATGCACCGTCCTTGCCCATGATACCAACTGAGATAGTGTTCTCGCATACATGACCCATGCCACGACGGCAGTTACGGCATGTGCCGCAGACGATATGTCCCTCGGCAGTCACGCGGTCGCCTACTTTCACACCACGGACACCTGGTCCGACCTCGACAGCCACGCCCACAAACTCGTGACCCATAATATAGGGCGGTGTGCAATGGTTTTTCGACCATTCGTCCCATTTATACATGTGCAGGTCCGTTCCGCAAATAGCGGCTTTGGTGACCTTGATAAGCACATCATTCACGCCTACTTGAGGCATTGGCACCTCTTCCATCCAGAGCCCTGGCTCTGCATATCGTTTTACTAAAGCTTTCATTTAGTGATAAACTATGAGTGATAAGTTATAAGTTATTCTATAACATTGAGGGCTTTGCCCACTTTGATAAAGGCCTCGATACCGCGGTCGAGTTGCTCGGTGGTGTGGGCTGCGGAGAGTTGGACGCGGATACGCGCTTGACCTTGTGGCACTACTGGATAGTAGAAGCCCGTTACATAGATACCCTCTTCTTGCAATGCCGCAGCGAACTCTTGGCTCAAACGCGCATCGTACAACATCACCGCGCAGATAGCAGACTCCGTTGGCTTGATATCAAAGCCCGCGGCTTTCATTTTGGTGATGAAGTACTCGGTATTCGCGTGCAAGCGGTCTTGGAGTTCGTTGCTACGCGTGAGAATCTCAAAGGTCTTGAGGCCTGCCGCTGCAATCAACGGAGGAATAGAGTTGGAGAAGAGATATGGACGGCTGCGTTGGCGAAGCAAGTCAATAATCTCCTTTTTACCTGTGGTGAAGCCACCTACTGAACCGCCGAAGGCCTTGCCCAATGTACCAGTGATAATCTCAATCTTTCCGCGTAGGTCATAACGCTCGGTGACACCATGACCTGTCTTGCCTACCACACCTGCGGAGTGACTTTCGTCCACCATCACGAGGGCATCGTATTTCTGCGCCAATTCGTAGATCTTATCGAGTGGGCAGACATTACCGTCCATGGAGAACACGCCATCGGTAGCGATGATGCGGAAGCGTTGTGCTTGCGCTTTCTTCAGTTGCTCCTCGAGGTCTGCCATGTCGCCATTGGCATAGCGATAACGCACTGCCTTGCAGAGGCGCACGCCGTCAATGATAGAGGCGTGGTTGAGCGCATCGGAGATGATGGCATCTTGGTCGGTGAGGAGTGGCACAAACAAACCACCGTTGGCATCGAAACAAGCCGCATAGAGGATGGTATCCTCGGTGCCGAAGAAGTCGGAGATGGCTTGCTCCAATTGCTTGTGGGTGTCCTGCGTACCGCAGATGAAACGCACCGATGCCATGCCATAGCCACGCGCGTCCATGCGGTCTTTGGCTGCCTGGATAAGCTCGGGGTTGTCTGCGAGGCCAAGGTAGTTATTGGCGCAGAAGTTAATGACGTCCTTTCCGCCTTCTACTTGGATAGCAGAGGATTGAGGCGTGATGATTACGCGTTCGTTTTTGTACAGACCTGCCTCCTTGATTTCGGTCAAGATTCCTTGCAGGTGTTTTTGAAAATCAGTATACATAAATACAACTATATTTTTAGGGAACCATATACATGTTGACACTTCATATCTCCTTGCCCTATCGGGCAGAAATCTAAATAAATCTTTTTGCCACACTTGAGCCACGCTTTTACGAGGTACTCCGTAATGAATTGCAACCGTCTCCTCACATCGCCTTGAGCGATGATCGTGCGACTGAATCTTCAGTAAATGTGGCGGGAACAACACGAAGTGTCAACTGATATATAAGTCCCTATTGTTATTTCTATAAAGACAACTTCAACAACATTCCGCGGGGGAACAACACACCCCCGCGGTAAGGGATTTTCATTGTTAAACCCAAAGGGTTGGTGAGATTGAGGAGAGAGTATCTCCTTAAGCGCTCGCTGTGTTGTTGCGAGCGCAATAGTTTTTGGTCTTATGTTGTTATTGTTGTTGATTATATTATACAATTCCTTGCTCGAGCATGGCTTGTGCCACCTTCATGAAGCCAGCGATGTTCGCACCTTTCACATAGTCGATAGTGCCATCGGCTTGGCGACCGAACTTCACACATTGCTCGTGGATAGACTCCATGATATGGTGGAGGCGTGCATCTACCTCTTGTGCGGTCCAAGAGAGGTGCTCGCAGTTTTGTGTCATCTCCAAGCCCGAAGTAGCTACACCACCTGCATTCACTGCCTTACCAGGAGCAAAGAGTACGCCATTGTGTTGGAAGTAATGGATAGCACCCGGTTGGCAACCCATGTTACTAACCTCGCAGCAGCACCAGCAGCCGTTGGCTTTGAGTTCCTTAGCATCATCTTCGCTGAGCTCGTTTTGGAAAGCACATGGCAAAGCAATATCGCAAGGAACAGACCATGCCTTCTTACCTGCGGTGAAGTGCGCCTTCTCAGGGAACTTATCCGCCATGTCTTGCACTTTATTGCGGTTGCTTGAACGCATAACAAGCATATAATCAATCATCTCCGCTGTGATACCCTCTGGGATAGCGCATACGCCGTCAGGACCGGAGATAGCCACTACCTTAGCACCCAGTTCGGTTGCCTTTTGTGCAGCACCCCAAGCCACGTTGCCGCAGCCAGAGATAGCCACAGTCTTACCCTCGCTAGACTTGCCTGCCTCATGCAGGTGTGCTCGGTGAAGTAGAGTGCACCATAGCCCGTTGCCTCAGGACGGAGGATAGAGCCGCCCCATGTCATACCCTTGCCAGTGAGCACGCCAGTGTGGTATTGGCGAGCCAACTTTTGGTACATACCATTGAGGAAACCAATCTCTCGGCCACCTACGCCTACATCGCCTGCAGGAACATCGGTATCCACACCAATATTGTGCCAGAGTTCGAGCATGAACGCTTGGCAGAAGCGCATGATCTCGGCATCAGACTTGCCTACAGGATCGAAGTCAGAACCACCCTTTGCGCCACCCATAGGTAGGGTAGTCAGCGCGTTCTTGAATGTTTGCTCAAAGCCCAAGAACTTGAGCATGGATGGGTTAACTGCTTTATGGAAACGCAATCCGCCTTTGTAGGGGCCGATAGCGGAGTTAAATTGCACACGATAACCGAGGTTGGTTTGCACCTGACCTTGGTCGTCCACCCATGTCACGCGGAAAGTGAAGATACGGTCTGGCTCCACCATACGCTCCACGATCTTGGCTTTCTCGTACTCAGGATGTTGGTTGTACACTTCCTCGATTGATTCTAAAACTTCTTGCACGGCTTGCAAATACTCTGCTTCGCCTGGGTGCTTTGCAGCAAGTTGCTGCATAATGTCGGTTAAGTCGGAGGCCAAGCGGTCTTAGGAAACAAATTGGCAACTC
>JAZNRY010000040.1:0-9448 GCA_045590995.1 Paludibacteraceae bacterium | reverse complement strand
CCCATACCGAAAGCCACGATACCCATACAGAGAATCAAGATAGTCTTCACGTTGAGGAAAGTAGCACCTGTAGCAGTAGCACCTACTGGAAGACCGAGGAAGATCACCACGATATTCATCAATTCGTTTTGAGCCACCTTGCTCAAGCGATCAACTACGCCAGACTCCTTCATCAAGTTACCCAACATCAAGCAGCCAATCAATGGAGCTGCATCAGGCAATACCAATGCGATGATAGCAGTGATAATGATAGGGAAGACAATCTTCTCTACCTTGCTCACAGAACGGAGTTGTTTCATCTTAATCTTGCGCTCCGCTGGAGTAGTCAACGCACGCATGATAGGTGGTTGAATCACTGGCACCAATGCCATGTAGGAATAAGCTGCGATAGCGATAGGGCCGAGCAAGTGAGGAGCCAACTTAGATGTCAAGAAGATAGAAGTAGGACCGTCCGCACCACCGATGATACCGATAGAACCTGCCTCTGCTGGAGTAAAGAATGCACTTGCACAGAGGAAAGTGATAAAAATACCCACTTGCGCTGCAGCACCCAAAATCAATGATTTAGGGTTAGCAATCAGCGGACCAAAGTCGGTCATCGCACCTACACCGATGAAGATTAAGCAAGGATAAACACCCGCTTTTACACCGATATAGAGCACATCCAACAGACCTGCATTCTTCATGATGTAGCCATAGCTGTGATAGCCTTCGTGGTTGACATCAAGGAAGTTAGTCCACAATTCTGGGTGATACATTTCCGCGCCTGGCAAGTTGGTAAGCAACATACCAAAGGCAATAGGCAATAGGAGCAGTGGCTCGTATTGCTTCTTAATAGCCAAGAAAAGTAGGAAGAACGAAATCAACAGCATCAGACCTTGACGCCAGTCGATATTCATAAATCCCATCCCTTGGAAGAAGGTTAAAACATCATTCCACATAATCTTAAAAGTTTAAAAGTTTTAAGGGTTTTAAAAGTTTTAAAGATATAAAATTATGCGATAACAACGAGCAAGTCATCTTGCATTACGCTTTGACCTGGAGCCACAGCAATCTTGGTAACAGTACCGTCGCAGTCAGCCATGATTGGGTTCTCCATCTTCATACTCTCGAGCACGAGGAGGGTATCACCTTTCTTCACTGCTTGACCTTCTTTTACAGCCACAGAGATTACAGAACCTGGCAATGGGCTATTCACTTTGTTGCCACCTACAGGTGCAGCAGCAGGTGCTGGAGCAGGCGCTGGAGCTGGTGCTGGTTGTGGAGCAGGAGCAGCCTTAGGAGCCACTGGTGCTGGCTTTGGAGCAGCAGGAGCAGCAGCCACAGCTACGGTCTCAATCTCAACCAACTTGTCGTCTTGCATTACGTTTTGACCTGGTTGAACGAGTACGTTCTTCACTGTACCAGTGTATTCGCTTGCTACGATGTTCTCCATCTTCATACTTTCCATGGTGAGGAGGGTGTCGCCCTTCTTCACGCTGTCGCCTGGCTTAACCATCACTTTCACGATGCTACCTGGCAATGGACTCTTAACGGTTGCAGCACCAGCAGGTTGTGCAGGAGCAGCTACAGGTGCGCTACCTGCAGGAGCAGCTACGCGAGCAGCAGTTACTTTTTTAGACTCTTTCTTTTGGAACTCAACGATAAAAGAAGTACCATTTACAACTACTTCTGCTACATTGGTTTCTATTTCTTTGACGGTGGTATCATATTTTTGTCCGCCAATGGTAAAACTAAATTTTTTCTTCATTGTCTTAACGATGTAAATTGTTCATGCCGTACATCTTGTTATTCCATTGAGTACGGTGTGGTTGAATAGTAATTTTGGTATCTTCCTCGTCGTGCACACCATTATAATATAGGTGTAACGCAAGTGCAATAGCAGCGGTACTATCAGCTGTCAGCGTGATAGAATCGTCGATTTTACTCTTGGTATAGGTGACAGTCTCTTTTGCTGTTTCTTCTACTTTCTTCGCTTTCACGCGGGGTTGCATAATCCAACCCATCAACTTCATGATATACACGAAGACAAACAGCAGAAGTACCACCATACCAAAGCCAAGACCAGTGATAAACCATGTCTGGGCGGTAATGCCTGTTTGGGCAGTAACTTCAAGTAACATCATATTCTTTGTTTTTTAGTTTCGTTTCACTTCACGTTACCTGTCGCTTTGCGACGTTGTATGCTTTGCGTTATCCTTGTTATTAACGCCCGGAGGGCATATAACCTAACAACGTCGAAGACATGTAACATCCTTCAGGATATGTAACATCTTAAGACATGTAACGTTCACATCGTGAACTTAAAGTGGAATATTAGAGTGTTTCTTCAGAGGATTGGTCAAGCGCTTGGTTTGCAAGTTCTCGAATGCGCGAACGATACGCTTACGAGTGTTGCGTGGCTCGATGATGTCATCGATATAGCCGCGGTTAGCTGCTTGATATGGGCTAGCGAACAAGTCTTTGTACTCTGCCTCTTTCTCTGCAATAAATTTCTTCTTCTCTTCTGGATCCTCGATAGCTTTGAGGGCTTTAGCTTGGAGCACACCTACTGCGCCACTTGCACCCATCACAGCGATCTCAGCGTTTGGCCATGCGTAGCATACGTCACCGCGCAATTGCTTGCAGCTCATCACGATATGGCTACCACCGTAAGACTTACGGATAGTCACAGTCACCTTAGGCACAGTTGCCTCGCCGAATGCGAACATCAACTTTGCTCCGTGGTCGATGATACCAGCGTACTCTTGACCTGTACCACAAAGGAAACCAGGAACGTCCACGAGGGTAAGGATTTGGATATTAAATGCGTCGCAGAAACGAACGAAACGAGCTGCTTTACGACTAGCGTCGCAGTCCAACACACCTGCCAACCAGCTTGGTTGGTTAGCGATGATACCAGTTGAACGACCGTTGAAGCGTGCGAAACCGCAGATGATATTCTTTGCATAGTCTTTTTGAACCTCCATGAAGTCGCCATTATCTACGATAGTGTAGATGATGTCCTTCATATCGTATGGTTTGTTTGGATCATCTGGAACGATTTCGTTCAGACCTTCCTCTACGCGCATTGGGTCGTCGGTGCATTGCATGAGTGGTGCCTCCTCCATGTTGTTTTGTGGGATGAAGCTAACCAAACGACGAACTTCTTGCAATGCCTCTTCCTCGGTAGCAGCTACGAAGTGAGTAACACCAGACTTGGTTGCGTGCACCTTAGCACCACCCAATTGCTCTACGGTTACGTCCTCACCTGTCACGCTCTTCACTACCTTTGGACCTGTGATGAACATGTATGAATTTTGCTCGGTCATCATGATAAAGTCGGTCAATGCTGGGCTATACACCGCACCACCGGCGCAAGGACCAAAGATTACTGAGATTTGTGGCACTACACCTGAAGCCAAGATATTACGCTCGAAGATTTCTGCGTAACCAGCGAGTGCGCAAGCACCTTCTTGAATACGAGCACCACCTGAATCGTTCAAACCAATGATAGGAGCACCGAGTTTAACGGCTTGATCCATTACGTTGCAGATTTTTTGTGCCATGGTTTCGCTCAGTGAACCACCGATTACGGTAGCATCTTGTGCGAATACGAATACGAGGCGACCGTCGATAGTACCACTACCTACTGCCACACCGTCACCCAAGAACACTTTTTTCTCCATACCGAAGTCATGGCAACGGTGGGTGAGGAACATGTTCACTTCCTCGAATGAGCCCTCATCAAGGAGCATGTTGATACGCTCACGAGCAGTGTAACTGCCTTTAGCGTGATGTTTTTCTACTGCTGCTTCACCGCCACCAGCTGCTGCTTTCACGCGGTTGTCAATCAGTTTTTGCAATTTTGTTGTATCCATTTCTTTTGTTTTACGTTATTTGTTCGCAAGCGAACGTTGTTTTTGTTATTTTCGTTATTTTGTCGCAAGCGACGTTATCGTTTACTTTGGTTTATCATTTTCTTTGAGATTTGTGGTCAAAGCATCTATTTTGCGTTCTATGCTGATACATAGATTGCGTAACTCACACGCTTCATCTGCATTAAGGAAATTTAAGTCCTCTGCCAAATACAACATACTTTTTACTTCTCCACACGATCCATATGAAATGGACAGAAAATTGAGAAACGATTTATTGTCTTTTGTATATTTACTCCGATTGAACCCCTCTGCTATATTATTCATTACTGAAACCGCTGCTCGTTGAATTTGACTGCGGAATCCATAATCTGCCACATTCTGCATACAAGCATATACTCGTTTTGAGAGTTCGCGTGCTTGCTGCCAAATTTGCAAATCTTCGTAATAATATACCATCATGGTTGCTTTGCGTTTTAAGCGGCTTCGCCGCGTTGTTGGGTTGTAAGCTTTGCGTTGTTTTGCTTCGCGTTAATGTTTACTTCAAATGTCCGCAGGACTTATAACTTGATAATGTCGAAGACCTAAAACGTCGGAGACCTATAACGTCTAAAAGACCTATAACGCCGCAGGCCTATAACGAACTATTGTCAACAAGGTTGTTGGCAAAGTTCTGTAAGAATACCCTTGGTTGATTTTGGGTGCAAGAATGCGATCATGAGATTCTCAGCGCCTTTGCGTGGAGCTTTGTCGATGAGTTGGATGCCAGCTGCCTCTGCCTCTGCCAATGCCTCTTCTACGCTATCAACGTTGAATGCAACGTGGTGAATACCACCGCGACCACCGTTCTTCTCGATGAATTTTGCGATAGAAGACTCTGGGCTAGTTGCCTCAAGAAGCTCGATTTTTACTTCACCTACTTTGAAGAAAGCGGTTTTTACTTTTTGGTCAGCTACCTCTTCGATAGAGTAGCATTTACCACCAGTTAAGAACTCGAAGAAAGGCATTGCCTCTTCCAAACTTGTTACAGCGATTCCAAGATGCTCAATGTGAGTTGGTTTCATTGTTTTTTAGATTTTTTGTGACTTCGGATGGGGTGAGTACTTATTCCTGTTCCTCTATCCTCAGTCGGGTTAATGTATAAAGTTGTTTATTATGTTTTGTTTCAATTTGCCCGTATTTTCCAAAATACCTTGCAAAGGTACTACTTTTTTTTGAATCGTGCAAATAAATAATTGTAAATTATTTTTTAATTCGTTTTTTGTTACTTGCGATTGTCAATTTTATGTCTAAAAGCAGGAGTGGTTGGCTACACCAAAAAAGTACTTTTATTAAGATTACCTTCTTTCTAAGTTCCAAACAGTAGGCACTCAGTGCCGTATACTAAACTAATAAATGGCGAAAAAAATGCCATTTTCTTGCACATATCAAAAAAAAACACTACCTTTGCACCGCAAAGGTCAAAATACTTTGACTTTTTGCATAAAAATAGCAGTTAGAATCCGCGCGATGTTCTAATGAATACAATATGACAACTTTAACACCAGAACAGAAAAAAGCTCAAATGGCGAGCATGAAATCCTTTGATGAGGAGATGCCTTCAGTGGGTATCTTTTGGTATGACCCTCAAGAACACGAGTTCTTTGGTGTGTATAAGAAAGAGCTGACACCAAAGATGATTGAGGAGGCAGCTAATAAGGGATTACCTTTTATCAATTATCCTAAATTGCATCGTCAAGTATGGAAAGAGCACTATTTCCGTGCTTTGGCATCGCATAAACCCACTCGTTTCACGGGAGATTATACGATGATACCTCGAGGTCGTGTTGCATGGAATATTGATAAGTTCATTGTTTTTGTTGGCAAGTGGGCGGAAGATATACAAGACGAGTTGACAGAGTTGATCAATCAGCACTTTGCATTGCCATTTTTTGAGTTTGTCTATGATGAGCATTGGGACTTAGGGCATGGCTGGTCTGGTGACTTCTAACCCACCCAACTCCTAATTCATAATTCAAAATTCATAAATCATCACTTATAGTTTATAGTTAACCCGCAACGATTCGTTGCCCGACATATTTAATATAGCGTTATAAGCCAAACTTGATGCCCTGAAACTTCGACACTTTTAGGAATCATTAATTACTCAAGCACGGTTTTATGTACGCTCACGTTATCGGCGTGAGTTTTCTGTGCGTAAATTTGAAGAATATAGGTAGTCGAAGACCTCAAAATGTCAAATGAGCGAACGAAAACGCACGCTTTTATTTATGTATAGCAGTGACAAATAAAACAAGCAACAATATCAACCCTTCAAATCAATCTATTATGAGAAATTCATTAACTCTCGTTGTGGCTTTAGTTGCCACCACCATTCTCTGGGGACAATCAAGCAGTGCTACTGCAGAAACCTATCTCCAATTAGGTAATCGCAACTATATCGAAGGAAATTATACCGAAGCGGTAAAATACTATCGTTTAGCAGCACAGCAAGGTGATGCGAGTGCGCAATATAATTTGGGTAATTGCTATTATAACGGCTATGGCGTTACTCAAGACTATACCGAAGCAGTAAAATACTATCGCTTAGCAGCACAGCAAGGTGATGCAGATGCGCAATATAAATTGGGTCATTGCTATGCAGAAGGCACTGGCGTTACTCAAGACTATGAGGAAGCTAAAAAATGGTATGAAAAAGCAGCTGCACAGGGAAATGAAGCTGCGAAAGCATTTTTAAGTACTCTTCCTGCGACCGTACAAGTACAAAATAACGAATTAAGTACTCTTCCTGCGACCGTACAAGTACAAAATAACGAAATAACGTTACTAATAGAAAAAATTGTAACTCAAAGCGGCATACCATTTTATATTCAAGCAATAAATTCGGAAGGTAAACTTGATAGTTTTGACAAAATCGAATTAGAAGTACCAGCGGACAATAAAGGAAATTATGTAACATTTACAGTCAATAGCATTGCAAATAGGGAATTATATGTACTCTCTCTGAATGGTGTTAAAGAAGGTCCGCTGAATATTCTACAAGTAAAAGCAACAAACAAAAGTGATAATAAAGCTTATTCACTAATAGACCCTACCTTAACAAGATATATTAACGCACTTGTAGAACATCCATACAACAAATCTAATATTCAAAAAACATCACGTACAGATAATATACTCATATCACCTTTGGGTAATTTTCATATCCCAAAAGATGAAAAAGATTACAGTCACATCCCAACCACAAAAAATATTGGTACAGAAATTTTTGGGGAATTAATACCATCTCTAACGAAAAGAGTCAATGGTTCACACGGTTCGTACACTATAAGAGTTTATGAAAATGAGAAAGATTGGAAAGGTGTAAATATAACAATCCAAAAAGACGGAGAAGACGAATTTAGTGTAAACCATATCGATAAACTTGATATAGATATTCTCGGATTAGATGGAAGTATTGACACTGGAATAGTAACTGCAATTTTCTTAAATGATGGTATCGTTGGAACTTATTATACATCAATAACAGATGATATCTTAGGAGATGAACTAATAAAACTCCAAGAGCAATTAAAGATTGAAGAGCCATACAACTCATATAAAGACGATTTTTACCTAAAGCCATAATATCCTATAGTCACATTTTGTTACAAATTAGCCAGAAAATAAAGCCGAGCAATTCCCCCACCGCTATGACACAAATAGGACACAGATATGCTACAGTAGTCGCGAAGTGATTGCGTAGCCTGTGGGAAACTTGAAAGCGACCTAACAGTTGAACTCGGCACAATCGTCTTATCTCGCCCAATGGGCTTGAACGATTAATCGCAAGCGATTCTTCGGCGCACGAAAACTTTTTTCAAAAAAAATACACTCACGCAGGGAGCATAGAAAACACTACACTTCCCGCTTGCTATATATATGTGAATAAAGTAAAATACGATTAGTATAAAAATCCAAAGAGCCAAAGAGGTATCTTGTTTTCGAAACCAATATCTATATTGTCTGCTACAACATAACTATTAGGGATATTTGCAATTTGCTTGTGATTCTTATTCTTACCCCCAACCTCAAATAGATAGTGATTGTCTGCAAGAATATCTCCCTTTTGTGGCATGGATATCTTATAGCCCTTGACTAACATGGAAGCGCAGAATGTTTCACGCAATGTACCCACATCTGCATTGGGCGATAGCGCATACATTAAGTTAGTATTCTCAAATAATATTTTCTCTGGCTTGTTGATTTGTCCCCAACTCTCAGAATCAGCATACAAACGGCGTATCAATGCTGCCTTATCCAACATATCAATCAATTTGAGTAGTACATTCCGTGATATGGTAAGCGACTTGCAGAGCGATGAGATATTTAATGTATATGGATTTTGCTGCGCTAAAATTGCCAATAGTGGTTTTACCTTATATACAGACTCATATTCTAAATTAGAGACAGCAGGAATCTCATTGAAGATGATGGTATCAATCACCTGGCTCAGTCGATCGTTATAATTCGTTGTGTCGTCGCGATAAAATGGATAGTATCCTTCTTTTACATACTGCTCAAAATGAAGCAGCACCTTGATGTCCTTTTGAATCGTAATATCGCGACATATATCCAAATGACGAGTTGCAATATCTTCCAATGAGTAGCTTGGCAAATCTGCAATTCCTTCCAGTTTAAGGTACTCGCGAAAACTTAATCCATGCATTGTATATACTCGACAACGGCGTGATAGATCATATACCTGACGAATAATGTCCAAAGCATTACTACCTGTTACAACAACATGAATATCTGGATAGGAATCGTAAATATTTTTCAACTCCTGTGCCCAATTATCATACCTATGGATCTCATCAAGAAACAAATGACTTATTCCGTGTGTATAGGCGTACTCAGCTAAATCAACCAAAGTATGGGAAGCAAACCACATATGATCAACAGAACAATATAAAACTTTATTTTTATCAGGAAATGTTCGCTGAATATGCTGCATAATCATTGTTGTTTTTCCAGCCCCTTTGGGACCACGAATTAAAATCAAACGATTAGCCCAATTGATTTCATCGTATAAATAACGCATCTGACCAAATTGCGAATATCGCTTTAGCAATCTGTGGAAATAAGTAATTAATTGTTCCATGTTTTTACTTTTGAATGTTAAAAGATACTACATATTTAACTCTTAAAAGTGAAATTAATATGTAAGATTTTACTTTTGAAAGTTAAATTTGCCGCAAAAGTACAAAAAAACTTTCAATGGTGCAAATATTTTTAATAAAAAGATTGTGAAAAGTATTTTTTTTGTAAAAATAACACTTTTGCAGTCTAAAACTGCTTGAATTACATTTTTCGGCTCAATCGTCTTATCTCGCCCAATGGGCTCAAACGATTAATCGCAAGCGATTTTTCAGCGCGCGAAAACTTTTTTCAAAAAAAACACACTCACGCGGGAAGCATAGTAAACACTACACTTCCCGCGTGTTGTATATACCATTTTACTCTCCAAAATCACCAATATTCAGCACCCCTATAATATATAGAGGTTTCATATGTGAAAGAATGGTAAAGTTTTTATTAAATGTAACTAC
>JAZNRY010000039.1:0-19533 GCA_045590995.1 Paludibacteraceae bacterium | reverse complement strand
AACTCTACCTCAACGATATTACCTGCAGTAGAAGTAAGAGTAAGAGTCTGGTGTTTGTAAACACGATAGTGATTCTCATTGTTATAAGTACCCAAAATACCACTGGAAACTGTCATAGTAACGCCATCCTTTGTTAGGCTATACGCAGTAGCATTGTTAGAATCTGTTCCAACTCCTTCGTTATCTACATCCGCATCAAATAATACAATAGCGCCTTCTGGAATGTTCGGTGTATTTGGATTTTCGTTACCACCTTCAGGAATGTAAACAGCAGCCCATGCCTCAACAACATCATTTGCAGAACAGGTACGCTCCGTTACAGTTCCTCCATTTGTAGTTCTCTCTACATAGTCCCAACTTGGACCTGAACAATATAGATATTTCATAGCGGTGGTAGCATCTGCAATAGTAATAGTATAGTGAGTGTCATCTACTTTTGTCATCTCTTGAAAGTCCCAATTGGTCATCTCACCGACAATATAGCATGTATAAGTTCCATTTGGTACAGTTACATTATATGTTATATCAGTAGGTATTTCATTAGGATTGTAAATCGCTTTCCATGCTGTAACAACATCATTTTCAGAATAAACACGATTTCTATCTATTATTTCTACATAGTCCCAACTCGGACCTGAACAATACATATACTCCATATCAATAGTAGCCTCAGCGATAGTAATAGTGTAGTGAGTGTCATCAACTTTTGTCATTTCTTGTTGTGTCCAACCATTCATTGCACCTGCAATATAGCATGCATTCGTTCCCGCTGGAACGGTCACATTATATGTTAAACCTGTATTAGGATTCGGATTATCAGGATTGTTAGGATTATCTGGAGTGTCAGGATTATCTGGAGTATCGGGTTCTTTTGAAGTCGCTTCTCCAGCAAGAGTTTTTACAAAGTTTACAGCTGCCGATTTAACTTTTGCAAAATCGAATGCTCCAAGAGAAGATGAACAGTCCAAAATCAACATAACTACAGCACTGGTACGCTTCTCTTCTACATTAATTGATTCTGTCGGTTTAAACTCGGAGTTTCGTGTCCAAGTAGCAACACCTTCTTCCATATGCCATTGCTGCATCTTGGTAGTAGATATTGCATTTCCTTTTAAGTCGGTAAAGTTCTCGAACAGAAATTGTATCTTAACACCTCCTGCATTAGTTTCTAACACCTTTGCTCCACTTGAACTCTGACAACCAACATATTTAATATCGTTCAAGGCACCATTTGCATACACGCCCTCCAAATAACATGTGGATTTTGTAGGATCTGTCACATCATCAAATGTAAAACGCTCTTTTTCATTTTCCGATGGCATAGGGATTGTTATTGTCAAAGAATGCGTTTCCGTCTTGGAATATAGTGATTTGGCAATAGCTTCAAACTTAGCATTTACTTCATCCATATTGGAAACCTGCATTGCATTCTCCTTACTACTCGAAAGTTTCAATAGGTTATTTTCAAAAGTTGCAACAGCATCACCTCGTACATCACTACCACGAACACCAATTGCATAAGCGTTGATAGGAAGATTATTTACTTTTATGCGTTGTAGTTTTTCAGCAATTGCTTCAACATAGGATTTACTATTAGCAGTATAACTATTATTTTGGTCTTGTTTGTCTAACGCACGAGAACCTTGGTCTAATCCATCCGTAAAAGTAATAATGGAAACACTGGATACATCTTCTGGGAAAGCGCATTTTTCCAAGTAAGAAAGATTATTATCTACAGCATAATACAATACTGTAGCATCGCCCATAGATAGTCCATTAATAAATGATTCATAAGGTTTCGAATTGCTCAATATTTGATAACGCCCGTCATCACTACCATAAAATTTAATTGCGTTACTAAAACCAGTAATGCCTACATACATACCAGTTTTTGTATATACAAAATCTTTGTTTGCATTTGGATTGTCAGGTTCATTTACATCTTTACATGACATTAATCCAAAACAGCATACTACGCTAAATAGTAGCCATAAAAAATTAACTCTTTTCATAACTTTTTATCTTTCTTGCCTACTCTTTATCGGATTTTCGGCTTACTCCGTTGATTAATTATTTGATTTATGTTTGTTGATTTTTGAATACGCATACAAAAAAAGCGGTTGTCAGCTTAAATGCTGCTCCGCTTTCAATACAAACGCGTTGCATTTGTACAAAAAAAGCGGGACTGCACTGTTGCTGTTCCGCTAATTGAGGCCCTGGAATTGCCTTAGTACTAGAACTAGCAACACCGAAGCCCACGCTGATATGTACGCACACGCACACACCTATCTACAGTGTGTACGAATATGGGAATACATACCCCGAGGAGATCAAAATGCTGCAATGTCTTGAGTACTTATAGAATTTTCCAGGTTCCAATTAGCCAAGAACAAAGCGTATTTGACGCCTTTATTATGTCTGCAACCACCCCACCCAAAAGACATAATCCCAAGCGTGAGCTAATTACGGGTGCAAAGGTAGTGAATTATTTTGGATTGTGCAAGAAAAACTACAAAAAATACGCATCTTAATTCGGTCTTTTCTTGCGTATCTCAAAAAAAATGTATAACTTTGCAGCCTATTTTGAAACTTTATGGCAAAGATTGATACTGGTGATACACCAATGATGCGACAGTTTCGCGAGATTAAGAACCAATACCCCGATGCGGTATTGCTGTTTCGCTGTGGCGACTTCTATGAGACATACGCGGAGGACGCAGTTCGCGCAAGCAAGATACTCAATATCACCCTCACCCATCGCAGCAATGGTGCAAGCAAAGAAGTCAAAGCGCTGGAGATGGCGGGTTTCCCCTTCCATGCGTTGGACACCTATCTCCCCAAACTGGTACGCGCTGGCTTGCGCGTGGCTATCTGCGACCAATTAGAAGACCCTAAACTGACCAAGAAACTCGTAAAACGCGGTGTAACCGAATTGGTCACCCCTGGTGTGAGTTATTCAGAAACTACACTACAACAACGCGAAAACACTTGGCTCGCCTGCATACAATGGGGAAAACAAGCAGTAGGCGTAGCGTTTTTGGATATTTCTACAGGCGAATATTTGGTAGCAGAAGGCACAGCCGACTATGTGGACAAACTGCTGGTGAACTTCGCACCCAAAGAAGTGCTGTTCCTACGCGGAAAGAAACGCGATTTCGAAGAGCAGTTTGGCAATAAATACTTCACCTTCGAACTGGATGACTGGATGATGAGCCCTACCGCTACACACGAACGGCTCACCAAACAGTACAATGTGCAGAACCTCAAGGGTTTTGGTGTGGACAACCTGCCACAAGGCGTGATAGCCGCAGGTGCTATCCTGCACTACTTGGATGCTACTCAGCACTTGCAAACAGGACATATCCAGCACCTGAGCCGCATCGAAGAGGACAAGTATGTATGGATGGACCGCTTCACCATTCGCAATCTGGAACTGCTCAGCGGACAACGAGAGAATAGTATCACGCTCTACAATATCATTGACCGAACTATCACCCCTATGGGCGGTCGCCTACTCCATCGCTGGTTGGCATTCCCGCTGAAAGAGGTGCGCCCCATACGCAACCGACAAATGGTGGTGGAGTACCTATTCCGTCACCCCGAACATCGCGAGATTATTCGTGAGAACCTCCAACATGTTCAGGATATGGAGCGCATCGTGAGCAAAGTGTCCACAGGACGCATCACGCCCCGCGAGATACGCCAACTTAGCCGCGCTCTACTATCTATTGCGCCCATCAAAGAAGTATGCCAGCAGGCAACAGACACCCCATACCTACACCTGCTCGGCGAACAACTATCGCTCTGCACCGAGATACGCGAACGCATCGAGCGCGAACTGGTGCCAGACCCACCCTCTGTACAAGGCAGACCGAATGTCTTTGCACGGGGCATCGATGCACAACTGGACGAACTGCGCGATATACAAACCAATGGCAAGAACTACCTGCTGCAACTGCAGCAACGCGAAGTGGAAGCCACGGGTATCAGCAGCCTGAAAATTGGCTACAACAATGTCTTTGGCTACTACTTAGAAGTGCGCAACACTTACCGCGACCAAGTGCCAGAAACATGGATTCGCAAACAGACACTGGTGAACGCAGAGCGCTATATCACCCAAGAACTCAAAGAATACGAAGAGAAGATACTCACCGCAGAAAGCCAGATTCAGACAATAGAGAATCGCCTCTACACCGAACTGATGTTGGCGATGACCGACTATGTGGCACAAATGCAACAGAATGCTGCTGTCATTGCGCAACTGGATTGCTTGATGAGCTTCGCCACCGTAGCCGTAGAGAATCGATATATCTGTCCTGACATCAATGATAGTCTGGTGATTGATATTCGCCAAGGTCGTCACCCCGTCATCGAGAAGCAATTACCGCTGGACGAAGAATATGTGCCCAACGATGTGCTACTGGACAACAACGGCCAACAGATCATCATCCTAACAGGACCCAACATGGCGGGTAAGTCCGCCCTACTCCGCCAGACGGCACTGATTGTGCTGATGGCACAGATGGGTAGTTTCGTACCCGCAGAGAGTGCCAGCATCGGTGTGGTGGACAAGATCTTCACGCGCGTGGGCGCAAGCGACAATATATCGGTGGGCGAAAGTACCTTTATGGTCGAGATGAACGAGGCAGCCAGTATATTGAATAACCTCAGCGAACGCAGTCTGGTGCTCTTCGACGAGTTAGGACGAGGTACCAGCACCTACGACGGTATCAGTATCGCATGGGCGATTGTGGAATATATCCACGAGAATAGAGGACACGCCAAAACACTCTTTGCTACCCACTACCACGAACTCAACGAGATGGAAAAGAACTTCTCGCGTATCCGCAACTACAATGTATCCGTGCGCGAGGTGGACAACAAAATCATCTTCATGCGCAAGCTGGTTCGTGGCGGTTCAGAGCATAGTTTTGGTATCCATGTCGCCAAACTGGCAGGTATGCCATCGTCCATCGTACAACGCGCCAACCACATTCTTTCTGACCTCGAACAAGGAGCAAGGAATCGGGAAGCGGGAAGCGAAAATCCGAAAACAGGAAGCGGGAAACGGGTATCGGAAATCGGTAGCGGCAAAGCCACAATCACTGCACCCGAAGGTATGCAGCTCAGTTTCTTCCAGCTGGATGACCCCGTACTGGAGCAGATACGCGATGAGGTCAAGACATTGGATATAAACAACTTGACCCCACTGGAGGCACTCAACAAACTAAGTGAAATCAAGAAATTGGTGGGTGGAAAATGACGATTTGTTAACAAAAAGTATTCAATCTTTAAGAAATATTTGGTTTATATATGAAAAAGTAGTACCTTTGCTCTACAAATCAAATATTAACCATAAAATTTTATTACAATGAAAAAAATCGTTATTGCACTCGCGTGCGTATTTGCAGTTGGTTTGACTGGTTGTCAAAAAGATGTAATGCAAGTTGATCCAAGTAAATTGGATGACACTACAATGGCTTGTTGGATGTACACCCTCTCCAGCACAGAAGGTGAAGAAGTAGTTTATGTATGGGGAACCGAAAAACACTTGGTAGAAACCGTACAAGCTGCTGTGAAATTGGCTCAAATTTTTGATAACGAGGCAAGTGCAACTTACAAAAAGACTACACATTCCACAGCAGAAACATGCTTGGATATGAACACAGAGGAATAATAAACAATTAGAACTAAAAAAAGAGAGAGAAGGCGCTGCCTTCTCTCTTTTTTAGTTAATTAGCTTGCTGCATATCAATGAGTTTGCGGTAGTAACCATTGAGAGCATATAATTCCTCATGCGTGCCTCGTTCTACTATTTGCCCCTCATGCAGCACACAAATAAGGTCGGCATTGCGGATAGTGCTCAAACGGTGAGCCACCACTAAGGTGGTGCGGTCCTTCATCAGGTTCTCCAATGCCTCTTGCACCAGTTTCTCGGATTCTGTATCCAAAGCAGAAGTGGCCTCGTCCAAGATCAAGATCGGAGGGTTCTTCAATATCGCACGCGCAATGGAGATACGCTGGCGTTGTCCACCGCTCAAACGCGAACCACGATCGCCAATCGTCGTTTGATACTGGTCGGGGGTAGCCATAATGAAGTCATCGGCATTCGCTATACGAGCTGCATGACGCACCTCCTCCATCGTTGCTGACTCTACACCAAAAGTGATATTGTTGTAGAAAGTGTCGTTGAATAGAATCGCCTCTTGATTCACATTACCCATCAGCGCACGCAGGTCATATGTTTTCACATCACGAATATCTACCCCGTCAATAGTGATACGACCTGCCGTAGTATCATAAAATCGTGGTAGCAGGTCCGCCATCGTAGTCTTTCCGCTACCCGATTGCCCTACCAACGCAATGGTTTGACCCTTCTTAATATCCAGATTGATATGCTTGAGCACAGGGCGATCTGCCTGATACGAGAAGCAAACATCTTCATAGCGAATAACCGACTGAAAATCTGCTATTTGTTTTGGATTTTTCGCCATGCGAATATTGCTTTCAGTATTAAGTATCTTATCTATTCGCTCCAGCGATGCCATACCACGGCGTATGCCATAAGTGGCTTTGCTGAGGTCCTTGGCTGGATTGATGATGGAATAGAAAATCACAAGGTAATAGATGAATGTAGCGGCATCAATCGAAGAGTGGTCACCCAAAATCAGCGTACCGCCAAACCACAGGAGAATAGCAATGAGTGCCGTACCGAAGAACTCCGATACTGGGTGCGCCAAATAGTAGCGGCGATTGATACGGTTGAATGTTGCTCGTGTGGCATTGATGAGATGGAGGAAACGCACTATCAGTTTGCTCTCGGCATTAAACGCCTTTACCACGCGCAAACCGCCCAAGGTCTCATCTATCTGGGTGAGGATCTCAGCATTTTGCTCCTGTCCTTTGGTAGAAGCGCGTTTGAGCGAACGACCGATACGACCTATCAACAACCCCGCCACAGGCAATAACACCAACACAAACAGCGTCAGTTGCCACGAGATAGTAAAGAGCGTGATGAGATAGACCAGAATCATAATAGGGTCCTTGAATAGCATATCCAGTGTGGACATGATACTCGCCTCTACCTCATTCACATCGTTGGTCATGCGCGACATGACATCGCCTTTGCGCTCTTCAGTAAAGAAACCGATAGGCAGACTGACCACCTTCTTATACAACTGCGCGCGCAGGTCGCGCAGTACGCCCGTGCGTATAGGCACCATAAAATAGTTGGCAAGCCAAGCTGTGAGGCACTTAAAGCCCGTTAGCAGCACCAAACATGCACCCAAGAGCAGCAACACGGACTGTGCACCGCGTATCTCAATCTGCGTTTGCAGGAAATAGTAGAGATTATTTTTCAGAATATCCAGCATGTCGCTCATCGTAGCAGCCTCCCCCAAAGGCATGTATGCAGAGGTACCCTCCGATAATCCAAAAAGAATCTGCAAGACAGGAATAATAGTGGCAAACGAGAACAGCGATAATATGGTGGATAGCACATTAAAGAACAAGTTTGCTGCCACTTGCCATTTGTATGGCGGAATGAAACGCCTTAATAGCGATAGGATATTCATATTATGTAGTGTTGTTTTGTTTAGAGTGGTGTAGAATTGTTTAGCGTGGTGCGGTTGTTCTCGCTGACATACAGCAGGACTTGGCGATTAAAGGCCTCTTGGTCAATGCCCAAATCAGTCTGAATAGGCAGAACATGCAATTTATCGCCCAAGGCCTCTACCAATGGTGTTTGCAGCATACGCATATAGTCTTTTTCGGTTGTCACCACATGTTCATACCCTTCCGCCTTGCTCAATATTAGCCGTATATCGCTCCTGCTAAACGAACGATGGTCGGCAAACGCCAGCAATTCGGTCTCTGGGAACTGTTGTTGCAGGTGTTCAAGCAACGGCTTAGGATTAGCTATACCTGCCACCAGCAAAGGAGTAGATGACAGTTGCAGTGCTTCGTAACCGATAGAAGAATAATACAAATGCTGATACGATGCCAAGCGCAAACTATTGCTCACAATACGGCGGTCAATGGGCTGCATAGTCCTTGGGCACTTAGTAACAACCACCGCGTTGGCACGCGCACTCTCCGCAGGCAAATCGCGCAGCGTACCGCGTGGCAACATATGGTCATTCACATATAAGTTATCATACGAAGTGAGCAGAATATAGAAGCCCGCACGCAGTTTGCGATGTTGATAGGCATCGTCCAAAATCACACATTGCAAATCAGGTATCATATGCTGCAACTGCCTGATACCCTGCACCCTATCCGCACACACTGCCACAGGAATATCTGGGAAGTGGGTGTGAATCAGCATAGGCTCGTCGCCAATCGTCTTGGCGGTATCATGCTCGTTGGCTAAACGAAATCCGCTGGTCTTTCTGCCATACCCTCGCGACAGGACTGCCACCTTATACTTGGGTGACAGCAAACGGATTAGGTACTCCGTCATAGGCGTTTTGCCCGTACCACCTACTGCCAGATTGCCAATCGCTATGGTTGGCACATCCACTTTATAAGAGGGCAGCACGCGGTCATCGTATAGGACATTGCGTACCCATACGCCAAAAGCATAAAGCCACGAGAGAGGGGTCAGAAAGAACTTCATTGCTACAATATTATTGGATTGTCACTTCTGGCATCAATGCCATAATGCGTGGTTGGGAAGCAAACTCGCGCACCTTCATCACCAGACGCTCCTCTGGGGTTGTAGTGTCAAACATTTTGAGCATCTCTTGGATTGGGTCGGTCTTCTCTGGATAGCTAACCAATTGATACTCACCCAACGCTGCCAACTCTACAGCTTTCGCAACTGCATCGTCGATATTGCCCAAACCGTCCACCAAGCCAATCTCCAAGGCGTCTTTGCCAAGCCAAACACGACCCTCACCAATCTTCTTGATCTCATCTTGGGTCATTCCACGACCATCAGCACAACGACGGGTAAAGAGGTCATAACCACGCTCTACCATTTTTTGCATGAGCGCCATCTCCTGTGGGTTCATACCTTTGAAAACAGCATTGGTAGTCAAAGCAGCATGTTTGTTGGTGGATACACCATCAATATCCAAACCTACTTTCTCACGGAGTTTACTCAGGTTTGGTACAGTACCAAAGATACCGATTGAACCAGTCAGTGTAGTAGGCTCAGCGTAGATATAATCAGCGTTGCAAGAGATATAATAACCACCTGACGCTGCGTAATCACCCATAGAAACCACTACAGGCAGACCCTTGTCTTGCAACATCTTCATCGCATGCCAAATCTGCTCGCTCGCATCGGCACTACCACCAGGACTATTCACACGGAAGACTACCGCCTTCACATCGTCGTCCTTATAGATTTTCTTGATGGTTTTCAGCATCTTACCCTCTACAATACCCTCATTGCCTTCGTCCACAATAGCACCTTCGGCATAGAGAACTGCCACCTTGTCTGTTGCTACCACCTTGTTGCGCTCTACATTGGTCATCTTGCTATTTGACAGTTGTTTGTAGTCTTTGGTGCCCGCATAGGTGCGCAAAATGCTATCCATCTCTTGGATATATACCAACGAGTCCACTAAATTATATGTCAGGTATTTCTCTTGTGGTTGCAGCGACATGCACTCATCGGCATAAGCGTGCAATTGCTCAGGAGTGATTTGACGACTTTGTCCTACTGCCGTTTTCATCTCGCTCCAGATACCTGTGAGGTATTGTTCGGTTTGTTTGCGGTCTGCCTCCGACATCGAAGTGCGGAAGTATGGCTCTACAGCCGACTTGAAAGTACCCACTTTAAGGATTTGCATCTCAATGCCAATCTTCTCAAAAAGACGGGTAAGGTATTGTTTCTGTGCGCTCAAGCCGTCCCAATTCAATGTGCCTACTGGATTGAAGAATATTTTATCTGCTACGGAAGCAATGTAGTAGTTGGTTTGCGTATAAGTATCTGAATAAGCAATGATAAACTTACCCGATTGTTTAAAGTCAAGCAACGCATCACGAATCGCCTTTGCTGAAGCAGGTTCAGCAGCAAGCATACCGCCTTTGAGGTAGATACCCAACACCTTGTCGTTATCCTTCGCCAAAGCGATATTGCTGAGCAGGTCATTCAATCCAACGGTAGTAGTTGTTTGACCATACATCTCGCCCATAATGGCATCCAAAGGATTCTCCTCTGCAGCTTGTTCCACTAAAATGCCTTTCAAATCAATACGATAGATGGTATTCTCCTCCAATTTGGTGGCAGGCGTGGACATCATATCGCCCATCAACGCACCAAAAAGGAAACAAATACCAAAATACACACCAATACCAATCAGGGTTTTGCCTAAGCAGCCCATTTTCTTACGAGGTTCGCCCTCCTTTTTTACAAAAATTGCCATTGTTATTATAAATGTTTAAAAAGTTTTAATCCTTATATTTTTTTAGGGATTTATATACCTGTTGACACTTGCTGTCATTATCATTTTTTTTTTGCTCTCCAAATGCGGCAAAGCTGCATTTCATTAGAGCAAAAACAAAACTTATCCTTGAATTGACGATAATTGACATCCAAATTGACTTTAATTGTCGTAAAAATAAAATCAGTGTCAACTCGTATATAGTTCCCTTTTTTTATTTCATCAACTTAAAAGTCTTGCGGTGGTAGGGCGTGATGCCATACTTCCGAATGGCTTCGTAATGCGCTTTGGTGGGATAGCCCATATTCGTATCCCAATGATACTGCGGGTATTCCTCGTGCAAACGCAACATATATTCATCGCGATAAGTCTTTGCCAGCACGCTCGCTGCCGCTATAGACAGATACTTGCCATCGCCTTTGACCACCGTACGCGCTGGAATCTCCAGCACTTGCCCTTCGGGGATATAAGGTCGCCATTTGTTGCCGTCCACGATGATATGTTGGGGCGTGATAGGCAGTTTATCCAAAGCGCGCTGCATACCCGTAATAGAGGCGTTGAGGATATTGATTCTATCTATCTCTTCTGCCGTGACTTCGACCACTGCCCACGCCGTGGCGTATTGCTCTATCATCGGACGCAAGTATTGGCGCTGTTTGTCGGTGAGTTGCTTGCTATCGTTGAGCATTGAGAGCCACTCGCGGTGTTCTTCCTTCTCCAGCAAACCCGCATCCAACACCACCGCCGCGGCAAACACACTGCCTGCCAATGGTCCGCGTCCAGCTTCATCGCAACCCGCTTCAATCACACCTTCTATGCAACATTTCTCCAACACTTTAACCTTTTCGTTTTCAGTTTTAGAACGGATACCCAATCGCAAAATGGAATGTCATGTCCTCCTTCCAATTCAGTCCATTAGGCACCGTACGCCACTGTGTACCAGCCCATTGGTCATACAAGCGACTTGGGTCGTACAGCTTCACACCAAAATCCACTCGGAAGACAAAGATCGAGAAATCCAATCGCACACCCACACCATACGCCAAAGCGATTTGCTTGTAGAACTCATTCCAATGGAACTTGCCATGCGGCTGGGTCTCATAATCAAAAATCGTCCAGATATTACCAGCGTCCACGAAAGCAGCCAACTCAATAAACGACCACACTTTGGCACGATATTCCACATTAAGGTTCAAGCGAATATCTCCAGACTGGTTATTAAAATCAATCAGACTCCCTACTCCGCGATACCCTCCAGGTCCCAAACTGCGAGCCGTCCAGCCACGCACACTATTAGAGCCACCTGCGAAATAGCGTTTCTCAAAAGGCACCGCCTCCGAATTGACATAAGGCACTGCCACTCCCACATCGGCATGATATACCAAACGATGCGAAGGATTGAATATCTGATGATAAGTAAACGATACATCAGCCTTTGCGAATTGAGCAAAACGCGTATTAAACAGGGTGTATTTACCACCATCATCGGTCGGGAACTTAAAGATAGAAGCCAATCCCAGCATCAAGTTGCCTGCCGTTTCTACATTGTAATTGACATTGGTGTAAGAGCGATAAGGATTACGCGAACTAAACGATGAGTAACTACCTGAGTAACCCCAACCAACAATAAAATGGTCTTCGTACGAATACTTCAGTATATTGGTGGACTGCAAGAACTTATCACTAAACTCAGGATGAATCCATGGCAGATATACATAACTAATATCTGCTATACGAAACTGATGTTGCAATCGCTGCGCATATTGTCTGAATTGATATTGCAGCGTGGCATTGAATATCGAACGCGTATATTCGTCAGGGCGATTTTGGTAGTTGTAATTCAGATCTACAGCCAACGAGTTGGAGAACTTCAATCCCATAGTGGCTTTACCTTCAATGGCGCGTCCACCATTCTGACGCCATTCATAGCTTGCGCGTCCGTCCAATGTAAATTCCTCTGCCCCTCTAAATAGGTTACGGTTGGCATACCCCGCCCCCACTGCAATACCCCAATCTCCCGCAGAATAGGTACCTTCTACTTCTACAGATACGGAGTTGAGTTTGCTTCGTGATAGAACAATATGGCACTCCAATTCAGTATCCGACACCACATCAAAACTAATATCTACATATTTGATTGGAGCCAACTGATTCAGATTGCTATAGGCTCTTTCTACCCTAAACTCATTATATGTATCGCCGGGATGAATGGGGCAATTTTTCTTCAAAACATCTTCTCGGAGCAATTTACTCCCCACCCATGTGAACTCATACCCATCATGAGCAGATATGCACATGATCTCTCCTTCTGGCACACGATCCATTTCATAATCCATGTGGAATAATACGCGAGAAATCGTGTAATGCTTAAATATTCGTTCTTGTAATTCAGGCAATGATTCCACATAATCTTGCAAACGGATTGTTACATCCAATTGGCGTTTGCCACGCGTACTATCTACCTCAAACAGAATCAATTCCTCATCAAAATAGAAGCAACCATTTCTGCGCATACTCCTTGCAATGCGTTGTCGCTCTTGATTAAGCACATCCACATCAAACTGCATACCCTCATGAATGAGCGTTGTTCGCTGATTTTGCGCTACTTGTTTCAACTCATCTTCTCGGAAATCCACATTGTACCGACGAATGATATAGGGCTGCCCCGCTTGGATATTGTATGTTACATCTACTTTTCTATCTTTAATCTTCATGGTTGTGTCCACAACTGCTGCAAAATAGCCTTTGTTTTGCATGGCTTTTTGTAGCTGCGTTACACTCCTATCCGTCAGTTCTGGCGAAAAAATCACAGGAGGTTCACCTATCTTGCGCGCATTCTTACTGGTCCATTTGGTTGTATCTAACGAGGCTGTATTGTAGATACCCAACTGCAATTTTAAGAATCCTAAAATCTCTGTATTTTGTTTTTGTTGGAGATAGTTTGAGAGTTCTGATACAGCCACTTCCTTGGTATCTGCCACTTTCACATTGGCTTTATTCAGCAAATACTCTCCTTGCGGCACAAATTTCGTCGCATTACACCCCCATAAGGAGAGTATGCACAAACCTACGGATAATCGCCACCCTATCCGCAATGCACCAAATATATTTGTCACCAAATTACGCATAATAAATCACGCTACAAAGGTACAAAATATTTTCCAAATACACAAAGAGAAGTTCGTTTTTTCTGCAATTTTAGTTAATTCTCCCATTTCTATCCCTTATTAACTATGCAAAAAAGATATTTTTTGCGCATTCGCTTGCGCATGTACTTTTTTTTTCGTACCTTTGCAAATCAAAACCAAACAATTTATACACGATGGAAATACTACTTCCTATCCTACTCGGACTTCTATTGGGTGCTGGTGCAGCAGCTGTTGTTGCGGTAATGATTGTGCGCAATGAGAAACAACAAAATCAGTTATTGCAGAACAATATTCGTGCCTTGCGCGAAGAAAAAGATATGCTCACACGCAGCGAAGCTACCATTGCTGCCCATCTGACCAACGCCGAACAGACTATTGCTAATATCAAGGAGCAACACCAACAAGAAAAAGAAAACCAACAACACGCTTTTCAAACCGAACTTGCCCTCGCGCGCGAGAGCATGCGTGCGCATTTTGAAAAGGAGATGAAGGAGCGCACCGAGCAACTCAAAAAAGCCAACACCGAAAATATGCAGCAAGTGGTTGATCCACTCAAACGCGAACTGGATCTGCTTCGCGAACTCGTTGCCCAAAGCAAAGAGAGCAGCGACAAGAACACCGCATCGTTGGCACAAAGTATTCGCACTATCATTGAGCATGATCAAGCACGCGACAAGACCACCCAAACGCTTGCCAATGCCCTCAAGAATCGTGGCAAAGTGCAAGGCGACTGGGGCGAACAAGTATTGACCAATATCCTGCAGGACAGCGGATTGCGCGAAGGCGAAGAGTACTTTGTGCAGGACAATGTCAAGGATGAAGAGGGCAAGAACCTGCGTCCAGATATCATCGTCAAAGGCGCTGACGGCACACGCATCATCATCGACAGCAAAGTATCGCTCACTGCGTATTCGGATTATGTAGGCGCCGAAGACGACGAACAACGCAAAGCGGCTATCAAAGCCAATCACGAATCCATCTGGAAGCATGTGGAAGAACTGGCAAAGAAAAACTACGCCAAACTGGTTGACAATGCCGTGCCTATCGTGCTCATGTTTGTGCCCAACGAGGGTAGTTATATTCTTGCAATGAACCACGATGCCAGTTTAGGATCAAAAGCGTACCAGAAAGGCGTACTCATCATCAATCCTACCAACCTCATGGTAGTGCTACGCCTTATCTTCCTCACATGGCAGAACACCCGACAAGAGAAAAACTACGAAGCCATACGCAAAGCGGCAGCGGGTATTTATGAAAAATACACCAGTTTTGCAGAGAGTTATGTCGCATTAGGTCGCCAAATAGATACGGCACGCAACACCTATGAGAAAGGCGTCGGACAACTGCGCGAAGGGCGTGGCAACCTATCCAGCCGACTGGAATCGCTCTTGCAGTACGGAGTGACAACCACCAAACGACTGCCCAACGAAATGACACCTATTTTAGGAGAGGAGGAAGAAGAATGAAAAATTATAAGTTGGTAATTTTTGATTTGGATGGCACATTGTACGATAAGCGCGGTTTGTCGCTGCGTATGGTGCTTCATGCGCCATTAGACATACGCAATATGCAAGCCGAACGCGCAACACGCGCCAGCATGAAAGGCATATGGCAAGATGATGAAAAGCATTTCTATGATACATATTTTCAGCGTATGGCAGCGCGCATGCATTGCTCCGCCACGATTGCCGAGCAGTGGTATAACCAACGCTATATGCCATTGATGGTGAAGATGATAGGCAAATACCAACCATTGAGCGAATGGGTGATGCCATTTATTGCCGAGTGCAAGGAAAAGGGAGTGAAAATGGTGGTTTTGTCCGACTACGAATATGCAGAAGAGAAACTTCGTACCCTCGGACTCAATCCTGAGTTATTCGATTGGGTGGTATCTGCACCCCTGTTGGGCGGACTCAAGCCTGCCCCTGAACTCATGCACATCATAACAGAGCGTATGGGCGTTGCACCCCAAGACTGCCTCGTCATTGGCGACCGCGATGACACCGATGGTGAGATGGCAAGGCGTACTGGCGCACAATTCCGAAAAGTGTGAAGCTAACTGACATTTTGGCAGACAAGCCCTGCCAACACCCATTTGGCACAAAGTTTGTACCCCACCCTTAAGACTTTTAAAACTCTTAAAAACTTTTTTAACATCTATTATAACTATGAGCAAAATCCAACCATTAGCAGACCGTGTATTGGTAAAACCAATGGCGGCAGAAGAGAAGACTATCGGTGGTATCATCATTCCCGATAGCGCAAAAGAGAAACCACTGCGTGGCGAAGTAATCGCGACGGGTGAAGGAACCAAAGACGAGAAGATGCTCCTCCAAGAGGGCGACACCGTACTCTATGGCAAGTATGCAGGTACCGAACTCGAATACGAAGGCGAGAAATACCTCATCATGCGCCAAAGCGACATCTTGGCAATTTTGAAGTAAAAACACATCCCACTGATTGCACTGATTTTCACTAATCTTCGAAAACTCCGTATCATCTAAACGGTTGTGCATCCGTGTTAATCCGTGATATCCGTGGGCTAAGATAAATAATTAAGAAAACTATGGCAAAAAATATTTCATACAATATTGAGGCGCGCGATGCCCTCAAGCGTGGCGTTGACCAATTGGCAAACGCCGTAAAAGTAACTCTCGGTCCTAAAGGCCGTAATGTGATTATCGACAAGAAGTTTGGCGCTCCACACATTACTAAGGATGGCGTGAGCGTAGCCAAAGAGATTGAACTCGCAGACGCAGCAGAGAATCTCGGCGCACAACTCGTCAAGGAGGTTGCCAGCAAGACAGGCGACCAAGCAGGCGATGGTACCACCACCGCCACTGTTCTCACCCAAGCTATCGTCAGTGTAGGTTTGAAGAATGTCACCGCAGGTGCCAACCCTATGGACCTCAAACGCGGTATGGACAAAGCCGTGAGCGCTATTGTAGCCAATATCAAAGCGCAAAGCGAGGAGGTAGGCAACGACTTCGATAAGATTGAGCAAGTGGCTACCGTATCTGCTAACAACGATGCTGAGATTGGCAAACTCATTGCTGATGCAATGCGCAAGGTGAGCAAGGATGGTGTGATCACCATTGGCGAGGCCAAAGGTATGGATACCACCATTGATGTGGTACAAGGTATGCAGTTCGACCGTGGCTATATCAGCCCATACTTCGTGACCAACACCGAGACGATGGAGGTGGAGATGGATCGTCCATATATCCTACTCTACGACAAGAAGATTAGCAACCTCAAAGAGTTGCTGCCAGTGCTGGAACCTGCCGTACAAAGCGGTCGTCCATTGCTCGTGATTGCAGAGGATGTGGATAGCGAAGCATTGACCACTTTGGTGGTAAACCGCCTTCGCGCACAACTCAAGATTTGCGCTGTGAAAGCTCCAGGCTTTGGCGATCGTCGCAAAGAGATGTTGGAGGACATCGCTATCCTCACAGGCGGTACCGTTATTAGCGAAGAGAAAGGTATCAAACTCGAAGCTGCTACCATCGACATGCTCGGTACAGCAGAGAGCATCACCGTGAACAAAGATAATACTACTATTGTCAATGGCGCAGGCGAGAAAGAGGCCATCGCTGCTCGCGTGGGACAAATCAAAGTGCAAATCGCTACCACCAAGTCCACCTACGACAAGGAGAAACTCCAAGAGCGTCTTGCTAAACTCGCTGGCGGTGTAGCCCAACTCAATGTAGGTGCTGCTTCTGAGGTGGAGATGAAGGAGAAGAAAGACCGTGTGGACGATGCGCTCAGTGCTACTCGTGCGGCTATTGAAGAAGGTATCGTAGCAGGTGGTGGCGTGGCATATATCCGCGCTCAAGCGGCTCTTGAAGGCCTCAAAGGCGAGAATGAGGACGAGCAAACGGGTATTGAGATTATCCGTCGCGCGGTGGAAGAGCCACTTCGCCAAATCGTTGCCAATGCTGGCAAAGAAGGTGCTGTGGTTGTGGATAAAGTGCGCAACGGCGAGGCGGACTTCGGCTATAATGCACGCAAGGATATCTATGAGAACCTAAAGGCAGCGGGTGTAGTTGACCCAGCCAAAGTGACCCGCGTAGCATTGGAGAACGCAGCCAGCATCGCTGGTATGTTCCTCACTACCGAATGTGTCATCACCGACATCAAGGAGGAGAATCCAGCTCCTGCTATGCCAGCAGGCGGTATGGGCGGCATGATGTAATGCGTTGAGGCTATAGGCTATTAGTCTAAAGGCTAAAGGCAAGAAAAAAAAATCGCACCAACTGGTGCGATTTTTTTGTGATTCTAAAATAACCTTTTATCAATCCTCGCCTACATGCAGTTGGCGGATGGATTTGGCTACGTTCAAGAAGTGGTCGGCAATACGCTCGGTATCCGATGCAAACTCTTGATATACCTGACCTACGCTGGCTGGATAGATACCATCCATCAAGCGTTGCAAGTGCAGTTTCTCAATCGTGGCTACCGTATCGTCCACTTCATCCTCGTACTTGTTCACATCGTCCAACGCAGCGAAATCTTGATCCATATACGCCTTCATCGTAGATTGATAGAGCGAAGCAATCGTTTCACGCAAATGCTCAACTTCATATATAAGATCATTGGAGAATTTCTCATTAAAGTTCTTCAATAACTCGGCATACTCTGTAATATTTACAGCATAGTCACCTACCCTCTCCAAATCGCCAATCGTGCGAATGGCTGTAGCCAAATAGCGATGATCCTCCTCGCTGATAGGTAGGTTGTTGAGCTGCACAATATACGGAATGAGATTGCGATTGAGATAGTTGAGTTGTTGCTCATTCGTATTGAACTCATCCATTTTCTCGAAATCCACTTTCGTAATAATATCTATCGCTAAATCGAAATTGTGGATAGCCACAGCAGCCATGTTCTCAATCTCTAGTTTCACCTGATTAACAGCGATGATAGGAGTACGCAACATCTTATCGTCCACAAAGTGGAAGTGTGGTTGGTTGGCATCTTCCGCCGCAGCCAAAGGTTTCTCGGGTATCACCTTGCATACCAAATTCACCAACGCATTGGTCAATGGCAAAATGATAGCTACCGTACAGCAGTTGAAAATAGTGTGGAACATAGCCAACTGCAATTGTGGTGCGCCAGGGAACATATACTCAAATAGTACACCATAGTTGAGTGTGCCCGAAGTAACAAGGTGCATAATCCATGCTGCGATAAGGAACACTAAGACACCAAAGCAGTTGAATAGCAAGTGGATAAGGGCAGTACGCTTAGCATTGATACCAGAAGTCATACCCGCAATAATAGCAACCACGCAAGAGCCGATGTTCGAACCCATCGTGAGGTAAATACCCTGATTGAGCGAAATCAAGCCCGTCACCGCCATCGTAAGAGCAATAGATGTAACAACCGAAGAGGACTGGATGATAGCAGTAAGAATAGCACCTACAAGCACAAGCATCAATGGGTGTTGGATAGTAGCAAGCATTAATTTCACTTCTTGCAATTGTGCCAATGCATCCATTGATTTACTCATGAGACTCAAACCAACAAAGAGCATACCAAAACCAGTGATAATACCTCCCCACGTCTTCCAAATATCTTTTTTCGAGAATAGTTCAATAAAAGCACCCAAACCAGCCATAGCAGCAAAAATTGTAGTGGTAGAGATACCACCACCGCTACTAAGACCGAGTGCTACGATTTGCGCCGTAATTGTAGTACCAATATTGGCACCATAGATAATCGTAGCCGCCTGTGCGAGCGACATAATACCCACATTAACGAAACCAATGACCATCACCGTTGTGGCACCAGAGGATTGGATAGCAGCCGTAGCCACCGTACCAATTCCCACACCCAACATACGGCTGTTGGACATACGAGAGAACAAAGCCTTGAGTCCAGAACTGCTTACCGCCTCCAAGTTAGAAGACATCATCTGGCATGCTACCAAAAAAATACCAATACCAGCAACTAATTGAAGGATAGCAGTTAGTATAGTTAGAAACATA
>JAZNRY010000038.1:0-19896 GCA_045590995.1 Paludibacteraceae bacterium | reverse complement strand
AGCGTAGAGAGGGGCATGGGGAAGTTGTGAATTTTGAATTAGGAGTTATGAATTAGGAATTATTAACGAGAGCAATGTAGCAATACTGTCTTCTACTGCATCTACAGATGGTATGTCACGATAAGCGAGGTCTGGTAATTCATTGAGATAAGTAGGTTGCAATAGTTGCCATGTAGCATGCAAATCAACGATTAGCGGCGATTGGTTCAATGGACGAGTTTGCCAACCATCTGGTTTGCTAAAGCTCTGTCTATCATGCTCTAACAATGATTGAAAATCCGTATGGAACTCATCGGAATGGACATACGCTTGACATGCTTCATCGTGCAGCAGATAATACAAATCATAGAAATGGCGTATCTTAGCAGTCATTTGAGGTAAATAGTCATCCGCCAAAGAACAACGCATAAGCGAAACCAATTTCTCCGTGAGCGTGCGACGACAATCCAGTACTTTTAATTCCATAGATTGCAGCCCATATTCATCAATCAATCCCCATTGATTATGCTGCATCATAAATTCCGTTAGGAAACTGGTTATGTGACATTTTTGATAAGGGAATGGATTCGCAAAACTATTAATCTCTAACAACAATTCACCAGAATTTACAGAATCCACTTGCTCTGTTATTACTCGTGGGTATTGATAAAACGCTTTATGATAATGCGATCCTTTACTGGTGCTGTCTCTAACAATTTCTTGCAGACCTTGTGTCATTGTGTGCGCTGTTTTGCGAATTAGCGTTTTCAATTGGTTGCCGCTGAGGCTATTTGCATCCAAAATAGCAATATCTATATCCTCTGAAAAACGAGTACCAATATTATATGCTTTCGTTAAACTCGTTCCGCCTTTAAACACAACTCGTTCTGCGACTTCACTATCAGCCAATAATGATAAAGCATGACAAATCCAATAGTCTTTCTCTATGAAAAGAGCCTTTATCCCTAAACCTCCATTGACTTTTGGTTGTGCGGCAGAAACAATTGCCTCTTTAAATAATAATGGATTTTCGTGAAGTCTCATATAATACGCCAATTTGATTTCGTTAATAATACATCGTCATCAATATGCAAACGATAATATGTAGTTCCGTTTAAAGAATTCTTCAGCCGCTTGCAGGGGATAGAAAGTTGTTCGCACATAGCACCAAGCAACGCGCGAACGGATGGAGTGTATGCAAGTGCTAAATCCTGCAAATGATTTTTTCTTTGTTTAGGCAAGCGTTTGATTATTGGTAATAGCATTGCTACTGCTTCAGAAGGAGTAGTTGCTGGAATGCGTTGAATAAAGCGCAGTGCGTCTAAAATCACATATAAGTCCACATCCTCCTCACAGATAGGGTTAGGTTGTAGTACAAATGCTATTTTCTCTATTCCTCGTCTTAAGGGCCTACGATAGGTATTCGTACCAATCAAAACAGTGCCTGAAATTTGTGTAGTAAGTCCCAGACGAGAAAATGCATTTGTACCCGTGATATACCCTATGCGCTTTCCTTCTTTTACAATAAAGTCTTTTACGAGTTCGAATGTGTCAGGAGGAATCTCACCAAAATATTGAGATTGTATAGGTTTATAATATTTACCTTTACTCAAACGCTTTAACTTTCCATTAGCAACCAATCGATTAAGTGCAACAATTAACGATGGCTGTTGGTTTACGGATACACCAAAATCAGCAGGAGTCATTATGATTCCATCTTCTGTTTTGTCTAAAACTTTCTTTATTTGTTTTGTAATATCCATACTGCAAACCACACATTAACTGTTAATATGTTATGTTTATTACGCAAAAAACATAACAATTCTGCTGCAAAGGTAGTGATTTTATTTGGTTTGTGCAAATGTTTTTTGCTATTTTGTCAGAAATCCCCGATTTTTCAGTGCGGAATATGTCAGAAATCCCCGATTTTTTAGTGTGGAATATGTCAGAAATCCCCGATTTTTGGATTTTGCAGGATATATAAAGTTACCTGCGGATTAGGCGAGCACCATAGGAGATCTGTGGGCTTTCGGTGGTGGTTAGGTATCTCGTCTCTTCGCAAACCACTCGATTACCACTAGCCACATCATGGGTGTCGGAGAATGTTTTATAATAATGCAGCAAAAATCTTCGGCATTTTGGTAGTGATTTTGCACGCATCGTAGTCTCATCCTACTTTCATCGTACCCGAAAAAACCTATCGAAAACATAACTATTGTTAATATAAAATATCAATAATCCTGAGCGACATCTATTTGGAAGCACTTTACTGTATTTGTCGGCTTATGTAACATTTTAGATACCCAAAATGTTACATAAGCCCATAGAACGAGATTCCGATGGCTTGTGGCGAGTGTTTATCACGCCATCGATGTAAGGGCTATAACCATAAAATACCCCCTGCAAGTCGTTGATTTGCAAGGGAGTAAGTTTATAAATATATCGATTAGATTAGTTGAAGATTATTTAACTAAATCATTATTCGTTTTCTGAAATCTTAAATAGTCAAAATCATCATCATGTCCGTAACCTTCTTTAAAACATCCCCACCAGCCATATATTAGCACTCCTGCTAATGGTGGCATACATAATGATATCCATCCAAGACGATCACTATCTAAACTCCGATTATTATTTGTATAGTCCAATGCAAATGGAACAAGAATATTAGAATCTGGAGCTTTTGCTTGTAGGAAATAATGATATTCATTTGCGCGATCTATAGTTATTATGGTTGAGCCAGAATAATCAATGGTTGATAGCATTTTTCCATTTGAATCATAAATGGAAGTACCTGGTCTTCCTTCTACTCTAATTTCTTGAGTAACGGAGCAAGAGGATAAGACTATTAAAACACTTATTAGTGCAATAGATAAAATAGACTTTTTCATAACTTATTGATAATTAAGTAATAATTGTTGACTTACTTTGTGATTGTTGTTTCGGTTTTTCTTTGCTGATGCAAAATAAAGCAAATACCAAGATTCTGTTAGTGCATTTGGCTTGTTGATATAAATACTACGCAATGCATCGTTCACTTTACCTGTGTATTTGACCTTTCCTATTAGTAGAGATGAGGCGTATAGTTTATTTTCAATAAATTGATATGTTTGTTCTTCATCAATAGAATATGACACACATATATTAGCAAAAGCGTAAGAATTGTCAATATCAAATACATTATTAACATCTGAATAGCATTCATTTACCGCTGATTGTAGAAACTCTTTTCCTACTCCCTGTATTTGAAATGTTCGTCCTAATGAAATTCTACCATGTGGAGGAATAGATACTTTTGGCTGGTCAATGACATAGGTAGTATTGGTGTTTGTAACGCTTGATGAATTGCTTCCTCCAACACTAACGCCAGAGAGGGCTGTCCCCAAAATACCTCCGATTCCTACAGCACTTGCTATTGCACCTAAATTTACGCCAACACCTCTTCCCGAACCTTCAGTAGTGGATGTTGTGTTCGTCTGTACAGTTGGATCATAATACATTTGAGCAATACAATTTCTATTCTGGAAGAAAGACTTTGTTCTGTCAATCGTCATAATTTTATCTGTCTTATTTTCGACAAAAACATCTACATTACCATCTTTATCAATAGAACAAAATACAGCTATCTTAGCATCTTTTGGAATAATATTCGGATCTGTAGGAGTATCCTGCTTAAGTTGTAAACTTTGGTATGCAACACCAGATACTCCCAAATACTCAGGCGCGGCACACGAAGATAATAGTCCTATTAGTAAAATCAGGACAGAAAAAATCGGTTTTGATTGTTTCATAGACAAACTTAGTTATGGGAAGTTGGCTCCAAACGACCCGTTAGTATAAAAGAAAAGCGTGGAACCTTACTTTTGCTTATTCTTTGACTTGAGGTACTGGAAAACCTTTACACAAGAACAAACAATGAATGCCCACGCCGATATGCTAATCGTTGTGGGACACAACGGATATAACATACCAAGGGACATTTACTGCTCTCTTGTTTCGGGTGTAAGAAAGTTTTTAGTTTTTAAGTTATCAAAACAAGTGTCAATAAACGTCTTTTATTATGTTTGCTACCCTTCGCCGCTGATGTGCAGACATCCCCAGCGCAGGTTCACGGTGCAAAGGTACTACAAAATTTGCGGATGTGCAAGAAAAATCGCATTTTAGTGCAATTTTTCTGGTGTAGGGTGTAAAGTGTAGAGGCACAGAGTGCCAGTTTAGAGGACGGCGCAAAGCGCCTACAGTTTAGAGTTTAAAGGCATGCTGTGCCCGAATACGATTCGGGATTAATAGACAAAGACAAGAAACATTTTCAGGACATGAGTCAACCTTTTTAGGATGGGAGTCAACTTTTTCAGGAATTAAGACAACCTAATTCGGAAGCTATCTTAAGAAAAGTGCTTTTTTGGAGGCAGGGAGTTGAGTCGGAGTTCTCTCGGTGTTCTCTCGGTCATCTGTCGGTGGAATTAGGCGAGGTATAAGAGAAGAAAAGAGAACGGCAAATCTTAATAAAAAGCACATTTTCTATTTCGGCGTTCTTAGGTTCTTCCTTGGTTCGTCTTTGGTTCTTATCTCGCCCAAAGGGCTCGAACGATTATTCCATCCTTGGTCTTTAATCCGAGAGGGATTGGGAAGGAACAAAGGGAAGGAATATTAATAAACAGCACTTTTTAGGTATAAACCATAAGTGATGAGTTATGAATTATATCCCGTACTTTTTCAGTTTGGCGTAGAGGGTTGGACGGCTGATGTTGAGAGCTTTGGCGACTAAAGACAAGTTGCCATCGTGTTGCGCCATAGCGTTGCGGATAGCACGCTCTTCGACGGTTTCTAAAGTCTCTACAGCTTCGCTGTCGGCTGTTGGATATTGGCTATTGGACGGCGTTCCGCCTATTGGATATTGGGTACTAGATGGCAACGGCAGTTGCAAGTCGGCAAGGGCGAGTGTGTCGCCTTCGGAGAGGATGACGGCTTTTTCTATGCAGTTGTTGAGTTCGCGAATATTGCCCGACCAAGTATGTGCCAGCAGGGCTTGTTGCGCTTCGGGTGCCAACGCATTCACACTGCGGTGGTAGCGTTCGGCATAGGTTTGCATGAAGCGTTCAGCCAGCGGCAGAATCTCGTCTTGGCGTTGGCGAAGTGGTGGGAGTTGCAGGTGCATCGTGTTGATGCGGTAGTACAAGTCCTCGCGGAAAGTGCCGTCCTGTACCATTTGCGGAATGTCGCGATTGGTAGCACAGATAAGGCGGATATCAATGGGTATCTCTTTGGTATCGCCAACACGCACGATAGCACGATTTTGCAGCACGCGCAAGAGTTTGGCTTGCAAGTGCAATGGGATATTGCCAATCTCATCGAGAAAGAGTGTGCCGCCGTTGGCTTGTTCGAACTTACCTACATGGTCAGCATGTGCATCGGTGAAAGCACCTTTGACATGTCCGAACAGTTCGCTCTCGAAGAGTGTTTCGGTAATAGCGCCTGCGTCCACGCACACCATCGGACGGTTGGCACGCGCCGAGAGACGGTGGATCTCGTTGGCAAGGACATCTTTACCCGTACCATTCTCGCCTGTGATGAGGATAGAGGCATCGGTCGTAGCCACTTTCTCCAGTTGTTTGCGGATAGTGGTCATGGCAGGGCTGGAGCCCCAGTGCATTTTGGGCGATTGGCTATTGGTTATGGGCAATGGGGAAGGAGATTTCTTGCCTGTGCGTTTAAGTTTCTGTTGGTAAGCAAGGGTAAGAGTCTCAACGAGTTTGTTGTTATCCCAAGGTTTGACGATGAAATCGAAAGCTCCGCGTTTCATACCCTCTACAGCGAGTTGAATATCGCCGTAGGCGGTGAAGAGCACCACTTCGATATTAGGTGCAAACTGTTTGATTTCGGAGAGCCAGTAAAGTCCTTCGTTGCCCGTGTTGATAGCGGTTTGGAAGTTCATATCCAGCAGTACTACATCGGGTTGCAGTTCGCGAATAGTGGATAACAATGACTTAGGCGAAGACAGCATCTCCACCTGAGCAAAGAATCGCGGCAGCAACATCTCCAGCGCTGCGCGAATACCTTTGTTGTCATCAACAACGAGTATTTTGGCTTTGGATTTCATTCGTGTTTTCTTTGTTCCGATTCACATTTAGACTCGGTTATACTATATTCGTTTATATAATCCCCAAGGAAGAAGCCGCATGATAAAATGTACGATACGCCAGCGTTTGGTAACAATGCATGTTGCTTGTTTTTTATTTATCGCACGAAGAATTTGCTTCACAACTACATTTGTAGGCATTACCCAAAACAATCCGTCCCCTTTTGCCATTGCTGTATCTACTAAGCCAGGACGAATTTCAGTAATTGTGAGAGATGGCAAATTTTTAAATGCTTTCTTCTTGAGTGCCTCTGTGTAATTCATTTGATATGCCTTGGATGCAGAATATGCAGGTGCTGCTGGTTCGCCTCGTAATCCTCCAACTGATGTTATTAAAACTAAATGCCCGAAACCTTGCTTTTGAAATGACTTATACAACAAATCAACACAATTGGTCCAAGCAGTAGCATTAGTTTGCAATGTATTTAGTTCTATAGTATTATCTAAAGTCGGATTCAAATCTCCAATTCCAGCTGTTACAATAGCTATGTCTATCCTCGTTTGAGCAAACAAGCCTGAAATAGTTTGGCTAGTAGAATCAATGTCACAAATATCTAATTGCACTCCTTGTACTGAGGAATTTTGTGTTGATAGTTCATTCAGAATGTTCTCTCTTCTACCACATGCTATTACAGAATGCCCTTGGACAACATACTGATTCAACAATTCTTTTCCAATGGCAGAAGTAGCACCAATAATTAATATATTCATAGGATTTTATAGTCTTTGAACATCAACGACCGCATAACAATGAGGGCGGTCGTTGGATGTTAGTAATTCGTATTAACTTAATACATTATTTAAATTTATCAATCCAGGCAGAAATCTTTGTTTATAGTTTATTATTAGTGTGGCGATTTCATATTTAATCATAGTAGTATTACATATATTTTTTATTGCCAATTGTAATTCATTACTTTTATAATATTCATTAACAAAATTTGCTATATTTTGCAACATATAATCATCTAATATTATCATTGTAGAATTATTTTGTTGTATACTGATCTTAATGGCATTTATCGCATTATTGATAGACTTATATATGTCATTCGCTATGGTATTTATTATCATCATCCTACTATTTTTAATATTCTGCTCACGCATTTGCTCATAGACAATGGTATTCATGTCTACTTGTTTTACCCTATAAAGCATTATTTGAGTTTGAATATGAGATAATTGCTCATCTAAACTCAATAACTGAGTTTTTTGAAATTTAGCAGAGTTTAATGCATTTATAGCTATATTACTATAAACTAATCTATTCATAATGTTTTACTCTTTACTTCCAATACTTCCAATTGAGCACGATATTGTCTAATTAATGACTCTAAGTCAGTTTTATATGCTTTTATTTCATTTTCATGTTCAGATTTTCGAGTAGAAACTATATTGTTTAAATTTACTACGGAATCTTCTACACTCTTCTCCCCTTTTTCTTTCAATTCTTCGATCTCTTTTCTTGACTGCTCAATTTTGAATAAAGAAAAGAAACTAAAAATTAGAAATACGATAGTTAAAACTGCTGCCCAAATGGTTATATTAGTATATTCATGTTCTATTTTATCTAAATGTAATTGCAACATTTTTTCCGACATAATAGAGGCTGCTAATCTGTCATATTGTATGGTTAATGAATCTGTAGCAATATTCAATATACAATCGTTTTGTGTTTTCAGGCACTCAAAATCAGTATATATTTGAGCTAATAATTTTTCTGTTGGTATAGTATTCTTTTTACTTTGAGCATTACTTAATTATACTATTCGTTCGTATATCATTGATTGTAATTGATTTCTATTATCCAATGATTGATTGATAAAGAATGTTATACTATTATCTGTACCTTCTTGTATTGTTTTATACGTATTAACAATCTTTGTTTGAGATTCTTTCAAATTCTTATTTGATTGAAATAAAAAAATACCATACAGAATGATTACTAATAATATTGCAAAACAAAAACATAGTGTATGATTTCTATGTATAAACTTTACAATTGCACATTCTTGACTTTGTTGTTGTGTTGATTGAGTATTGTCATTTTGAAAATTACTTTTGCTACACATAATATTAGGTGATATTTATTTATGATTAAAGATAACGACCGCACAATAATAATAGGCGGTCGTTGAAAATTTATACAAGATGATAGACTTTTTTTGTACGCTCATCTATGAAATCACTATTCTTCAATACATGCATGATATTCATTAAGTCAAGTTCTGTTAATTTTCCTTTCTTATGAGCTTTTTTAGCTTTCATTTTTCGTAGAGACAAGATTTTAGGGTCAGTACAATCTATCCAACTATCATGTTCTAAAATATCAGCATAGTCACTACATTTTAAGAAATATTGTTCCTTTCGCCAATCTGGATCATCTGAAAAATCAGCTTCAGAGTTAATCAGCACAACTGCAAACTCTTTTTTATCGCTCTTAGAACCTGCTACAACGATGTATTTCAATCGAGTGTCATAACCATCAACTAGCACGAGCCCATCATTTCTATCCATCTCTACATAGACAATGTCACCAATTTGTATATCATCAGCACTTCGTACTAATGAGGACTCTTGTATTTGTGCGTGTAAGTCTTTTAAAACATCATTATGGTCCATGATTACTCACACATCAAAAGTTCCTTGTTATAGATATAATTTCGCATTTTTTCAGAAGCTCCTCCAGCCACAGCAATCTCCAACGAAGATAAAAAACCCTGTTGTGGATCTCTTTGATACCGCTCCCATGCTGCTTCATATGCACTATCATGGGATTCAGGAGACAACTCTTCCTTTGAATTTTTATCTTTACAATATAGATACCATTTATCAAGACATTTACGCTCCATACCTGACAAATAATCCAAATTAGGCTCTTTTGTGGCAAAAACTAATTGGTCTTGAACTTTAATCGATTCTATAAATGACATCAAATCAGGATACTCTAAAACATCTTCATCATGTAACTCGGCGATTTTGATTACCTTATTAGACAAAGCAGGAACAGGACCTTTTTGGCGAGCTTTAAAAGTGTCTGGACACAATACTTTGCCATATTTAGCGAGGTATTCTCTCTGTGCGAAATACATAATTTTAAAAAGTTTGATATAATCAACTCCTTGCTCAAAATATTGTAGCACATAAAGAACAACAGCTTCTATCTTTTTGATTTGTTCTATAGATTTCATGAGTTTTTTGTTGTTTATGGATAAATTTCGCTGCAAAATTACATTTTTTTTTTTTATTATACAAGTATTATGCAATATTCTTGCATTTTTTTACGCAAAATTATAATTTTTACCTAATATTGAACAATGTTTATCCTTTGATGGCATCATATTTTATCATACAACGGCAAAAAGTATGCCATTTATCTTACTCCGTCCTCAGTGCTTCGACGGGGTTGGAGGTGGCGGTGCGGAGGCTGGCGAGGGTAACCACCAGTGCCGTGATAAAGAGCACAGCCAACAACGCTACCACAAACACCCACACGGCTATCGGTGCACGATACGCAAAAGTGCTATAATAATAGTCCGTAATAAAGTAACTGATTGGTGCAGCGATGAGGAAACAAATGCCCACAATAATCATAAACTTGCGGTTGAACATCACCAAGATCTCACGCACAGTGGCACCATTTACACGGCGGATACCAATCTCCTTGCGGCGGTATTGCGTCTCGAAAATTACCAATCCCAACACACCCATCAGCGAAATAATAATCGCCAACATCGTGAACAACGAGATCGTTGTGGTCAGTTGTTGCTCTTTTTGGTAGTTCTCGCCCAGTTCCTCGTCGAAGAAGTTGATTTTCACTTTCTCGCTTCCGTAGTCAGGCAGAATCTTGTCGGTGGTAGCACGGATGGCATCAAACACCGCCTTTATATCGGCATTCTCAATGGTGCGCAGCGTGAGGTGTGGCGTTGCGAAGTACCTCGTTTGTATCTCCGAATCGTAAATGTAGAACGCAAACGCATCGCTCTCCTCGTGTAGCGGTTTGAAGTGAAAGTCGCGGCAGAAACCCGTTGCAGGGAAGGGCTTACCATTCCAACTTATCACTTCCTCAAGATTGAGATTGTATTTGTTCTTGGCATACTCATTGAGGATGATTGCTCCGTCGCCCTTCTCATCTGAAGGCAAGAAATCGCGCCCTTCAAACACCTCTATGCCCATCACTTGCAAGAAATTCCACGACACAGGCATGACGGTTAGCATCATCTGTTCGCCATGATGCCAGCGTCCCCATGTCATGTGCATTTCTGCCACCATTCGGTCTTGCGACCATGCTACCTCCTTGATGTTTGGGTTATTGAGCAACTCGCTGCTAAACGCATCGCGCTCGTCCAAACTATTCAGCGGAATGTTCGCCGTCAGCAGGCACTCTTTGTTGAATCCCATGTCATAGTTCATCATGTAGCTGTGTTGTTTCTTCAGGAAGATAGCGCAGATGATGAACGCAATCGAAATCACGAACTGCAAACCGATTAGTGCATAGCGCAGCGACTTGCCTTTTTGCGACATACCAAACGAACCCTTAATCGCCAGCGCAGGTGGGAAGGAGGTGGCGTACATGGCAGGATACAGACCCGCCATGAGCGTCATTACCAAAGCAATGCCCACGGTGAGCACCGCAACAACCATATTTTTACTTAACGCCAAGTCGCAAGAGATATAATGCACCCACTCTGTCGAGCAGAACAGCAGCACCACCACTACCGCCAACACCAATGCAATCGCCACTAGCACAGCCGATTCTGCCAAGAAACGCCCCACTAATGCTGCACGCGAACTGCCCAAAATCTTGCGTGTGTTCACCCCACGAATACGCATGGGCACTTGCGCAAAGAAGAAGTTCACATAGTTAATCAGCGTAATAATCACTATCAACGCAGCCACAATCATCAGCGTAATCGTGCTGGTTTTGTTGCCTTGTTCCTGTCCTACGCTCCACTCCAGTGTGTCGTCATAGTACAAATCACGAATAGGCATCAGGGTGCAATGAATATCATCGATAAATGTCTCCAACTTGTCCAGTTGCTTGTAGAACGATGGGTCGCTATGCTGCATACCACGATAGCGCTTTAGTTCTTGCGCCATTATCTCCGCATACTTTTTGGAAATCACCTCCTCGCAGAGTGCTTTGTCCTCTGTCGAACGCAGTTTCACAAAATACTGGTACGACCAGTTGCTGGTGGAGTTCAAGTCTTGCTCCTCCAGTTGATTGCAACGAATCACTTCAATGTTCTTTAGGTCGCTGGCAACGGGCAGATCTTTGTATATTGCACGCACCACAAAGTAGTTCGTTTGCCCCCAACTCTCCAGTTGCAGAACACTATCCACTGCCACGCCCAATCGCTCGGCAGCCGTCTCGCTAATAGCCACATAGCCACCTTCTCCTATTTCCTCAAACGAGCCCATAACAGGTTGAATGCCAAAGGTCTCCAGTGCGCCCGAGGTCATTTGAGCAAAGGTTACACTATGCGTTTTCGCTGCTGTGCCTTCGCCCACGATGACATTTACTTGGTTGACATCATCCAATGCGGCAACGCCGTATGTTTCCACATAGGGGTTCTCTGCTAATCCCATTTCTGCCAATGGACGGGCGAGGAACGACTGTTGTTTTAGTCCGCTTACGCCATAGGAAGGCAATGTCATCAGATACACGCGCTCGGAGTCGGGGATAGCGCGGTTATAGGTCAGGTCGTAATGCACCTGCACGAGAATGATATACAGCGCAGCAAACGCTGCCGTCATTCCCAGAATATTTAATAACTTTGAAAATTTCATGTTTTCTTCTTTGAGCGCGCCAGGGAGTTGATTGGCGCGCAAGTTGTTGATGTTGTCTTCTTATATAAAAGAGTTCGTTGTCTTTTTATAGTTCGTTTGTTACATCGCGGACGATTTCGCCATCGAAGAGATTGATAATGCGTTGCGCCGCGGAGGTATCGCGTTGTGAGTGGGTTACCATCACCACGGTGGTGCCTTCAGCATTGAGTTGGCAGAGCAGATCCATCACCTCTTTACCATTGCGCGAATCGAGGTTACCTGTGGGCTCATCGGCAAGGATCAGTTGAGGGTTCGCCACTACAGCACGCGCGATGGCTACACGCTGTTGCTGTCCACCCGACAACTGTTGTGGATAGTGCCCTGCACGGTGACTAATATTCATGCGTTTGAGTATTTCTGTCACACGGCGTTTGCGCTCCGATGCCGAGATATTGAGGTACTTCAGTGGCAGTTCCACATTCTCATATACATTGAGTTCATCGATAAGGTTAAAGGACTGGAACACAAAGCCAATGTTTCCTTTGCGGTAGTTGGTGCGTTCGCGCTCACGCAGGTTGGCTACTTCGGTGCCGAGTAGATTATAACTGCCGCCGCTTGGGTTGTCGAGCAAACCCAGGATATTGAGCAGCGTGGACTTACCACAACCCCAAGGTCCCATGATGGCTACGAACTCGCCTTTGCTGATAGTGAATGACACATTGTTGAGTGCTGTGGTTTCGATTTCTTCTGTACGAAACACTTTGCTGAGATTAGTTACTTGGATCATAATTGTATTGTTTTTATAGTTTATATTATTTCGATTTCAACGCCTCCACGGGATTGGTGTTCATCAGGCGGACGGCTTGCCATGTGATAGACAGTACCGCGAGGAGTATGACCGCAAGAGCGGTGATGATATAGTACCACGCGGAATTAGCGATACGGTAGTCGTAGGTTTCTAACCATCGTTGCGCGATGAGCCATGCACAAGGCACTGCAATCACGGCTGCGATAAGGATAGAAGAGAGGAACGTGCGCACGGTGCGGAAATAGATAGTGCTATTCTCACAACCCATCACCTTGTGAATAGCCGTGTTGCGTGTGTGCTGTTTGGCGTAGTAGGTACTCATAGCCAGCATAGCCAACGAAGACAGCAACAAGGTCAGCAGCGTAAAGAGCGCAATCAGTTTGGCGTTGTTGTTCTGCTTGTCGTACATGTGGCTGACAAGGTAGTTATAGGTGTTCACCGATATTTCTTCATCGCTATCGTGTTGGCGGTAGAACTCGGCTATTTGCTTGACGGCTTCGTTCTCATCGCCCGACACTTGCACGATAAGTTGGCGCAATATGCGAAAATCAGCAGGGTCGTCCATGTTTATTATCCAAGGAACAACAGGCCAATCGGATGAGGGAGCAAAGCCTGGCATACCTTTTTGGAAATCCTTGATGATGCCACAGATAGGCAAACCATAGTCGTTATCGGGGGTAAGCATGGTACAGTCATAATCCACGCCGAGTGGTGCAATCAACGATTCGGGTAACCATGCAGCAGGTTCGATAGGATCAGCATTCTGGCTAATGACCTCAAAGCCCAGAATGTCAAATGCCGTTTGGTCGCCATAGTACATATCGAGTTTGAACTCCTGCCCGCCAAACATAAGTCCCATACCCGTTGTACCAAAGGTAAATGGTTCGAATTGTACCCAACCCACCTTCTCCACGCAAGCCAGTTGTTTGAGTTCTTCCACCAAATAATCTGCTGGAGTGTTGGCACCACTGATACGCAGGCGGTTTTGGCGTTCATACCCTTGGGGCTTGCTTTGCATGTGACGGAGTTGCACAAACATAACCACAGCCACTGCAAGCGTGATGATAGCCACAATGTTTTGCACAATAATCAGTATGCGCCCGAGTACCATGCGATTATCTTTCTCAAACGAACCACGCACCACATCAATCGGTTGGTACTTCAGCACCATGAGTGCAGGAATGACACCCGAGAGAATAGAGAGTAGCAATACCAGAACAATCATCATGAGTATCACGCCCCAAGTGATATGCTCGAATGGCGCAACGGTTTGTCCGATGAGTTCGCTGAAAGAAGGGGCTACGAAGTGCGCCAAGAGGAGTGCCAAACCGAAAGATACCGCCGTAAGTGAGAACGATTCGAGGATATATTTCAGTACGATTTGCCAGCGTTGTGCGCCTACCAAACGGCGCGTAGCCATCTCGCGTGCACGGAAACCAATCTGCGCTACTGTCAGCGAGATATAGTTGAGTACTGCGAAGATAAGGAGCAATAAACCTGCTGCGAAAAAGAGTGAAAAGAAATCACGATTGACCAGATTAACGAATGGCAACGGAGCCGAGAGGTCGGAGTATTGGACATCCTCAAAAGGAATGAGATAGAAATCGTGGAAGACACCATATTTGTAGATATAGTCCTGCTCTCTAACAATCTTCTCCATCTCCTTTGAAAGAGCAGCAACATCCGCATTGGGTACAAGTTGAAAGAATGTAGCTACTGCACCTGAGCCATTTTGAATGACTTGGTCAGTGAGTTGCTGGAGTAGGTCAATGCGATAGATGATTTTAGGCGAGCGAATGACGCTATTCGTTAGGTCACGAAACACGCCCGTGACGGTGAGTGTGGCAGCGTTGCCATTGATAGAAATCTCAATGGTCTTGCCGAGGGGATTCTCGTTGGGTGAGAAGATACGGGCAAACGACTCACTAATAACCACCGATTGTGTCGTGGCAAGAACAGACTCATGTGTGCCTTCGAGCAATGGGTAAGGCAATAGTTGGAAGAAATTCTCATCCACCACTAATGCATCTGCACGGTCGTCATTGCTGGTAGAAGAGTGTCCTGTGGTAGTCGTATAGCGCATGCTCATTTCGATGCCACCGAAGATCTCTGTATCGAACATACGGCAGATGGATTTTACTTCGGAGAAGCGTCCTTCGAGTTGCTCTTTGATAGTGCCGCAACCGATAAACAAGCGTTCGGAGCGACTGACATAGACATTGCGCCCTTTGACTTCGTTGTCGCGCGTGAGTTGCGAGGTCACGAATGTGGCGATGAAGATGACAAACGCCAACGCAATAGCCATACCTACCACCTCAATAAAGGTGTAGAGTTTGTTTTGCTTGAGGAAAATAAGAAAAGATTTCATATTGTTATCAGAATTTCAGTTTTTCGCTATTGCCAAATTTCTCGTAGCCAGAGATGATGACACGGTCGCCTGGGTGCAGACCCTCAATGACTTCGTAGTACTGCGGATTTTGGCGACTGAGGCGAATATCACGGCGAGTGGCACCCTTACCATCTGCATCCATCACATAGATCCATCGTCCGCCTGTGGTCTGGAAGAATGCGCCACGAGGGATAAGCAAGGCTTGTTCTGACTCACCCAGTTGCAGATTGAGGTAATATGTCTGACCGCTGCGGATATTGTCGGGCTGTGCGCCCACGAACTTCAAGTCGGCACGGAACTTACCATTGCGCACCTCTGGATAGACCTTGCGCACCACCGCACGGAACTGTTCATCGCGGCGCTCGAAAGTCGCCTCTAAGCCTGCCGCCACACGGTCAATATAATGCTCGTCGAGTTGTGCCTCGATCTTGTAGTTTCCGAGGTCGTTGATTTGTCCAATCTTGGTGCCTTGGGCAATGGATTGTCCGAGTGTGGCTTCCAGCAGTCCGAGTTCGCCATCAATAGGCGCTTTGATAGTGAGGTTGTCTTTGCGGCGGCGAATCATCTGCATATTGAGGCGCATGTTCGCAAGACTCTCTTGCATCTGGCTTACTTGCACGCTGCGGTAGAGACTATCCTGCTCGGCGCGATGATTGACCAGTTGCAGGCGTTGTTGTGCCAAACGGTGGTTCTCCTCCGCACGGAGATATTCCTCACGAGCAATGAGTTGGTCGGCATAGAGGGCACGCTGCGCCTCTGCGGTGCGGCGTGTGCGTTCCACCTCCATCGCTAGTTGCAAGCGTTCCTGCTCCAGACTGAGTTTCTGCTGCTCCATAGAGATGAGGGTATTGCGCAGAAGGTTCTCTTTCTCAGCGAGTTCGGCTTCGGAGTTAAGGATTTGCAGGTCGAGGTTATCGTTGCTGAGCACCAGTATGCGGTCGCCTGCCTTGACATGCGCACCCTCTTCCACGATGATCTCTTGCACGACACCGCCTTCGAGTGGCGAGAGTTGGATTGTGGTCATAGGTTGCACTTGTCCATTGAGACGAATGTAGTCGTTGAACTCACCTTCGGTGACGGTAGCAATGGTGAGCGTGTCGGGGTCGATACGCATAGCACCATTGCTGCTACGCGCAAGGAGAACAATGAGCAGTACAGCCACTGCTGAGCCCAACCAATAGGGCAATGCTTTGAGGGTAAAGGCACGGGCAATGCCTTTTTTCTTTTCGATGATTTTATCCATGATGTTTATTTAGATGTTAGACCGTTTTACTATTAGCCCGCTATGCTGTTGGATGTTAGACTTGCCTTTCATCGCGTAGCGCGTTCTTACATTCTTATTGGCAAACTGCGTGCCAAAACATATAAACTACTGATAATGAACATAATGCCATTTTTACCACTTCGTGCATCTGTAAAGAAACTTTACAATTGAGTGTAAAGGGATTTGACACATTCTGTATGTTTTTCGATGTAATTTCCTTGTATGTTTCCTGACAAATACGGCAACGACACGGCAACGACACGACAACGAGAGCAATCTTCTCTGAGAGAATTAGATAATTTCGCCATGCTTTCTTTATATAAAATCGCACAAATGGCATTTTTATTTGCACATCTCAAAATATTTCACTACCTTTGCACCCGTAATTAGCCCACGCCTTGGGATTATGTCTTTTGGGTGGGCAGTTACAAGACATAATAAAAGGCGTCAATAGCGCTTTGTGCTTGGCTATCTGGAATCTCGCAAATTCTCACAACATCCAACACATTGCAGCATTTTGATGTCCTCGGGATATGTATATCTATCTCCATACGCACTTTGAGGGTGTGTATGTGTGCGTACATATCGGCGTGGGCTTCGGTGTTGCTTGTTCGGATGTTAAGGCAATGCGAGAGCCTCAGATAGCGGAACAGCAACAGTGCAGTCCCGCTTTTTTTGTGTCGATATACAATATCTAACTAACAAACAATAAATCAAATAATTAAACAACGGAGTAAGCCGAAAATCCGATGAAGAGTAGGCATAATAATTAAATTTATTTATTATGAAAAAAGGTTTTTTCTTTTTTGCAGCACTGTTAAGCGGTGTGCAGACTGTGTTTGCTCAAGCAGATTCTACTGCGGTTGAGATGGTAGAACAAACAACTAAAAGTGGGCAAGTAGGTGAGATTTTACTAGGTATTCTCATTCTGCTCGTTATGTTTGCTATTATTGGTCACATGGTTTATGAGTTGTTTATTGTTAAAAAGCCAAAGGCACTTACTGTTGAAGAGTGCAAAGAAGCTCGTTTGAATGCAGGATTATCTCCTATGACCGAGGAAGAAGCACAAGAACTATTAAACAAAATGGTAGATGATACCGAATCTTGGACTTCTTTTGTAAATGCGAATAATGAGGATGATAAAATAATCACTAAATATAGTCAAGCAAAGAAAACACGCCAAGTTTTAGAGGAAGTTGCAGCAAGTATGCCAGATAATTCTGATGTGGTAGAATGCTACAATTCATTATTGGAAATATACACAGACTGCACAAAGCGTAAATACAATGCGAGTACAACATATATAATCATCTCTGCGGTCTTAATGGTTGGTATTTCGATTCTTGCTGGTACATATGAAATGATTGCTTACACTGCTGTATCAATCGGTCTTTATATAATGGCCAGTATGACACCTAATTATATCCTAATAAAAAAAGAACTAAAAGGCAGAAGAGGTCCTAAGTTCATGTCTGGATTTATTGCGGGTATTCTGGGTGGTGTTGCAACAGCAGAAACCGTAACTACAGTAACCAAATGGAGTGATGGAACAACCACGAAAGATGTAGATAATTCTAATTTCTGGATTTCTTTAATTTTGTCAATCGTTCTTTTTGTTGTATTGGCAATATTCATGTTCGTACTTGCGTTTATCAATTATTTACGCAACTATGTATTTCATTTTTAATCTCGAAAATAAATAATAGAAAAAAGAGTGTGTCGAATATAGATACACTCTTTTTATATATAGAATGCTAATACTACGCGAATAGATAAGAAAACATAACGCCACCGTTATGACATAGATAAGCAGCGGATAAGTTCTATTGGTCACAAAGCGGTTACGAAGCCCACAGGTAACTTAAGAGAAATCTAAGTTGAAGCAAATTTAGCCCACAGAAAGCCCACCGAAGTCCTAGAGATGTCCTATGGTGCTCCCGAAACGCGCAGGGGATTTACACTCCCAATACAATAGAAGGGGAGATGTTTATACAATTTCGTAGAAAGGATGGCTCTCCTCGCCCAAACGCTGTATCAAATGTTGATCAAATAAGTCTGACAAAATTCGTTTGACTGAAGATGACGGAATATTAAGTCCTTTTGCTATGTCGCCAGAACGACAATCAGGATGATTTTCGATATATAACAATATCGCTTTCGCACGTGCAGAAAGTTTATTCCTAGAGCTTTGTGTTTCCATTTTTTTCATCAGTTGAACTTGAATATTGGATAAGGCATCTAAGAAAAATTCTACCCAAACTGACAAATTTTCTTGTGGGCGGTTAGCCTGACAAGTGCGTAAGGCACGATAGTACTCGGCTTTCCGACTCTCTATTTCGTGTTCAAAACTAACATATTGTATCCACTTATAACCATTCTTAAGCAACAACAAGGTAGATAAAAGACGGCTCATACGACCATTACCATCTTGAAATGGATGAATACTTACAAATTCATACACAAAAGCAGCACAGCGAACCAAAGGATGTATATCATCATATTGATTATACCAATCTATCAAATTACGCATTGCCTCTTCCGTAGGGAAACCTGGTTCCGTTGTTTGAAATATAATCTGCTTTGTGCCATCTGGCAATGTTGCTTCTACAGAATTACTAACTTGCTTATAATCTCCTTTGTGCCAAGCATCTTTTTCGCTATATTTTAACAACATATTATGCAAGTTCTTGATGTCATTTTCAGTTATATGTATATCCTCGTAAACATCGCCAATAAGATCCAATACCTCAAAATATCCAACTACTTCCTGCTGATCTCTCTCCTCTAACTTGCTCATTTTAAGATTGTTGAGCAAGCTTTCTACCTCTTCGTTAGTCATTTTAGAGCCCTCAATACGAGTAGATGCACCAACACTACGTACTGTTGCGATGGATTTAAGTTGTTTTAAACTTTGCCCTTCGCGTTTCTCTATAGTTGTCCATTGGGCATCAAAACGATCCAACAAGCTCATTCGTTGAATGAGTTGCCAAGTTACATCAAGCGAAAAATTATATACTTGCTCAACCATAAATTATATTTTTGATACGACTTGATACGACTTGGTCTAAAAATGAGACGCATCAACTGTATGTAATGATTATAATAATTCTACTTTTGGGACCGCAAAATTACAAAAACTTTGGTAAACCACAAAATTTTAGGCTACTTATTTCGATAAATTATACCTTTTATCATTAAAAATCCGATAAACTATATGTATTTTATTTATTTTATAGTTGTTCAAGATAAGGGGTGCCGTTGTAGTAGCGGACTACGCAGGATTTGATGAAGTACTTCAGTTGAGCATTGAGGTGCTCGGCTTGGGCATTGAGGTGGTTGTCGGAGGATGTCTTGAGTTCGAGGGGAGAGATAAGCCCTTGCTCGAACTTCTTGCTGTTGATGGCATATGCCTCCTGTTGCGCTTTGGCTCGGCGGTCGGCTTGCTTGAGGGCTGCCATTGCACCATCACGGTCTTGCACAGCACGCGCCATCTCTGCCTCCACTTCACGCAGCGTTTGGCGATACTCGGCTTCGGCACGGCGGTAGGC
>JAZNRY010000037.1:0-10565 GCA_045590995.1 Paludibacteraceae bacterium | reverse complement strand
CCTACAGCGATAGGAGCATTCGTTATGGGATGCACCTTTGCTTTGGCGTTCTGCCCCACCAGCGGTGTACTCTATTTTGGAGGACTGCTCCCCCTCACACTTGCCACTACTGCGGGCTGGCTACTGCCCCTACTCTTTGCCATAGCGACAGCCTTGCCTGTGGTATTGGTTAGTTTTATATTGGCATATAGCATGCAGAATATCGGACGCGTCATGGGCAAGATACAATCGCTTCAACGCATACTCAACCTCCTCGTAGCTGTACTATTCATCGGCATCGGAGGGTATTATATCATCATTCAAATCCTATAACTATGATTCAACGATTTGCAGACTGGCTGATCTATCATGTCATCGGATTAGACGCCACCACCCATTTGGGCATAGCTGTCAATTTCTTTGTTTATGACAGCATCAAGATTATACTATTGCTCTTTGGCATTAGTTTCCTAATGGGCATTATCAATGCCTATTTCCCTATCGAACGACTGAGGCAATTCCTCAGTACACACCGACTATACGGATTGGACTACTTCCTTGCAGCTCTATTCGGCGGTATCACTCCATTTTGCTCCTGCTCATCGGTGCCGCTGTTTATTGGTTTCACTAAAGGCGGTATTCCTCTGGGCGTTACCCTTACTTTTCTTATCGCCTCGCCATTGGTAAGCGAAGTGGCTGTAGCAATGTTCTTGGGTTCGTTCGGTTGGAGAGTCACACTGATTTATGTAGTCAGCGGAACGCTGTTGTCGATGTTGGCAGGCTTCATCCTAGGCAAGATGCACCTTGAACCATACCTAAGCGATTGGGTGAAGGCAGCCCAAAAACAATCCAACACGCAGAGCCAACAATGGCAAACAGAACAAACTCCTTTCTTGCATCGCTTGCCAACTATTGCACGCGACTCTTGGAACATTGTGCGCGGTGTGCTCCCATATATCCTTATTGGTATAGGTATTGGGGCTGCTATGCATGGCTATGTACCTGAAGGTTTCTTCGAGCAATACTTAGCTGCCGATAACTGGTGGGGCGTTCCATTGGCGGTGATATTGGCAGTGCCGATGTATGCCAATGCCGCAGGTATTGTGCCGATTATTGAGGTGTTTGTTGCCAAAGGTATTCCGTTGGGCACAGCGATTGCTTTTATGATGGCTATCATCGGACTCTCTATTCCAGAAGCCACTATGCTCAAGAAAGTGATGACGTGGCGACTGATTGGCATATTTTTTGGAGTAGTAACATTGTTAATCATCCTTTCGGGATATTTATTTAATTGGCTATTATGAGAGTATTAATTTTGTGTACAGGCAACAGTTGCCGCAGCCAAATGGCACACGGCTTGCTGCAATCCATTGACCCAACTTTGCAAGTCTTTTCCGCAGGCACTCAACCAGCCGATCGGGTACATCCAATGGCGGTACAGGTAATGCAGGAGATAGGCATTGACATCTCACAGCACACTCCGACGCATGTATCGCAGTATTTGCACGAACCGTGGGATTATGTCATCACCGTTTGTGGTGGCGCCAATGAATCTTGCCCTGCTTTTATAGGCAAAGTAGCGCAGCGAATACATATCGGTTTCGCCGACCCATCGCTAGTGCAAGGCACCGAGCAAGATCGCCTCACCGCCTTCCGCCACACCCGCGATGAGATACAAGAGCAAATGCAGCACTTCCATAGCCTCATCGCCTTATAACCTCATCTCCTCTTTGGGCAGTCCTAATAGGGGAAAAGCGCACTATTTTTGGTCAGAATTCCATGTTTCACATCTCGTGCCTAGATTGCGGAACTCTTTTGGCGACATGCCTGTATGTGTTTTGAAATACTTGCGGAAGGTAAACTGCTCTGGGAAACCCAATTGTTCCGCTACAGACTTAACCTGTACTCCTTTCTCGTGCAAAAGGCGCTTAGCATTATTTATTGTCACAAGGGTGATAATCTCAATAGGCGTCATGCCTAGCCGTTCAGACACAATTGAGGAGAAATACCGTTGCGTCAACCCCGCTTGGTCTGCATAGAAAGCCACCTGCCGTTCTGTAGTATGGTTCTTTACTATTGACTGAATAAACTGCATAACAATCTGCTCCTTATGCGTGAATGGCTTGGGGATGCTAGCAGTCGGCTGTGATAGTACATGTGTTAATAACTCTAGAACCAATGTCTGTTTACGCAGAAGAATCAGTTTTTCTTTAGCTTGGCGCAAGATTCCATGTGGCATTACACTTACTTCAACTTGTTGAGAAAGGATATCACGGATATTGCTCTCATAGTAACAGCAGCGTTCTTCTGGCAATTCAATCACGGGAAAGAGGGGCATATTCCGCTCAGCTAGATGTGATAGATAAGGATACACCACATCTATCAATTGGTCTGGCGTATCCATGAGCGACAAAGCGGCATAATCCTCCGACTGACTGAGTTCCACGCAAGGGATTAGCGGACTAATAATGTGCAATGTACCACGCTGCATAGTGTAGCGACGACCGTTCAATATCTTTTCGGCAGTACCGCAGATGCATATAGTAATTCCTACTTTCATGGCACAAAGGTACACATTTTCCCTAATATCCACAAGAAAAATATAATATTTCTACATAAAATCATACATATTGCTCAATTATTCGCTATTTTTGCTCTTTTATGAGGCAAAAAAAAGCAGTACCTTTGCAGCCGTAAACAAAAAAACATATACAGTATGAAAAAGTTTGGATTATTTCTTTTGAAAAACAATGTTCAATGGATGACATTCTGTTTTCTTGGCTGGCTGATATGGGCAGCATGTAACTGGAACAACTTAGAGTTGGCGCAGAAGATAACTTTAGGTATTTATGCCTTCCTTATTGCGCACGAGTACGAGGAAGGGTACAAAGATCGTTTCTTGGAGCTAATGGCAGGACGATTGATGAAAATCAACTACAAAGCGCTCACGCCAGGCTTAACGCACTTGTCGCAGGCAATCTATATCACAACCATTTTTTCGTTGGCACTGCTATTCCCTGCGCAATTATGGCTCACATTTGGTGTGATTATCTTGGCTATTTTTGAGGGATATGTACACAATATGGGTATCTTTCTTTTCCGTCTGCGAGGACTAAGTCCAGGTTGGTGGACAGCTATGGGTATGGCTGCTTTTGCTATATGGGGATTAGTGGAAATCAACCAAGCGTATGATTATACAGGCATACAATGGTTATGGGCAACACTATATTATATTGCTACTTTCATAGCAATGGAGATTGGTTTCCAAAAACTGATAAAGAACAGTTTCTCAAACACAATCCACTCTGCCCGTAGTTTTCTATCAGAGCGCTTTGGTACAAAGCAATAGGACATTTTCATCCTCACCAAACCAACAGAGCGGCACCAACGTGTCGCTCTGTTTCCTTCTCACCTCATAGCCTCCTCGCCTTATAACCTCATTGCCTAATCCACTTTCCCCTCACAAAATGACGCGAATAACACACTTTTTCACATCAAAACTTGCATATATGCACAAAAAGCAGTACTTTTGCAACGAGAAAGCAATTATTCCCCTCACACAAATGATGTGAATAATATAGGAACTATGGAACACAAATCTTGTCCTCGCTGTGGTGCTGCGTTTATTTGTCAGCATGAGAACCCTGCTAAGTGCCAATGTGCAGGTGTATTGCTCTCTCCCGCCACCCGTGCTTATATCGCAGAGCAATACCCCAACCAATGCCTCTGCCGCAAGTGTTTGTTGGAGTTCTCAGTCTAAGCACACTATGATATTGTCCCGAATGCATTCGGGTATTCCCAGCCTCTACACTCTACACCTTACACCTAAAAAAATCGCCCCAAAAAGCGATTTTTCTTCGATTTTTCTTGCATATATCAAAAATTAGTAGTACCTTTGCACCGCATTCAGTCAAGGGAAGCAGGTGAGAATCCTGCACAGTCCCGCTGCTGTGATTCGCAATCCGATGTTCAAATTCTTATAAGTCACTGGTTCTTAGCGAACTGGGAAGGCTGAACAAAAGGAGCGATAAGTCAGAAGACCTGCTGCGTGCCACCAATGAGGAGTTGGTGAAGTTGAACGCTCTCGGGGAATCGAGCCAACGACATGACGCAAAGGGTTTCAATAGTATCTATGGTACGCTCATACGCGTATAGGTGGTTGACAGTTTGGTCAAACACCCGTTTGTTGTATCCGATGGTCAGTGTGTTTCTCGGGAGTCAAAACGCCTATCCACACACCCCTGACCGTCACCCTGCCATGTTACTTCGCATTTGGGAAAATCCGAAGTAGATGGTCGGGGAGGTGTGGTTAATACTTTGCCTTTCGCTTCTCGCCTGATTGCCAGCGGGGTCCCCGAAAAACCTGCTGATTTTTGGGGTGCTCTGATAGCCTCAGCGAGAGAAACGAGCAAATAATATTAACCCTTTAAACAACAAACCAACATGAAGAAATCTATTTTTCTTGCGGCATTATGCCTTGCTAATGTAGCCCTTGCACAGGACTACGAGTTACGAACCCTGACTTTCGAGGATGCAGATGCTCAGTTTCCGCCTTACACCCTCGACTATGCCAACCGCACCATCTCTACCTGGTCTGACCTCGTGGACGATGCGCAGTACAACGGCACTCTCACCTACACCGCTGGCGGTGTTTACACATGGTACGACGCTCAAAACACCCTGCTAACCCACAGCTTTACAGCACCTTACTGGAATGGCGGTCATGCCATCTCCAACTTCAGCAACCCTGGCTTCACCAACAATGATCTACCTGCTAACACCGCCTGGTACGAACTCCAATTCGCTACTCTCCACGGCGGCAACAATAGCTCCAAGAACTTCTGCGTACACAATGGTCATGTAGATGATTACAATGCAGACTATACCACAATGCAGACTATCGCCTTTGCCGACGGCAAGGCACGCGTGATAGACCATATGTATATCACCAACATCTGCTATGTGCTGAACTCTTTGGTGTACGGCGATGGCTATAATCCCCCTGCGAACGACACAACCAAGTTATACGCCATAGCCGTAGGACAAGATGCCAATGGCCATGAGATCAGCCGCACTACTTTTGCTCTCTACAACGGAAAAGATAGCCTTCTGACAGAGTGGAAGAAATGGGATTTATCGGTCTTGGGCGAGGTGAATGCTATAGCCTTCAATATAGTTGGTACACGCGACCTCTATGGTCAATGGGGATTGAATGCCCCTGCTTATTTCGCCTACGACGATGTAGCAGTCCGCTTCTCCAAAGACGATACCGCTTTGTCTAATCGCCCTATCGCCTCATCGCCTAATAGCCAAAAAGTCCTATGCAACGGTCAACTCCTCATCCTCCGCGATGGTAAGACTTATAATATGATGGGACAAGAACTATAGCCCTATTCCCTTGCAAATTTTGATGCGAATAATACACTTTTTCGCATCAAAATTTGCAAGGTTGAATAAAATACACTACCTTTGCACCATGTTTACCTCTTTTCTTATATTCTGCACCGTAGTGCTATTCCTCTGCCCTACCCTAGTATGGCTACTCTGTTGGATAGTGGCACGGCTATGCCACCACGCCATGCCGTATGCACCTTTTGCCTATACAGGACTTGCACTCGTACTGCTGTTCATAGGCACTATGCTCTATGGTTATTGGTTCGGACGCTTCCAACTGCGTGTGCAACCTACCACCTACACATCGCCTCAGGTGCCCGCTGCCTTCAACGGCTATAAGATTGTACATATCAGCGACTTGCACCTATCCTCCTTTGCCGACAGCCCTGAGTTCTTGCAACGGGTGATAGACACTATCAATGCCCAACAGCCTGACCTCATTTGCTTCACGGGCGACTTCGTGGGCTTTGGCGTGGAGGAGGCGATTCCTTTTACCCATACGCTCCGCCAACTGCATGCCAAAGATGGCATCATGAGTGTCCTTGGCAACCACGATTTTGCACTCTACCACCACGGGCTAACAGATGCAGAAAAGGAGGAAAAAGTCAATCAACTAACCGCCTATCAACGCGATACATTAGGTTGGCAACTGCTTCGCAATCAGTCGTATATCATCTCACGCGACACCGCCCACCTGCAAATCATTGGCGTGGATAATACCTCTTGTCAGGGGCAAGGATTTCAGACTACCTCCCGAGGAGATCTTATGAAGGCGATGAGCTCATTGAATCAGGAAAAAAGAACCAAGAGCCAAGACATATCAGTAACGACTGAACAGACGGAAGTAATCAGTCTTGAATCCTTGTTCCTTGCTCCTGAATCCAAAATTATGCGAATCCTACTTTCTCACGACCCATCGCATTGGCGAGGAGAGGTAGTACCTACTACCGACATTCCGCTGACTCTCAGCGGACACACGCATGCAGGACAAGTGCGCCTCTTTGGCTATCCGCTATCCTCCCTCATGTTTACCGACTCAGAGGGTTGGTATTACAACGAAGGACAATCCCTCTACATCAACACTGGCATTGGTTGCACCCTACCCATCCGCATAGGTGTACCACCAGAAATAACCATAATCACATTGCAAAAACAATAATGACCATCCGACCTACGACATACGCCGACCTTGACGCTCTTACAGCAATCTTCGCTTATGCTCGCGCGCAGATGGCTGCTGATGGCAATCCTACGCAATGGGGAGATGGTTACCCTACCCGCGAGCAGTTGGAGAACGACATCCAACGCGGCGTGAGTTATATCGTAGAGCACAATGGTCACCCCTGCGCCACCTTCGTTTTTATCATAGGCGAAGACCCTACCTATCACTATATCGAGGATGGTCAATGGTTGGATGACACTTTACCCTACGGCACGATTCATCGTATTGCCTCTAATGGAGAACAACGAGGCATCTTCCACACCGTACTCCATTGGTGCTCAGCACAATGCCACAATATCCGCATTGACACACACCAAGACAATGCACGCATGATACACCTTATTGAACAAGCCCAATTTACCCGTTGTGGCATCATCTACACCCGTGATCATTTCCCACGAATAGCGTATCAAAAAAGTGCTCTTTATTAATATTGCTTTTCTAAAAAAGGTTGCTTCTATTCCTACAAAGGTTGACGGCTTTCCTAAAAATATTGACTCATTTCCTAAGATGATTGACTCAATGTCCGCACTTGCTCTCTTAATTTCTTCACACTGCGGGGTTCTATAAAGGATTCGAATTGTGTGGTTATTGTGCGGTTATTGTGCGGTTATTGTGCGGTGCGTGTGAGAAAACGGACACCCAAATTTTCACTCATAGAATAAAAAGTAATAGAATATTTGCATATGTCAACAAAAAGCACTACCTTTGCAAAGTAAAAAAAGCCTAACGATATGCTTAAAAGAATTTCTACTGTATTACTCTTTTTCCTGCCGTTTTCCTTGACCATGGCAGATAGCATCACAGGTATGTGTGGCGACTCTCTGTATTGGTCATTTGATACCGAAACCCGCCATCTCGACATCACGGGCAAAGGCAAAATGCAGTTATATAAGTACCCAGCATGGACAGCCAATAACAGCATTAAAATCGCCTCTATATCGTTCCCAGATAGTATTACCTCTATCGACAGTTATGCTTTTGAGGAGCAAGACCTTACAGAAATTGTCGTTCCTGCATCTGTCAAGAAATTTGGCAGAGATGCTTTTGCACAAATGCCTTCTCTATTGCGCTTTGAGTACGAAGGCGAGGGCTATGCAGAATCGGAGAATGGCATACTCTATAATTGCTACAATCTTCGCTACTTCAAAGGCATCACCCGTATGCTTGCCTACAACGATGCTCTGGATACCCTTATTGTCACATATGGCTATGCTTCCGCGAGTTTCCTCAACCGGTCATATGTAAACGATTCGCATGCATACGACAAACGCCTATTTGGCAAATACGATACTATACCTAAAAAGATAAAGACCTATTTTCTACCCAGCGAATTGGAGGAGATTGGTGATTTCCTCTTGTGCTACGCTACCAACTTAGGAGGTATCACCATTCCCAAGGAAGTGCACACGATTGGTTCTGGTGCTTTTCTGCGCTGCACTTCACTGGATTCATTAGTCTTTATGAATGATTGTCTGCAAACAATTGGCGATAGTGCTTTCAGTCATTGTAGTCAATTATCAGGACTATCACTGCCTAAAAACATTCAGTCAATAGGACATAGTGCATTTCTATGTTGCTCTTTATTAGATTCATTAGTCTTTTTAGGAAATGGTTTGCAAACGATTGGTGATAGTGCTTTCTGCAACTGCAATCAGTTAACCAAAATATCCTTGCAAGATACCCTACCTCCTATCATCGAAGCGTATACTTTTGAAGGCGTAGATCGTAGCATACCTATACATGTGCCATTGGGATCTAGCCAACGATACAAAGAAGCGCCCTATTGGTGTGAATTTCAAAACTTTATAGAACCATCACCTGCAACCTATGTAGATGAAGTACATGTGCAACACAATGCTACACAAAAAGTCTTTCTTAATGGTCAATTGCTGCTTGTCAACGATGATATACTTTACAATATCATGGGACAAAAACTATCGAACCACTAAAGATATTTTTATCCCTTTCAATTTCTTATCCTGCAATCAAATACCAAGTATAGACTGCAAAAGCAATCACCATCAACGCGCCACCTACTCTGCCAATCTTACCACGGAAGCCAAAGAGCAGAGGTACGATGGCTGCGCCAATCATCACTCCATAATCCACCACCGTGATACCTGCCGAAGTCAATGGCATCACCTGTGAACACAAGCCCAAAATCAATAGGATATTAAAGATATTCGACCCCACGATATTACCCAACGCCAATTGCGTATTCTTCTTAAACGCAGCCACCACCGAAGCAGCCAACTCTGGCAACGAAGTGCCACAAGCAATCAGCGTGAGCGAGATAATCGCATCGCTAACACCCCACGACTTAGCAATACTTACTGCATCATCTACAAACATATCGCAACTCACAATCAATACACCCAGACCCACAACCACTTTTACAATGGCTAACCACAATGGCGTAGGTTTTTCTGTAGGCATATCTTCGCTTGCTTCCGTAAGTCCATTCTTCTTGTCACGAGTGAAAGAGTACCACATATAACCCGCGAAAAGCAACAACAATATGATACCATCCACACGACTGATTACGGCTGGAGTACCATCAAAAAAGTTGAGTGCCAACAAGGTCAGCAATATCGAAATACCAATACAAAATGGTATTTCAAAGGTCATATTCTTCTTGTCAATTGCGATTGGAAAGCATATTGCTGTTATTCCCAGAATACCCAGTACATTGAATATATTAGAGCCCACCACATTGCCAATCGCCACATCGGCGTTGCCCTTCAGTGCGCCAAAGAAACTAACTACCAACTCAGGCACACTGGTACCAATACCCACGATAGCAGCACCAATCACAAAATCTGACACTTTGTAGCGGCGTGCCACAGACACAGCCCCTGCTACCAATAAATCAGCACCAAACACGATGCCTACCAAAGTCACAATCAAAATAATATATTCCATAATTAATAAGTTTTAGTACGCTCATTTCATTCGCTGTAGTCTACAGACGCTTAGCGCCAATCTATAATCCGAAAGGCAACCTACCATCCAATCAACAATTCTCGTGCAAAAGTAGCGCAATATTATTACACAAGTATGAAGATTTTGTTAAGAAATTATTAAATTCTGGAAATATAATTGGACATGTGCATATTTTTTTGTACCTTTGCAGCATTAAATGGATTTGTAGTGAGAGACTTGCGCTATATACTGCTCGTATTGATAATCGGACTATGTGCTTCTGTGCATATGTCCGACCTTTCTGCTCAAGATACAGCATCTTGTCCATCTGCGAGTGCAAGCGCGGTGTCTTCCGTATTAAATGATATATCAGAGGACTACGCCAAACGCCTTCAACAACAATACAATTGGACTGATGCCCTCACTTCGTATCAAATCGGCACGCGTAGCGAAGATAATCGCTTGCGCACTCGCCGTCAGGAACGCGTTTCCTCCTCGTGGCAAGTAAGGATAAACATACAGGATTTGCATGCAGCATTGCGATACCAAGCAAGCTGTATCGCACATAATATCAATCGAATAGTGGCACTATCACGAATGACGCCACTTAGTTTATCGAAAGAAAAGATATCCTTTCCGTTTCATAGTTTTTGGTAGTACTTGGACTTATAAAAACATCAATTAAGGAAGTATATACAAGTTGACACTTAATATCTCCTTGCCCTAATGGGCAGAAATCTAAATAAATCTTTTTGCCACACTTGAGCCACGCTTTTACGAGGTACTCCGTAATATATTACCACCGCTCCTCATTTCGCCTCATGCGAAACTCGTGCGCTTAATCTTAAGTAAATGCGGAGAAGACAATAGGAAGTGTCAACTGATATATAAATTCCTTAAAAAATAACAAAAAGCACTTTGTCTTATACTGAAATAGGTTTACTCATAAAATGAATAAAAAGTATCAATTATTAAGATTCAAGTTTTATGAAGCGAACTCTAAATCGTTATTCTCCCTCGTTCAAGCAACAAGTTTTGGATGATT
>JAZNRY010000036.1:0-40307 GCA_045590995.1 Paludibacteraceae bacterium | reverse complement strand
TTGTATCTTTATCACTTTTCCCTCGCTCAACACCGACTTATCAGCATAAGTATGCTTAGTCGCTGCAGGAGCGATAGCAGAAACGAGGAGCAAACATAGTATGAATATTAACTGTCTCATCACTTGATTTTGCAATACAATAGTTCGTTGTTGTCTTTCTGCACACAAATCACCTCTTCGCGCACCAGATTACGCGCATCCTGTTTGCAGTCGATGTATATCATATCTCCTTGGCGAATGGTCATCACACGGCTGACGCGCTCAATGGCTTCATCGGCTGAAATGATGGTCGTATAGTCATTCAGCAGTTCGGGCGTTACGAAGGTACCCACCACGAGCGAATAGTCAAACGCCCACCCCATTGTCCAATCGCCTTGCGCCAACAAGTCGGCAGCCTGCATATTGAGTCCTGGAGCCACTGCATCGTAATAACGCGAAGCAAAACGCGAAGCGATATTCTTGCCCATACGACTAACGCGCAGAACCACACAAGGTGTCATACGCACATCATCGCTCCAATCGGGTACAAAAAACGGTTTGCGATTCACCAACAAGGAAGAATCACCTTTCAGAACCATTTTGTTGTCCGCATCTATTTGACTAAAACCAACAATCTTCATTCAGCCTACAAAATTACAAAAAATCTCTCACGCGCGCAAGAACATCTTACAAAAAGGAATAACTTTCTTAAAAAAATGCACAATTAACCGTTATTTTGCACGAATAAACACTTGGATTGGCGTACCCTTGAAGTCCCACCACTCGCGGAGCTTATTCTCAAGGAAGCGGCGATATGGTTCCTTCACATACTGCGGCAAGTTAGCAAAGAACACAAAAGTAGGTATCTGTGTGTTTGGCAATTGCGTACAATATTTGATTTTAATGTATTTACCCTTTGTTGCAGGTGGTGGATAGTTCTCAATCAACGGCAAGAATCGCTCGTTGAGTTGCGCCGTTGGCACTTTCTTTTGTTTGTTCTCATAGACATGCAATGCCGTTTCCATCACCTTGAAGATACGCTGTTTGGTCAGTGCAGAGGTGAAAATGATTGGAAAATCCTTGAATGGTGCTATGCGCTCACGAATAGCGTTTTCATAGCCCTTGATATCTGCATTGGTCTTGCTCTCCACAAGGTCCCACTTATTGACGCACACAACAAGTCCTTTCTTATTCTTCTGAATCAGCGAATAGATATTCAAGTCTTGCGCCTCAATGCCACGCGTAGCATCAATCATCAGGATACATACATCCGAATTCTCAATAGCGCGAATTGAGCGCACTACGGAATAGTACTCCAAATCCTCGTTCACTTTGGCTTTCTTGCGAATACCCGCTGTGTCCACCAAGTAAAACTCTTTACCAAACTTATTATAGCGCGTATAAATACTATCGCGAGTAGTACCAGGGATATTAGTAACGATAGTACGCTCCTCGCCTATGAAAGCATTGAGTATGCTACTTTTGCCTGCATTCGGACGACCTACAATAGCAAAACGAGGCAGTTCTTCAAAGTCGTCCGCAGCGCCCGTATCTTTGAAGCGGCTGCAAATCTCATCCAACAAATCGCCCGTACCCAAACCATTTTCTGCGGAAAGGATATAGGGTTCGCCCAAGCCCAGTTTGTAAAACTCTGGCGCACCATATTGTTGTTCAAACTGGTCCACTTTGTTTACAGCCAGCACCGTTTCTTTCTTTGATTGACGCAAAAGGTGTGCCACCTCCATATCAAACTGCGTCACGCCAGCATTCACATCCACCACCAACAGCACTACATCTGCCTCCTTGATGGCCATGCTCACTTGGCGATTGATCTCACTCTCGAATGTATCATCCGATTGTACTACCCAACCGCCAGTATCAATCACCGAAAACTCTTTGCCGCACCATTCGCTCTTGCCGTATTGACGGTCACGGGTGGTACCTGCGGCATCATTCACTATCGCTCGACGCGTTTTGGTCAAGCGGTTAAACAGGGTCGATTTCCCTACATTGGGACGCCCCACTATCGCTAAAATATTTGCCATAGAATTTATTGTTTTTTTGGCATCCGGTAGCCGGCGTCTGGTAGCCATTATTTTGGCGTCCGGCGTCCGGCATCCGGAGTCCCGTTATTAATTGCAATTACACTCGCTGCCGCAGTCCTCGCAGCTACCTTTGCAGCCACCACAACCGCCACCGCAACCACGATGGTGGAGTGCCTTCAATTCGCCTTCGGTCACATCGCGGATATTCAGCACCTTGCCCACGAAGTGCAAGTTCTCGCCCGCCAATGGGTGATTGAGGTCAATGGTCACATGGTCTTTGGTGATCTCTGCAATCTGCGCATTGATTACTTGTCCGTCCACGGTGTTCATGGGCACGATAGCACCTACAAACACGCGCTCCGAGTCAAACTCGCCATCACCGTTGTAGAACATTTTCTTGTCCAAGGTCAATACACCTTCATCATCGTATTCGCCATAAGCATCTTGGCACGCGATGCAGAAGTCAAATGCCTCTCCTTCTTGCAAGCCTTCCATATGTTGCTCAAACGCGGGGAGCATCATGCCCTCGCCGTGACAATACACCAATGGAGCTTCCGCCGTAGCCTTCTCCATCATTTCTTCGTTTCCATTCTCGCCGTCCACATACAAATCGTATTGGAGGGTTACTACTTTCTTTGCTTCAATTTTCATATTTTCTTTTTTTACAATTGTCTCGCATTCCTTTACACCCTACACCCTACACCCTACACCCTACACCAATAATCTACCACCAATTCACGCGTTTACCTGTAGCATCCGCGCTGCTCTTATCGTACTTCAAGTCTTTCAGCATGCTTGCATTCACACCGATGTGGAAAGTATAACTCTTATACGGTCCGAAAGGCACAAAACTGGCGCTCATGCTCCAGCAGTGCAAGTCTTTGGACACATTAATGCTCGAATAAGCCAGTTTCTTCGCATTCACATCATAGCTGAGCGAAGTGCTGGCTTTCCATCCCTTGCCCAAGCCTAATGATGCAGACACACTGAGGTTATGCCTAAATTCCATTTTAGGAACATTCTTCTCCTCATTCCATTCGTTGCCAGCAGCAGTATAGCGCAAGCTATACGATACACTCAAACTCCAAGGTATTTTCGCAAACAGATACCCATCATCGGTTGCTGTATCTTCTTGTTTTTTCTCTTTTTTCTTAGGGGTTTCTGGTTCTATAATCTCCCCCGTCAACGGATCCACCGTCGGTTCTACGATTTCCTCCTCTTCCTCTTGGCTCTTGTTTTTATCATCACGATTAAACCAACGCTTCACTACATCATTGTTGAAGGTGTAGCTAAAACTGGTGCTGGTGCCGAGGAAGTGTGGGAAGCGACCGTGATTCCAGTACAACTCATTGCAACGAACATGATTACCGCTGGCGGTTGTGGTGTACATATAGGGGTCAAATTGTCCGCTCAAGTTGATGGTGTAATTCACTTTCGGAATCTTGATTCGCAAGTTCACCGAGAAGTTCTGCCAGTTCATGGAATCCGCGATGAAGTTATAGCCACCGCTGATGCTGAAGTTATCAATGATGCTATACACCTTATAGGGTTCCTTGCCTGTAGTATCTTTGTCGTTGCGCAATTTCATTTCGAGGTTATTTCCCAACGAGAACGATAAGGCAGCCGAACTACCTCTACCGGGGGCTTCCCTAAAGCGCGAATACACCACTTCTTCAAAGATTGGCAAGCCATTCTCGTCTAATTTCGGCACCAAGTTACCTGCGGCATCGCGCATGGTAACCATCTTGTCGTATGTACCATAGAAGCCGCCATAGCGTTTTGCCCACATCGGATCGGAAAAGTCAGGATTGTAGTTGAAGCTGATAGATGGAGTCATCACATGCCTGAACCGATCAACCTTATCGCCAAACAATTTGCGACTGGGGATATAGAAACCATATAATTTCGTACTCAGGCTCACGCTTGCTCGGAAATCATATACATTGTAGAAGCCCATTATGGTATCTTTCTTCACCTGATAAGTATCCTCATCCCATCGCTGATCTACGCGTTGGAAGAACATACGGTCGTTAAAGCTCAAACTGGGCGTAATACTGATATACTTGAACAGCATGAACGATGCCGAACTGCTCAGGCTGTGTTTCAATCCATTCTGCCAATCCTTCACGAAGTTTGATTTGAGGAAATAATCTTCCTTACAAGTAATCGAGTTATAGAAGTTTCCGCTATACTGTAAGCTGATTTTCTCATACCATTTCTCTTTGCCCATGCGTTGTTTGCGTTTGAAGGGGTAGATACGGCTCATGCTCACATTGATATTCGGCAGACTCACCGTCAGCGTGGAGTCTTTTGTTCGCTGCGTAATGGACATGTTTGCGCTGATGCTCCATGGGCTATCGGGGAAACGCTGTGTGTAGTTGATGGTACTACTTGTTGTGTTCTCGGCATTCTGCTGCACATTGTAGTAGCTATTGATATTACTGCGGTTGTAGCCACTCGTTTTGAAGTTTACGCTCGCGGAGAAATTGTTGTACGGATTTGCTTTTGCGTCTTGCGTATGCGACCATTGCACGCTCAGGTTCTTCGCCACGCTATACCCGGGCATATCTTTCTCGCCCGTTACATCCCAGCGGTAGTTGATGTTCACATTACCGCGGAACTTATATCGCTTGATATACCTACTGGTTGCATATACAGCCCATGTTCCGCGCGTGTAAATATCTCCTCGCAGTTCGAGGTCAAAATAGTCATTGATTGCAAAATAGTAGCCCAATCCCGACAAATACATACCACGCGTGTAATCATCGCCGAAGTTTGGCATTATCAATCCGCTGGAGTACTGGTTCGTAAATGGGAAGAATCCAAATGGGATTGCCAGTGGCAGCGGCACTTCGCCCACCACCAGATAGGCAGGTCCTGTAGCGATGAAGTTGCCGGGCTTCACTTTGGCTTTTGTCATTTGCAGGTAGAAGTGCGGATGATCGTGGTCGTCGCAAGTGGTGTATTTACCGCCTTGCATCATCAGCAGATTGTCATCCATTTTCTTTGTCTTGTCCGCTATCACATATCCTTCACCTTGTTCTGTCACCACATGGCGAATAATGCCTTTTTGTGTTTTTAGGTTGTAGGTTATCTCATTGGACTCATAACTATCCTTACCATCGGCAAAGACGGGTTTGCCTATCACTTCGTTTTCTATGGTGTCTAATACGCCGCGGGCATATAGCGTGCTGCTGTCCATGCTCACGCGTATGTATTCGGCAGTCAGTTTCATGGACTTGTATTGCAATTCGCCGCTGCCATACATAAATGCCAATCCTTTGCCTGTCATCACCATAGAGTCTTGCGAAGTGTATTCCACACGCGCATCTATTGCGTTCTTCTTTGGTGCGGGTTCTTTCTCTTGCGCCAACTCCTCCCCCAAGATTGGATTAGGGATACTATCTTGAGCCACCATTGGCATCACCAACAGCAGCATCATTCCAAGCAATATTTTTATCCCTTTCTTCACCTTTCAGTTTTCCGTTTTCATCTTGCCTACGCGTATACGCGCATATTTGCGCAAATAATTTGCAAAGGTACTGCTTTTTTTCGACATATGCAAATTTCGCTTTCTTTTTTTGGAAATTATATATCTACTGGCTATAGTGTGGCAAAAAGATTGGGAACTATATACATGTTGACACTTCATATATCTCCTTGCCCTGACGGGCAGAAATCTAAATAAATCTTTTTGCCACACTTGAGCCACGCTGTTACAAGGTACTCCGTAATGAATTACCACCGCTCCTCGTTTCGCTTTGTGCGAAACTCGTGCGCTTAATCTTAAGTAAATGTGGCGGTAACAACACTAAGTGTCAATTGGTATATAATCGAAAAAGTAAGTTATTAACTATCAAAACATGAAACAACTATGGATGATATAACAATGATTCTGCTTGCTTTGGGCATGGTAGCAGTCTTTATGGGTCCTTTCTTTGTGATTAGCGCCATCAAAGACAAAAAAGAAGCTAAACAAAAGCAAGAAGAAAACGAAGAGAAATAATTCATATGGGTGCGTCCAATGGGCGCACCCTTTATTATAAGCAAAAGGACAATTCCAAGAAAAATCACTCAGTTCTTGCACATATACATTTTTTTTCGTACCTTTGCAGCGTGAACCTGCGCTGGAGATGTCTGCACATCAGCGGCGAAGGGTAGCAGACATAATAAAAGGCGTTTATTGGCGCTTGTTTTGGTCAATAGGAATCCGGAAAATTTCGCAACCCAAAGCAAGAAAGCGGTAAATGCCCCTTGGTGTGTTTAATTCGTTGTGTCCCACAACGATGAACATATCGGCGTGGGCATTCATTGTTTATTCTTGTTGCAGGGTCTTTCCGGAACCTCTATTGAAAGAATAAGCAAAAAGAGGTTCCACGCTTTTTCTATATTTATACCAACGGGGCGTTTGGAGCCAACTTCCCACAAAAAACATGCACATTTATGAAAAAGTTATTCATTTCAGTAGCAATCCTTTCTGCTACACTTTTATCTCATGCTCAAATTACATTAGAGAAAACATTAACTGATTTAGAGGATTACATCAGTTCATATAACTTTGGACGCAATGTAGAAGTTTTTCCGTTAGTTAAAGACTTTTATCCTGTTGTTATAGGAGGGGATTATCTTATTCTAACCGAGTTTGCTGATGATGGTAATGCACAATATGATCCGACTGTTTTTACCAATGTGTATAATTTAAACGATTATTCGTTAGAGTTTTCTGTGAATATAGAACAAACATTTGGACGAAACACATATGAAGGACCATATTTCATTACAAAAAACATCTTCACTACCAATTCTAAATTTACTTATATTTGTAGAGATCCAAGAAAAGGAGAAATCAAAGTTATTTCAGAAGATGGGAATATTTTAACATCTATTCCGCATACCGGTGACATTAGACACAATGCTAGTATTGACGGATCATTTTGCTATTTAGTAAAAGTAGGTGAACGATATAAATTAATCGTAGAGAACAACCAAGATGACAACAACTATGATTATGACATTTATTCTCTACCTGGTAATGGTGAAGCTACAGCAATTAACGAAGTTTATGCCCCTCGTCGCAATGCCCGCAAGTATATCCAGGATGCTCAAGTGTTCATAGAAAACGAAAAAAACACCTATAACATCCAAGGTCAAGAAATAAAATAATGCTATAAATAAGTATTCTCAGTTTATTTCAATACAGGTAACTGACATCTCATTCACCCCGCCACTCTCATTTGGTAGCGGGGTGAGTTTTTATATAGTTATTCTTCTTGCTCGTATTCAAGCACTCCTTCGGCAAGGGTTCGGTATCCATTCGGGAAATGTAAGAGTGCTTTCTGCGGACTTCCACGGACACGAAAGAGGAGAGCTGAAGACAAGGAGAAAGAAGTCCGTGGAATAGAGGAGATGAGGTTATTAGGTAATAAGGAGAAACCGCATAATCGACTGAAAAAGTATCGGTTATGTGGATTGTTATTGTATTAAAAGCAATCAATATGTATGTTAGAATATTTAGAAATTTTAGAATCTTTAGAATTCTAAGTTTCCTAAGTTTCCTAAAGATTCTAAGAATCCTAATTCTATATATAACAACATAAACAACATTTCGCTCACCCAACATTGGTGAGCTACAGGGAAAGAAATAGATAATTGACAGTCGAATCGCAATACTATTATTACATATATGTGCTACTGATGTGCCTACGATGTGCCACTATCAACCCGTCAAGAACCCGTTATGAACCCGTAATCGATCGCATAGCAGTGAGGAGAATGCGTGTGAGGATGAGCGTAAGAATAAGAATGAAAATAACATCACATGATTTGACAAATTTATTAAGAAATCATTAAAATACGCTTTTGTGGTTGGTCAAATGAATTATTTTTACTAACTTTGCAGGCAAAATCACACCAACATGGCAAAACAACGCATACTGATAGTAGATGACGAAGAGGATATTTGCATGATCCTCTCCTATTCGTTGCAAAAAGCAGGCTACGAAGTGCTTGTGGCACATAGCGCAGAAGAAGCATTGGCTAATTATGAATTGAGAATTAAGAATTATGAGGTGGATTTGATTCTGCTGGATATTATGATGGGCGAGATGTCGGGGTTGGATATGGCAAACCATTTACGATTGGACAATGTACAATCTGACAATTTGCCACCTATCATTTTCCTTACTGCCTTGAGCGACGAAGACACTGTGCTTCAGGGATTTAAGTTAGGCGCAGATGACTATATCAGCAAACCCTTCCGCATTGCCGAAGTGCTGGCGCGAGTAGCAGCAGTGCTTCGCAGGACAGAGGCGATAAGGCGATCAGGCGATCAGGCGACTAGGCGAGAAGGCGACGACAATTGCATCGTGTTTGAAGGGATTGTAGTGAACAAAGCCGATATGTCGCTCATGGTGGATGGCGAAAATGTGAAAACGACGCGCAAAGAGATTGAACTACTCTGCTACCTGCTCACCCATCGCGGACAAATCCTATCACGCGATCACTTGCTTAATAATGTGTGGGACAGCAACGGTTTTGTATTAGAACGCACCGTGGATGTGCATATTACCCACCTCCGCCGCAAACTCGGACAGTACGGCAAACGCATTATCACCAAATCTGGTTACGGATACATGTTTGAGAATTAATGCTCCTACTCGCTACGCTCGAGAAATCTAAATTAATCTTATTCATGGCACTTCATAATACACATATGTACTCCGTAATAAATTACAAAAATCTTCAGTAAATAAAAGAGATGATGAATATTTGGATTATTATAGGAATAGGGGTCGTGGTGATTGTAGGTGTATGTTATGCAATCTACAAGCGCAAAATCAACCATGCTCGTGAGCAGCAACGATTGACGCTGACACAGAATATCAGTCACGAACTCAAAACACCTGTAGCGAGTATTCGCGGAGCATTAGAAACCATACTTATGCACCCCGATATGACCGAAGAACAACGCCGACAATTCATCGAGCGTGCTTATCAGCAGTCAGGACGACTTGCCAATCTCGTGGAGGATATATCCACTATCAATAAACTGGATACCCAAACCGATTTTTATACCCGATTGCAACTGGATTTGCATACCATTGTAGAAAATGTGATGCAAGACTTGTCGCTACGCGCTTCGCAAGCAGGTGCTACCATCACGCACAATATACCTAAACACTTGATCATCTCAGGCAACTACACGCTACTCTACTCCATTTTTCACAATATCGTGGACAATGCTATCAACTATGTAGAGAAAGCGGAGATTAGTATTCAACTCACGAATCAAGATCCTGCGAACTTGTATTTCAGCATTACCGACAATGGTCAGGGCGTACCTGCTGAATCATTGGCGCATATCTTTGAGCGTTTCTATCGCGTGGACAAGGGCAGAAGTAGAAAAGCAGGAGGTACGGGATTGGGATTATCTATTGTAAAACATGCTGTGATATTCCACGGCGGAAATATCACAGCAGTTAATCGTCAAGAGGGCGGATTGGAGTTTCAATTCTCGCTTGCCCGCCGTTCGAAATAAAAAGTAACTTACAAGTTGACAGTTAATATAACAAAACACAAAGTATCAATAAAGTATATAAATCCCTATTATCAACTCATTTCTAACATGCGTTGGATTGGACGGATAGCATCTTTAGCGATTGCTTCATCTACTATAATTTCGCCTATCTCATCGCGAAGACAATCATAAAGATTCTCTATGGTGCACATTCGCATATACTCGCACTCATTACATTGACAAATTGTCATATCATCCATTATAGCAGGAACTGCTATAAACTCTACCTCTGGACATGCCTTTTGCATTTCATGTAGGATTCCGCTTTCGGTGGCAATTATATATCGGATATGGGACGCTTCGCTATTGGATATAGGATGTTCTAGCGAACTATTGGCAATAGCATAGTTAAGTAATGCTTGAGTGGAGCCGATGACATCGGCATGCTGCAAGATAGATTGTTTGCACTCTGGGTGAGCAAGTACTTTAGCATTAGGATATTGCTCTTTGAGCGCGAGCAATGCCTCCTCTGAGAAGCGAGCATGCACATGGCAACCACCATTCCAAAGCTCCATCTTTCTGCCTGTCATGCGATTGATATAACCGCCGAGGTTTTGATCGGGACCAAAGAGAATAGGTTTATCTTCTGGCAATTGCTTCACAATCTTCAGGGCATTGCTGCTGGTAACTACCACATCGGTGAGCGCCTTTACAGCCGCACTGGTGTTTACATACGACACCACCAAATGGTTAGGATACTCCGCCTTCCATGCAGCGAGGTCAGCAGCCTTGCAGCTATCTGCCAACGAGCAACCTGCCTCTGGCGCAGGAATAAGCACTTTCTTGTCGGGGCAGAGGATTTTAGCAGTTTCAGCCATGAAGTGTACGCCACACATCACGATGATGTCGGCATCTGTTTTGGCTGCCACTTGTGCCAAGGCAAGCGAATCGCCTACGAAGTCTGCGATGTCTTGAATCTCAGGGCGTTGGTAGTAGTGCGCCATGATGATGGCGTTCTTCTCGCGACAGAGGCAACGGATTTCTTCGGCTATATTCATATTAGAGTTGTGTAACGGTTGTGTAGCTGTTGTTTAGAGTTGTACTCCTAAGACATTGTAATACACTCCGTTGTACTCAATGAGGAGTTGACCTTCAGAGAGGACTTTTTTACCGACTGGTTTCGTTTCTTCCACCTTAACATGCTCCGTAGCTGTTCCCGAGCAAGAGGTAATGTAGCGAGAGTAGGTATAGGTCGTGGTGGTACCAGTGCCGCCACCTGTTGTTTCAATAGTAATACTGCTAAAGGCAGGACCTTCATTTGCAGTACTTGTTGGACTAGAGAAACGCAATGCACCAACTCCAGATGGAGTGGCACTTGGCTTCCATGTATAATCCTTCAGTGTATTATTATCCGCCTCCAATTCGCCTATTTTCTTACCAGCAACAGCGAACTCAATGGTGTTATACTGAGTACCGCCCCAAGTACGCATATTGATGGTTATGCTCGTTATTTTGCTTGCATCCAATGAAGGCGATTCTGCATACGAATCTTTTATCATTTTCCAGTATTTGGATTGCTTATCCAACCCAGAAAGTGTCCAACCTTGTGTGTCGTTCAAATTCATAGCGATTGTTGCTGGAGTAGAAACTGTGGTTTCCTCCTCTTCTAATTGAGCGAATACAGCATGGAAAGTAGTATTTTGTGTAATATCTGGTGCATCATCAGCATTGGAGAACAAATCAGTTGGAACATTATCTTGTGTACCATTGATTACATCTTCGCTCCAGCCAACAAACTGATTACTAATCTCATCGCAGGACTTAGGTGCAGTGGGCAATACAGTCACTACTCCACCCTTGTTTACAGATATAGTAGGATTGCCTGCAGTATATACTTCGCCATTCACAAGCCATGTTACAGTACATTTGGTTTCAGGATCAACCGTACTTCCTCCTTTGAGATAACCATTGCTCTCACCAAGCACAAAGCGAGAGTCGTATGCTGTGATTAGGTCATCCAATTCCAGTGTTTGACCCGCTTTCTCACCCCAAATATACTCTGCCAAATAAGGATAATCTATAAATGGATTACGGTTACCTTGCGTTTGTTGAATACCATTATTACGGTCAATCTCTTTTTGTGAAACAGGGTCTTGGCGGTGCCATTTCATCAGGAGTGCCACACCATATTTGGTCAAGCCAAAAGAGCCTGTAGAATAGTTGGTGGTGAATGTCTTAGAACCTTCTCCATCTGTAAAATCCTTGTCGCCTGCCCATTTCAGCAACGCGCCCATGTATCCACGCGCGAAGTCACCTTTATATTCATCGCGAGGCTCAAACACGGTACCAGAAGCAGAGATATTAGTTCCTGTATTACCTGCTATGGTATTTCCACCCGTAACAGTAATACTCTTGGCAGAACCTCTCTTATTACCATGCTTGTTATAGTCTGCACTCGACACTTCACCAAAAGGATAGTTGCTGCGCACGCCATTCACTTTGCCATCGGTAGGGACAAGGTGGAAAATATCGCAACCAGGACCGCTGGTAGTACCACCATACCAAGACTTAGGGATAGAGTGCTCGCGATTATAGCAATCACATTCGTTTTTATAGCTACCACAGTGGTTAGAGTTGATGCTTTTCCATGTACAATCGCTGTACATATCCCACACATATCCATTATCATGAAGATCTGTATATTGATACGCAGACCATAAACCATCATAACCTAATGACGAATAACCCGTTTTGGTTACTTTTTGTACAGCATCAAAAAGTGCTTTACCCGATTTACCATCAATTGCCTCATAATACGCAGGCAATGAAGCCGCTGGCGTTACTGTTTTCGCAGCCATCGACAACACGAAGATACTGCACAGAACAAATAGTAGAACTCGTTTCATATTTATATTGATTTAGTTTATATTCAAATTAGCCTACAAAATTACTACATTTTTCGCACATACACAAATATTTTGCTAAAAAAATAGCAAAACTAGGAAGGGAACACAGAAAAAAATGCCCTTGCTAAAAGCAAGAGCATTCTTATTTATTTGATAGTCATTATCTTCCTAAATGTCGCTCGATTGTGGCTACCTCTTGGCGTAGCACAGCATCATAACTCATCTGCGCGTCCATCGTATTCAGCGAATGCGCTACCGTAGCATGATCGCGGTGTACATATTTACCAATCTCAGCCAAAGAGCAATTGGTGAACTTCTTGATTAAGAACATCACAATATTACGCGCTTTGACGGCATCGCGCTGACGCGTGCGGGCAGTAATCACGGTTTCAGGCATGTGCAAACATTGGCACACAGCGGCAGTAATATCGGCAGGAAGGTATGTTTTTGGGTGCAACTGCACCAATCGCCCTACCACTTTCTCCGCCAACGCCATATCTATCGGGCTATCTGTCAGCGTAGAATATGCCAATAGACTCGCTAAAACACCTTCCAAATCGCGTACATTCTCCGACACATTAGAGGCAATATACTCAATAATATCCTCATTCAATTTAATACCGTCTCGCTTAATATGGTACTGCAAAATATCTCTGCGCAACGGATAGTCAGGACGGGTAATCTCGGCAGCCAATCCCCATTTGAAACGAGAGAGCAGACGATCCTGAATACCACGCAACTCCATAGGACTGCGGTCAGAAGTGAGAATCAACTGCTTATGACTCTGCTGCAAATAGTTGAATATCTGGAAGAAAGTATCTTGCGTACCTTTCAAATCAGAGAAATACTGTATATCATCCACAATCAAGACATCTACCGACTGATAGAACATCAAAAAATCTGGCACTTGATTGCGATTCACAGCGTCTTGGAACTGCAATTTGAATGTATTAGCCGCTACATAAAGCACACGAGCAGCAGGGTTAAGGCGACAAACCTCATTACCAATAGCATATGCCAAGTGGGTCTTACCTACTCCACTACCACCAAAGAGGAACAAAGGATTAAATATAGTTTTACCCGGATTCTTAGCAATCTCAATAGCCGCTGCACGCGCGAGTTTATTTGGCTCACCTTTGACAAAGTTGTCGAAAGTATATTGGCTATTCAACTGGCTATCCCACGCATCTGCAGTTTCCTGCGAAGGCGCAAACGCATCCACTCGCGAGTGGTTGTGCGACTCACGCAATGGCTCGCTGGGCACATCAATAATACCACCAGCAACCATGATACGGTATTCCAATCGAATGGCTGGTCCAAAAATCTTGCGCAGAACACGAGAGAGCAAATCCAAATAATTCTCCTCTATATACTCTACGATAAACTGACTCTTCACTTGCAAGACCAACAAATCGTCTTCATATTGCAACGCAGACAACGGCGCAAACCATGTTTGGTATGCACTCTGCGAGAGATTATCGCGCAGAATCTGTTGGCATTGCGCCCATAATATGTTGAAATCTTGCTGCATGGAGTTATAAATAGCGTACGAAAAGAGGCAAAAAAAAGCGACTTCTTTTCGAAATCGAGTGCAAAGGTACTACATTTTTTTCATATGACCAAATGCAGGTCATTCTGCTATCATTCTATTTTTTCTATCATACAAAAATTCAAGGAGTTAGTCACACACTATTGATTTACTTACCTTTACAAAGGTTATCAACACCTAAGTTACTGAAACTCATAACTCATAACACATTCTGTTCCACATAATCATGTTTCACGAAAAATCCCTAACCAGTTATGCTTCACTCGGTTAGGGACTTTTTAAAAATTTTCACAAATTAGACATTCAAAAAATTACTTATTTTTAGGCAATTTCTTTTGTATGAAAGGACGCGCTTTCACAGCCATTATTATTGTATCCACATTATGCACAGTACTCTCCAAACTTTGGAGTGTCGTATTGAGGTTATCATGCAATGTTTTATCATTGAGGAGCAAGCCCAATGTACCCTCTTTGGAATGCAATGCATGATTGACAGATTGGATTGCAGTATCTAAAGACAAAATGGTTTGTTGAATGTCAGTAGCATGTACATCTGCAACAATAGTCTGCAAACCCGTCATTGTAGAATCCACCTTAGCCATGACTATTGGCAATTGCTTATGGGTTAGCTGGCGTATATCTTTGCTACTTACAGTGAGGTCACTGGTAATACGCTCTACATTCTGCAATGTAGCGTGCAGACTACCTTCTTCTACCTCGTTGTTGAGCAAAGCGAGCAAAGTGTTAGCTTCGGTCAAAAGGCTATCCAACTGCGCTAACAGCCCTGTTTGCAAGTTATCCATCAGTCCTGGGACGATATGTGTGGGCAAGGTGTCGCCAGTTTGATAAGGCATAGCACGATTGGCAAGCGCAGGCAATTGCAGTTCGATAGCACCACCGCCAAGCAGACCATCTGCAACTAATGCCATTTGCGTACCACGAGGAAGAGCGATATCCTTATCAATTGATACACGCACCACGAAAGCAGGTTGGCGAGTGAAATCGTACTGCACACTCTCCACTAATCCCACCTTATATCCTTTAATATATACAGGTGCTTGCTCCGTTAGACCATTAGCAGACTCAAACTGCCCGACATAAACCTTTGTTGGAGAAAATATATTAACTCCCTTCAAAAAATTAAATCCAAAATACAGGATGACCATGCACACTATAGCCAAGGCACCCACTTTTAATTCTCTTGAGTATTTCATTGCTTATAATATTTTTCAAATGCATCAAAGATGCCGTTTACGATTCCATTTTTACCTTCTGCACTCGCCAACCATTTCTCTTCTTCAGCATTGCTAAGAAATCCCATTTCTACCAATACACTGGGACAAGCAGACTTTAACAACACCCAAAAAGCAGCCTGTCGCACTCCACGATTAGCACGCTTCAATGTCCCCACAAATTGATTTTGCACCAACTCTGCAAACACTAAACTATTGTCCATGTATTGGTTCTGCATCAATTCAAAGAGGATATAACTCTCTATCGAATTCGGATCAAACCCTTGGTATACCGTCTGGTCCTCCTCCAGTTTCATTACAGCATTCTCACGCATAGCCACATCAAGGTTATCCTCCATTCGTTCCGTACCAAGGATAAAAGTCTCGGCACCTTGAGCATTACGATTCTCGGCAGCATTCGTATGAATACTAATGAACAAATCCGCATGATTTTTATTGGCTATATCCGCTCGTTCTTGCAGCGGAAGGAAGACATCCGTTTCACGCGTGAGCACCACCTTTACATTGGGATAGTTCTCGCGAATTTTCGCCCCCAACTGCTTCGCTACGGATAGATTGAGGTTCTTCTCCTGAACACCCATCCTTCCTATAGCACCCGCATCATGACCACCATGCCCCGCATCAATCACCACCGTGAACGAAAGGAGAGGCATTACGAGCAGCACCAGCAAAAGGCACCTGCACATGATTGTCCATTTGTTTTGTTGCATAGTTACTTTCATATCATTGTTTACAAAAACTGTGCAAAGGTACAAAAAAAACTGCAAACATGCAAGTATCTTGAACGAAAACTTATTTTAGAGCGTTTTTTATCATTCTATCTTCAGCTTATCTTCGGCTTATCTTCGGCTAAATAGCAAGACAAAAAAACAACAACAAATAAAAGCTCTACTTCCACATTACCACACTATCACATAAAAAAATATGTCGAAAGTTTGCCTATGTCAAAAAAAAGAAGTAATTTTGCAAGCAGATTATTCATTTTACAATTAGCAGATATATTATGGAGTATCGTTTTTCTGGTCATAGTGGACTACAGCTTCCACTCGTTTCATTAGGATTATGGCATAATTTTGGTAGCGAAGACCCCTTTGATGTAGCTCGCGACATGCTTTTGCATGCATGGGATAGAGGTGTGACCCATTTTGACATTGCCAACAACTATGGTCCCGCACCTGGTACCGCAGAGATGACTTTTGGCAAAGTACTTCGCGAGGATTTAGCGGCTCACCGTGATGAGATGATTATCTCTTCCAAAGCAGGCTACTGGATGTGGGACGGTCCTTACGGCGATGGCGGCTCACGCAAATATTTGATTTCGTCATGCGACCAGAGTTTGCGTCGTACAGGGTTGGAATACTTCGATATCTTCTACTCGCACCGTTATGACCCCAACACTCCCATAGAAGAAACAATGCAAGCATTGGTAGATATTGTGCGCGCAGGCAAAGCACTCTACGCGGGTATCAGCAATTATCCCGCTGACAAGCAACAAGAATGCTACAACTACTTACGCGAAGCACATGTACCCTGCGTGATTGGTCAATACAAAGCCAACATAGCCTACAAAGAGACATTGGAGCAGAACTTGCCCGTAGCACAAGCCAATGGTTCTGGTTTCATCTGTTTCTCGCCTTTGGCACAAGGTCTGCTGACTAATCGTTACTTGAATGGTATTCCTACGGGCAGCAGAGCCAGCAAAAATGTGTTCCTTCGCCCCGAACAAGTAACCCCAGAAGCCATAGCCAACGCTCAATGCTTGGGCGCAATAGCAGCAGAACGCGGTCAATCATTGGCACAAATGGCAATAGCATGGCTGTTGGCTAAAAATGTAACCAGCGTAATTGTAGGTGCAAGCAGTGTGACCCAATTGGAAGATAATATCAATGCTATCCACAACATCACCTTCAGTGAAGAAGAATTGCATGCTATTGAAAATATAAAATGGGCATGATTTTCAGGAGGTTATTTGATCGTTATGCCCTGATTATAGCCATGCTTATCGGTGCAGTTGGCTATCGGTGGTTTAGGCATCTGGATGGATGTATGCCTACGCTCATCTTCCTGATGCTGTTCTTCACTTTCTGCAAGATTAACCCGTTGGACTTGCGCCTTCGCGCATGGCACGCTATCGTGCTATGTTGCCAATTAGCACTCACCGCTGGTATCTATTACGGATTGCGTTGCGGATTGCAAATTTGCGCTGCTAAATGGGGACTGACGCCCATGGACATCGAAGTGATGTCGCAAGGAATCATGGTGTGTGTGATTATGCCTACCGCCACCGCAGCACCTATCATCGCAGGTAAGCTGGGAGGTAGTATTCAAAACCTAACCACCTTCAGTCTGCTCAGCAATATCGTTACTGCATTGGTGGTGCCTGCATTCTTCCCGATTGTGAATCCATCGGCTCATATAGCCTTCTTGCCCGCAATGTGGCATATATTGTGCCGCGTAGGTCCAATGTTATTGGGTCCCTTCATCGCAGCATGGATATTGCGTCTGGGCTACGAAGCCTATTACCGCCACAAGGGTGCGCCACGCTCATTCGCCCTATCCAAGACATGGGCATCAATGCCTTTCTACCTATGGGTAATACTGCTGATTGTGCTTATAGCCAGAATCACCTATACACTATTAGTGGAAGACTACACGGGTTACTCCATCGTCGTATTGTGTGCAGGCGCACTTATCACTTGCCTCTTGCAGTTTGCGTTGGGACGATGGATTGGGTATCAGTTTCCCGCTTCCAGTCATGGTGCAGACTACTGCGATGTACTCATCAACCCAGCCGCAGCCGACTATAGCATCAACCAGAAAAGCAGCATCACCGCAGGACAAGCCTTTGGACAAAAGAACACCGCTTTGGGCGTATGGTTGGCACAAATGTACCTACACCCCCTATCCGCCATCGGACCAGCAGCGTATATCATCTGGCAAAACCTATTCAACTCGTGGCAGTTGTGGTATGCTGGGCGCAAATAATTAGATTTACTTCACAGGCATATCCTGTAATCCCCACCCCGTAATCGTAGCTATATAAGGAATATAGGCATATGAGAACTTCTGGTGACCTATATAGTTAGGATGCATTGCTGCACCTAAATCCTCATCAGTAGAGAGATGCAATGCAGGACAACATGCCATGAAATAGACATTCGGCATCGGGCAGAACTTCACCATATCACGCATGTAATCCAACAATGTACTATGCGCCTTAGATGACACACATAGCACAGGGTGATTTTCACCATAATTATCTTTGATATAGCGAATTAAACGATAATAGCCATCACGGAAATTCTCATACGACGGTTGCAAAGATACCGAAAAATCGTTTCCGCCCAAATAAATACAAGTCAATGCAGGACGAATATCTGACTCCTCTGCATTCCAACGCGTAAGTTGCGTAGAATCCATATCAAATGTCTGGAGATAACGATCTGGCATATGGTATCCTGCAAACTTCGAATTATAGTTGCGTGCAGCACCCATTCCAGAATGTGCAACCACCACATAATCAGCACCAAAATAACGCGATATAATGGCAGGAAATGAACGCGACGCATTTTCTGTCTCGGGTGTGAATTTAGCAAAACGGCTGGTATCATCGACACCATAGCCACAATCGTAACTTGCGCCAATAAACTCCAACTGGCGTTCTCGAATCGGTTCTGCTTGGTAAAACATACCTTTCGCATCGGTGGCAAAAGCGTGGACAGTAGTCTTTCCTTGCTCACCCTCAGTACGCTTTTGCACAACGACTGTATGGAGTTTTTGTTTCGAGTTTTTGAGATAATTAGGGTCTATCAACTCAATAACTGTATCCGTACTCGCCACCTCAATAATGCGATGAGGCTCTGCACTCATTGGTGCATCAATCCAAATATTGAAATAGTTGTGACGCGTAGCAGCCATCTCGGGTGTATCATCCCACTTTGTATCCGAAACACGCATCGTCAATGACTTGCCCGAAAAAGCTATGCGAAAATAAACACCCGTCCAATCGAAAGAGACATCAGTCCCCTCTACTAAAGTACGCCCCACATAAGTCACACGAGAATCATTAGCAGGAATAGTTTCTGCAAAACTACTCATAGTCAGTAGTATAGCAACTGCAAGGAAAAGGATTTTTTTCATAATTTTATTAATAAATTATCGAAATAATACGATTATTTTACAGGAACATCTTGTAAGCCCCAACCAGTGATTGTGGCAATATAAGGAATGATAGCATAAGCAATCTTCTGCTGGCCATTATAATTAGGATGCCAACCTGCTCCCAAATCTTCATCGGTACTATGATGTAGCATAGAACTATAGCCCAAATAATAGACATTTTTCAAGCCACAATTATTCACCACATCGCGCACATAACGAAACTGATATTCATTTGATTTTGATGCGACACAAAGCACAGGATGCTCCTCACCATAGTTCTCCTTCACATACCCCAACAGACGCATGTATCCATTGCGAAACTTCGTATAGTCAGGCATCATAGACGATGAGAAATCATTGGTTCCCAAATAGATAACAGTAATATCAGGATCAAAATCCGATTGCGCAACATTCCAACGCGAAGTAGAATCGCGATCAATGGTATATTGATAAATATCAGTCATCACTTCCCACGGGATATTTGACCCCGCATTGCGACAAATGCCGCGTCCTGAGTGCACAATCGCCATATAGTCTGCATCAAAATAGCGCGAAACGATGCTTGCATAAGTGCGTGATGCATTCTCCGTTTCATCTGTGAAAGGATCCCTACGGCTTGGTGCTTCTACACCATATCCACATGTATAACTATCACCTATAAATTCGATTTGATGTTCTTTGAGCGGTTGTGCTTGCACAAACTTGCCATCTGTGATGAACTCATATACGGTCGTCTTGCCACATCCCGCCTCTGTGCGTTTTTGAACAACTACTTGATGCTCTTTCTTTTTAGATATTTTCAAATCTTTAGGAAGGACTAATTGTACAATGGTATCACTGCCCTTCACCTCTACTACACGCGTAGGTTCAGCACTCGTAGGGCAATCTATCCACACTGCATAAAAATCGCGTTTGGTATCTGTAACACGCATTGACAACGACTTTCCTGTGAATGCAACACGAAAGTAAGTGGCTGGAAAGTCAAAAGTAAGCGAACCATTGTTCTCTATCGCACGCCCCACAAAAGTGATACGCGAATCAGTAGCAGAAACAATTTCCGCCATAAGACCAAGCGGCAGCCAAGCCATAAGGCTTATAGCCAAGAAAAAAATCTTTTTCATTCGCTAACAATAAAAACTATTTCACTGGCATATCCTGCAATCCCCACCCTGTAATGGTAGCTATATAAGGGATTATAGAGTACGCTTTCTTTTGTTGACCATTGTAGTTCGGGTGTACATCAGCACCAAGATCCTCATCGGTATGGAGATGTTGCGCAGGACAATACCCCAAATAGTACACATTTTTCCTTCCACAATTATTCACTAAGTCACGAACATAATTAAAGAGATATTCATGTGTTTTGGTAGTAACACATAAAATCGGATGATCTTCGCCATAGTTGGTTTTGATATAATCGAATAAACGATAATAATGCTTGCGGAAGTCTTCGAACTTAGGAGCCAACGCCGTAGAGAAGTCATTCGCACCTAAATAGACAATTGTCATTGCAGGATGGAAGTCCGACTTAGAAGCGTCCCAACGAGTGATTTGTGTAGAGTCCTCATCAAATGTTTGGAGATAGCGATCTGGCATCCACCAACCTTTGAACTTAGAATTATAATTGCGTGCGATACCCATACCAGAGTGCGCGATAGCCACATAATCTGCACCAAAATAGCGTGAAACAATTGCCGCATATGAGCGTGAAGCGTTTTCCGTCTCTGGAGTAAAACGCTCAGTGCGCGTAGCAGCATCAATACCATAACCACAAGTATAACTATCACCTATAAATTCTAATTGGCGTTCTTTGAGAGGTTCAGACGATAAGAATTGTCCTTTGGCATCAGTAGAGAATGAATGAATAGTCGTTTTTCCTTGCTCACCCTCTGTACGCTTTTGTACAATGACGGTATGTACTTTTTGTTTAGATGATTTGAGATAGGCAGGATCTATCAGTTCGATAGTTGTATCATTACCTGCCACTTCAATTATGCGGTGTGGTTCTGTACTTGTGGACGAGTCAATCCACACATTATAATAATTGTGTCGAGTAGCGGCTTTCTCAGCATCCGTATCCCATTTCGTTTCAGAAGCCGTCATAGTCAATGACTTACCAGAAAAAACTACACGGAAATAAGTAGCGGTCCAGTCAAAAGACACATCAGTCCCATCTACCCATGTACGACCAACATATGTTACACGAGAATCATTAGCAGGAATAGTTTCAGCAAAAATGCTCATTGTCAGCAGCATAGAAGCTGCAAGAAAAAGGATTTTCTTCATGGTATTAATTATTTTATAGTTTTTTATAGCACCTATGGGCGAAAAGCCTCATAAGATTTATTGTGTATAGAAGCCAAAGTGAGAGTTTCCCCTCACTTTGGCTTAGGATTGTTTTATTCAAATGCGCCCATTTGCAGCATCGCCACCTCTTTAGGAGTCAAGAAGCGATATTTGCCTCGTGCTACATTCTTTTTGGTCAGTCCTGCGAAAGATACTCGGTCAAGTTTAGTTACTTTGTACCCTACTCGCTCGAACATACGACGCACCACGCGGTTTTGACCAGAGTGAATCTCTATGCCAATATGCTTGCGGTCTTCTTGTGGGAACTCCAATGCATCTGGAGAAATCTTCTCATCATCAATTATCACACCAGCACGCAAAGTAGCTTCATCTATCTCGTCCAAATCGCGGTCGAGGGTTACAGCATAGATTTTCTTCTTGCCAAACTTAGGGTGTGTTAGTTTCGCTGCGAGATCACCATCATTGGTGAGTAGAAGAACGCCTGTGGTGTTACGGTCAAGGCGACCTACAGGATAGATACGCTCCGCGCACGCGTTGCGTACAATATCTAATACAGTGTGACGCTCTTGTGGGTCATCGGTGGTAGTCACCGTATTCTTTGGCTTATTGAGCAGTATATACACCTTGCGCTCACGGCGAACTGGTTGGTTATGGAACATCACCTTATCGGTTGGCAACACTTTTGCACCAAGGTTATCCACCACTTCGCCATTAACGGTAATAACGCCAGCGAGAATGAAATCATCCGCTTCGCGGCGTGAACAGATGCCTGCATTAGCCAAATATTTATTCAAGCGAATTGGCTTGGTTGGGTCTTCATAGTTTTTAGAAAACTCTTGGCGTTTGCGTTGTGAATACACACCAGGATTGTGTTTTGGTCTTGGTCTAAACTGGCGTTCGCCTATCTGTTCCCCTTCTGGACGAAATGAAGGACGGCGTTGCTCCACTTTCTCTACGCGTACAGCACCTGCTGTTCGGGTAAAACGTTGGCGTTGGCGTCCGCCTTCTCGTGCAGGGCGATCAGTTGGGGCATTAAAGCGAGGACGGATTGAAGCTCCATCTGCTGAGAAATGTGCGCCATTATGCTCACGCGGATTCGCATCTTGCGAGTAGCCACCACGACGCGGGGTGCGATCGTTTGAATCAAACATAATTTTGTAAATAAATATTTAATAATGGTTTAGTTAGTATCTTGATTCATATTTCAGGTATAGGTCTTGTTTCAAAACATAGGCCCCGAGTATTGCTCAGAGCCTATGTTTGTTGGGATCAATTAAGGCGTGTGCATCTCTCGACGGTATCACGCCGAATCGCCACACTTAGGCTTCTGCAGCTTGCTCTACAGCCAATTTACCACGATAGTATCCGCAAGTTGGGCAGATAGTGTGATAGATGTAATGAGCGCCACAGTTTGGGCAAAGTGCCAATGCTGGCATTTTTGCTTTGTCATGTGTACGACGTTTCGCTTGTCTGGTGTGCGATTGTCTTCTTTTTGGATGTGCCATAGTTGTTTATTATTTTTAATAGTTATTTTTAATTTAATCATTTGAAGGAGATTGCTCTTTTGCTTTGCCACGCAGAACGACATTGCGCCATCACTATCAGCCTTCTATATCATTGTCATCGTCCAACGCGGTGCAGAGGTGGCTTTGGAGAAGTGCATCCATATCGGGATTGCAACCACCATCTTGGTGACTATGCACCAACGGGAGATTCACTATGATCAATTCGTATGCCAACCATGCCAAGTCAAGCTGCTTGACATCTTCTTCCATTTCCATCTCCTCCTCATAGATATCTACATCCACATTCATCGCATCCAAACAGCGATCGCAGGTTACCTGCACTTGTCCTACGATATCCATATCCACCGCAAAATCATCCTCGCGAAGAATGAGGCGTACTTTCACATCTACTGCACCACCTAATAACTCCGTATTCTCGATAGTTGTAAAATATTCCCTATCTAACTGAAAATCAAACAGGTGTTCACCTATTTCCAACTGATCTAACAATACGATATGTGCAGTTTTATTGCTCATTTCTCCACATTTTCCCAAAATTGGCGTGCAAAGGTACTACATTTTTCTCAAATACGCAAATCTTTATGCATTTTTTCTTAAAAAACTTGCTATTCGTAGTTTTTTGCCAATCCACCTTGTGCCGTTTCTTTGTAGAGTGATGGCAAATCATGGCCTGTTTGCTTCATCACATCCACCACCTTATCAAACGACACGCTATGCGTTCCATCGGAGAATGCGGCATACATATTACTATCTAACGCGCGCGCGGCAGCAAAAGCATTGCGTTCAATACAAGGTATCTGCACCAAGCCACATACGGGGTCACAAGTCATCCCCAAGTGATGCTCCAATCCCATCTCAGCGGCATACTCTATCTGCGAAAGCGTTCCGCCAAAGAGCTGGTTGACAGCACCAGAAGCCATCGCACACGCTACTCCAACCTCACCCTGACAGCCTACTTCAGCTCCTGAGATAGAAGCATTCTCCTTTACTACATTACCAATCAAACCTGCGGTAGCAAGAGCATGCAAGATACGCGTTTCGGAAAAGTTGCGTGAACGCCATGTGTGGTATAATACCGCGGGTAACACACCGCATGAACCACATGTAGGAGCTGTAACAATCTTGCCTCCTGAGGCATTCTCCTCACTTACAGCCAAGGCATAAGAAAACACCAATCCGCGTGTACGGAGGTTATCTTTGTAGCCTGCCACTTTAATGTAATAACTGGCTGCTTTTCGGCGCAAGTGAAGCGGTCCTGGAAGCACACCTTCATGATCCAAACCGCGTTCTACAGATTCGCGCATCACTTGCCAAACTTCACGCAAGTAATCCCAAATCTCTTTCCCCTCACAATGCTCCACATATTCCCAATAATCCCAACCCTGTTTATCACAATACTCTTTTATGTCATCTAAGCGTTTGAGAGGATAAATCTCATCCCCTTTATTCTCATCGCCCAATAACCTTACAGCTTCACCATCTTCTGCAAGAGCTCCACCACCAATGGAATAAACCGTCCAATCTTCGAGAAGGTTACCATTCTCACCCCAAGCACAGAATCGCATGCCATTGGGATGGAATGGCAAGAACTCCTCATGCCAAACGATTTCCACAGTAGGAATAACATCAATGATTGCAGCATCGGTCAAGTGTCCTTTGCCTGTGGCAGAGAGACTACCATACAGATGTGCCTCATAACGAACGGCTTGTGGATGACGCTCCAAAAACGACTCTGCCGCTTTTCGTGGTCCCATAGTATGACTACTACTGGGACCATAACCAATGCGAAAAATCTCACGAATTGATTTCATATGCTATTCATTGTATTTTGTTTTTTTATGGTAAATTGATTGCCTTTGTTGCCTGCAAAATTAATGTTTGAAGTGGCGTGTGCCAGTCATGAGCATGCAGATGCCGAGTTCATCGGCTTTGACAATGCAGTCGTTGTCGCGGATACTGCCGCCAGGTTGAACGATAGCGGTTACACCATATTGAGCTGCCAAAGCCACGGTATCATCAAATGGCAAGAAACCGTCAGAAGCGAGGATAAGACCTTCGGTTACACCTGCTGCGTGGGCTTGCTTCATAGCAATCTCGGCACTACCTACGCGGTTCATTTGACCTGCACCTACGCCCAGTGTTTGACCATTCTTTACCACTACTATCGCATTGGATTTCACATGCTTAACGATATTCCAACCAAATTGCATATCTGCGAGTGTAGCCGCATCAGGTTGCACCTTAGTGGCGCACATATCGGCTGTGATTGTTTCGATTTGGGTGTCGAGGTGTTGCACAAGCAGACCACCGTTCACACTGACATATTGGTCGATGGCCTCGCTGCTTGGGGTCATGTCCACTTGGATAACGCGGAGGTTCTTCTTGGTAGCGAAGATCTCCATCGCCTCGTCGGTAAAGTCAGGAGCAATCACAATCTCGAGGAAGATTGGTTTCATGCCGAGGGCAATCTCTTTGGTAATAGTGCGGTTGCAGATCACAATACCGCCGTAGATACTCACGGTGTCCGCCTCGTATGCCTTTTGCCATGCCTCTTCGATCGTCTCAGCCACAGCAGCACCACAAGGGTTCATGTGCTTGAGGGCTACGCAGAAAGGTTGTTGGAAGTCGCGTGCGATATTGAGCGCAGCGTTGGCGTCTTGGATATTATTGTAGGACATTTCCTTGCCTTGGAGTTGTTTGCCGCTGGCGAGTGAAAATGGGATGGCTTTGGTAGAAGCATAGAACTTAGCCGATTGGTGAGGGTTCTCGCCATAACGAAGACCTTGCTTAAGGTCGAACTCGAGGAAGAGTTTCTCATTGAGGCTAGCTTTCTCGCGCATATAAGTAGCTATGCAGCAGTCGTATTGAGCAGTATGGGTGTATGCCTTAGCAGAGAGTTGCAGGCGAGTCTCGAGAGTGGTGTTGCCAGTAGCGTTGATCTCAGCGAGGATAGTGTCGTAGTCCGCAGGATCGCAAACGACAGTCACATCGTTGTAGTTCTTCGCCGCAGAACGGAGCATAGATGGGCCACCTATATCAATCTTCTCGATGGCTTCTGCCATAGTAGTACCCTCTTTGGCGATGGTCTCGCGGAATGGATAGAGGTTCACGCACACGAGGTCGATGAACTCGATACCATTCTCCTGCAATGCTTGGAGGTGAGATGGCTCGTCACGGCGAGCGAGAAGACCTCCGTGCACCTTTGGGTGAAGGGTCTTAACGCGACCATCACAGATCTCTGGGAAACCTGTTACATCGCTGATACCGATAGTTTTAACACCTGAATCTTCGAGGAGTTTTTGTGTACCGCCTGTGGCGATAATCTCCCAACCTGCTGCTTGCAGGCCCTTTACAAAATCAACTAATCCTGTTTTGTCGCTTACGCTGACAAGAGCTCTTTTTGCCATACCTTAAAAAATAGACTTTATTATATTGTTAAATTATTTCGTTTTCTCCTTCGATAACTTTGCCGATGATTTGTGCTTTGTCGCCATGTTGAGCGAGGATAGCGATGGCTTTCTCTGCATCAGCAGCAGGCATTGCAATCACCATACCAATACCCATATTAAAGATATTGAACATCTCGCGGTGAGGGATATTGCCCCACTTCTCGAGGCATTGGAACACTGGCAGAATCTCCCATGAACCCTCTGTCACGCTGAAGCCCTGACCGTCCTTCAATATACGAGGGATATTCTCATCAAAGCCACCTCCCGTGATATGTGCTACACCGTGCACATCGCAGTTCTTGATGACCTCCAGCACTTGCTTCACATAGATGCGAGTTGGGGTCAGCAACACTTCGCCAAGTGGTTTCTCGGCATTGAGTTCTGGATAAACGGTGTGGAGGTCAAGTCCTGCATCGCTAACCACCTTGCGCACAAGACTGAAACCGTTGCTATGTACGCCCGAAGAAGAGATACCCACGAGCACATCGCCTACAGCCACTTTGCTGCCGTCAATGAGTTGGGACTTCTCCACCACGCCTGTGGTGTAACCTGCAATGTCGTATTCGCCATCGCCATACATACCTGGCATCTCGGCAGTCTCGCCACCTACGAGGGCGCAACCTGCTTGGCGGCAACCTTCTGCTACACCTGCCACGATGGCCTCTACTTTCTCGGGGATGTTGTGACCAATAGCCACATAATCAAGGAAGATAAGTGGTTCTGCGCCTTGTGCAAGCACATCGTTCACGCACATCGCTACAGCGTCAATACCGATGGTATCGTGCTTGTCCATGGCGAAAGCGAGTTTGAGTTTGGTTCCTACGCCATCGGTGCCACTAACGAGCACTGGTTCTTTGATGTTGAGTGCCGAGAGGTCGAACATTCCACCAAACGAACCGATATTGCCCATTGAGCCAAAGCGGTTGGTACTTTTTACGTGTGATTTAATACGACTTACTACTTCGTATCCGGCTTCGAGGTTCACGCCGGCTGCCTCATAATGTTGTGCCATAATATTTTAGTTACATTTCATTTCACATTAGTGGCTCCTAAGGGAGCGTTGATGGTTCGCTGCGCTTCACGAAAGGTGGCTGCGCGTTAGTACTTCCCAATGTCCGCCTTTGGATGGGCCTACCCATTGAATATTGTAATACTGTCGTAATGCATCTATATCGCGTCGTATGCTGCGTATTGTGATACCATGAATAGTAGCCATTTTATTGGCAGATATGGTATTGTCCGTTGTTATGAGATGCAAAATTTCCTTTTGTCTATCGGTTAGTTTTTGGGTGACATTTTGGGTGACATTTTGGGTGACATTGCTTTGTTTTTCGCCTAAATTTGGTTGCCATCAAACTCCAAAAAATCAGTCATTCTATTGAGATTTTAGAAAATTCTCTGCGCAAATTAAATTCGGGTACAAAGGTAATCATTTTTTCGCATATACGCAAGGAAATGTTTAGAAAGTTTGTGAGGAATTTTATTTTGCTAAATCGGGTGTGAAATTCCCTGCAAGTTTCGGGACCACGATAGGACATCTGTGGGAGATCTGTGGGCTTTCTGTGGCTTTTTGATGCGCCTCTATAATAATGCTGCAAAAAGTAGCGGCAATGGTGGATAAAGCTGCCGCCGATTTGCATTTAATGGCTTCTGAAATACGATAGATACTGATTAAAAAGTTTTTTACACTTGCCGCTACTTCTGCCGCTTGTTTGTTGTCAGACGACAATATCAACAACTACAACACCTTCAAATCAACAACATTGCGCCCGAATCAACTCCCTCGGGCGCTCAAAGAATCTCTATATATTTATAGGGGTGCTGAATACTCTGCGTTTTTGTGTTTTTTGTGCTGAATATTTGAGATTTTTGTGGGTGAAATGGTATATACAACACGCGGAAGCATCTGTATTACAATAGTTTCCGCGTGGTTGTGTTTTTTGAAAAAAAGTTTTCGCGTGCCGAAGATTGTGCTGAACTAGCAGTAAGCAATGTAGCGTTGCGCTTGACGATTACCTTCTTGGCGAACTAACAAGAAATCCTTGTGAGTTGCCATAGGAGCTAATTCGCCATCTTTGTAAATGTTGTCAATGTGTAAACTGATATTCTGTTGTGTCGTACAATAGATTTCGGCTAACTGATTCTGTGTCAGCCACAAGTCCTCATCTGCAAAGCGTACAGACACACGAGTAATCTCGTTGTCGTCTTGATAGAGGATTATTTGATTTTGGTTGTCCATAGTCTTTTAATTTTTCCGCTGCAAAGGTAGTATATCAAACTGCTAACAGTTGTCAGTGGATAGAGAAAAGTGCAAATAAATTGTATTTTCTTGTGATTTTATATGTGGTGGATTCGGTTTTAAATTAGTTTGTTTTATCTATTGGCTGATAATTTATTGCTTTTACCCATCTGTAACCATATGCTGTCTTTTGCTTGCCGAGGATAACATTATTAATGTTTGCTGCGTTCTTTACTCCCAGAGCCTCTGCCGCCTCAAGTTGAGAATCAAACTTGGCGATAATCTTTCCTTCTAAGTCTAATTGGTATATTGTTTCTTTGTCAATGTGTTCGTTTAATAGTTGTGCGGCATTTTCATGGACATACTCGTGTGCGCAAGTGCGTATATCATCTTGCAAACAAAATTCAGCAAAATCAAACCAATGTTCATAAATTAGTTCATCAGTCTTGTGTTCCCCATTTTCCTTATAGAAGATATTATTCTCTACAAAATAAACTTGATAGATTTCTTTCTCCTCATCATTCAATATTTCCTCATTCTTAATTTTTTCTTCAACCATTAAGAAATGGGGCCATATTTTGTGCATGTACATATGATAATACCTATCGCATAACCTACATATCTTTGGCTCTCCATGAAGTCCAACTGTCCCTGTCGGTTTTACATTATAGCCATAATCTGGATTAGTGGCTTTATATTGGTTGATAAAATATGTCTCGCGTTCGTTGAGAACATCTATTAATTCTTCTACATCCTCAAATTGGTGCGTTTCCAATATCTCGTACTTTGGCTCTCCTTGTTCTTGATATGCTTTCCAAAACTCTCCGTTTGTAGGTCCGATTTTGGGATCAAGATGTTCTCTATGCCGAACTTTTGGATCACGTCGAGTTTGTCCAACATATACTTTACCATTTGGAAATGTATATAAATATATTACCCCAGATCTCATTTTTGTCTCCTATTATTTCTCAAATATACTTCCTTTAAATAAGATAACAGTTCTTCTTACAAAACTACCTTCCATCTCCTATTTTGTATACCCTCTATAGTCGCTATTTTGCCAGAGGCTTGCAATTGTTGGAGACACCTATTCACCGTCATTCTTGGCAATCCCAATGAATTTGCGATTTCATACAATGATAAATTGGAGGTGGATTTGATGAGAGCATAGATTCTATCTTTTGAACTTTCAGGAATCGCCTCTACTTTTTTGGGGATATCTCTATGACTTTTTGTGATATTGTTAATAAAAGTCATTCGTTGTCTACTCCATGTTTCTAGTTTTACATCTAAATCGTAGTAATCTTTCAGTTCTGTGTATAATTTATCCAATACAATATGGTCTATCAGTTGTTCTGCCTGATTAGCATCACATAGCCAACCAAGTTTATTAATACCTGTGTTAGGCAACAGATAATATCTAACATTGTTATCAGTTGCCCATACAGCTCCCATTTCATTAAGGCAGATTTCACTCTTCTTGTAATTCTCCGATATTAACAAAAAAGAAAAATCAGCCGACAAAATATTTTCTTTTATATGCTTTCGAATATCATCTCCATTTTTGATATTCATATCTTCAATAGAAGTGCAAAAAATATCATCTGCGCTGAGCCCAATTCCCAGTCGGAGTATTCTGTCACAAAATTCTGAAACTAAATCTTTGTCTTTGGAGGAATGACTGATAAATATTTTAGTTTTTTCTTCATACATTCCATCCAAAACATTGACTATTCCTATGATTTCTCCCAATACATATGCATTAACCCAAACTCCATCAGGGTATTCATGTGCGACTAATCTGGATAAACATCTTTGTAAATGATAGGCTGCATTAGAATGTCCATTTTCTATAGCTGATATTAAATTTGTCAACACAGCCCTTAATTCTTTAGTTTTAGAATATGGAATGAGTGTCTTCGGATGAACATTGGCTTCTTCAAACCATCTCAATTGGTCTAATACCTCATTTAATATTCTGCGTGTATAATGTATATGCATAATGTTTGTATATTTATCCCCCTAATATCTTGTATGCCCGTGTAAATCTTATTGCAGTATTTATTAGAATTTTACTCTCCGTGAAACAATGTGTAGCATAAGTCACATAATACATTACTTCACTAAGACTTTAAGTTCGACTTAAAGTACACATTATTGATTTTTTTCTGTGATTTTATAGTTGATTTATGTATTTTTCTCTAAAAGTTTTTTTAATTGTATACCATTCGGAAAAATATGAATATGATCACTATACTTTTCCCAAAAGGAGTGGGGAATTAAGTTGACAAGATCTTTTCTTGTATGTTTTCCTGATTTAATGTAGGTGTTCATCTTATCATCAGACTCTCCCGTAACGATAATACTCCATCCCTCTGTTACTCCTTTGTAGTAAGAGGGATTACTATCCTTATAATTAGCCAGTTCTTCTTTTTCATTGTCCAAAAGTTCGCGTGGGGCGATATAAGCTGTTAATGCTAAGATGTACTTATCACTCTCAAGATTCTCATCATTTGGGACCCTCATATTAGGAAAAATAGCGTTTCGTTTCCTTCTTAAAGATCGGATATGCTGCGCTTTTTTCCTAAATATCTCTCTTTCTTCTAAATACAAGCCTAATTCTTCATCAATTTCTAATGGACTTTGCTCATAAAATGCGGTTATACCATTAGAATAGCTATGGATCTTTTTTAGATGCCCACTAGGCATTTCATCATAATTGCTAATGAGATTGTAGACATGATCAGGAACGATAGGATATAAATTTGATATTATATCATATTCATCAAACGTCTTGCCATAATTATTAGTCCGAACTAAATAAGTGTGTACAACAGCACTGTCTTCTAATTCTTGATTTAAATCGGTTTCTTCTGTCAATTTATGAGAGATAATACTAACATTATTTTCATTTACCTGAATTTCTCTTGCTGTACACAACTTGTTCAATAGCAAGATTTGAGAAATACTATTTAATTTATGGTAATCATAATATGGTACCTGAACAATATCTTGATTAATAAATCCTCCTACTGTAATATTATTTTCAAGGAAAGTAGATAAATTATCCCATTCTATGACATTATATATATTCTGAGAAAGTACCTCAAAGAGGATACTGGAAGCATAACTGAAATTATGGAATACACTTTTCCAAACCATATTATACAATTCACTACCCCTCTGGATATTATATTTCTGAATATGGTGATGAGCCTTACTGATAGCCTCTCCAATGATTTTTCGAATAATTTCTTTCGAGATTATTTCAAATTGTCTATTATCTTTATCAACCAAATCTTTTCGATCCACACTCAGTTGAGGACGATTGTCACCATAAAAATTGACAATACCATGTCGGATAAGCCTTTCTGTGAAAGAATATATTTCGAAATGCCCATCTGCAGAAATACCATCAACGCAAATCCCATAAGAATAATCTATGGGGATGTTTTTCATTACTTCATATCCATATTGCTCCATTCCTGGTCTTGGGAATTTCATAATTGTCTTGAAAGACAAACCATTATATTCAACCATTAAAACATGGCAATCAACAAGGTTTATATAATCTTTCAATTCGAACTCACAAGCATTTCCAAATCGATGCAGATATTGGTCTATGACATCAATATCTGTTATTTGTAATTTGTTTAAATTATGGATATAAGGTTTACTCAATATTCTCTGTTTTTGGTTATTGTTCCATTTAATAAATAGTTCGATTTGTTCTGGTACAATTATGATATAATTGCTTATAATTTTTAAAAGACTATTTTTCCAATTATTATAATCAATATTTAGATCTGGGCGAAGTCGTTGTGCAAATCCGTCATTTATATACGAAACTAATCCCAAATTGACAATTTCCGTCGTGTTAATACTATTATAATAATCTTTCTTGAGAAAGACTTTTACGATAGTGCCAGAAGTCTTTATTAAATCTTCATCCAATTTAGATGGTTTTTTATAGTAGAAAAACTCACTTGGACCATCAATTGAACACGCGATATAGTTCCCATTATCTTCTTTCGTTACAATTTCTATTCTATCACCAATAATAAAACAAGATAAGATGCCGATACCAAACTGAGATGTAGGTGTATAGACGAAACCCGTTTCTGCTTGACTCTGATAAAAATCAGGTGATTGATAATAGGAATTACCTATCTGTAACAGATAATTTTCTATTATGGAAGCAGACATTCCTTTACCATTATCTAAACAATATAGATATTTACCCTCTTTATCTTCTTCTATACCAAATTCAATAATCCCCTTAGATTGCTTCCCACAACTCTTATCTTTTGCAATCTGAAATCTACATGCATCAAGAGAGTTTTGATATAGTTCCCTAATACATGCAAATGTATCTTTATATAAACCAACACCCATTAATAAATCAAGTATCCTCTTTTGATTTAATGTAAATTTAAGCCCTAATACTGGTGTGAATATAGAATCATCATACGCGATATTCGATCTTTCAACTTTTTCTCTTATGGAAAGACGATGTTTACTATCCCATTGAGCAGATAATTGTAGAAACAAATGTAATTCATTATCAATCCAATCAATATAATGCTGCAACACATAGTAATCTGCTGGTCTTGTTATATATGCCCTAAATGCAATTGTGCCATTAGATATGTCATAATTGATACCAGTTGCCTTGACTCTCCATTGTTCAAAACTGAAACTTGAACTAAATTGACGGAGCGCTCTAAGTTCTAATGGAGCTCTTTCTGAATTAAAATGAACAATATCACCAATTCTTAGCAACATAGCTATAAATTGCAAATTAATTGAATCATGTCCACAATATTCAATTTGAGTCCCCAACTTGCTTAAGTATTCCGGATTCTCCCCATGAGCTTTACATATAGCAGCAAGATCATTTGCGATTCGTTGTCCGATTCCATTAATGGGAAAAGTCGAGAATCTTGTTTTGCCCCAATTTTTTATATATTCAAATATTCTTTTATGATGGGATAGCCTTATATATTCTGTACGAAGCGATTGATTTGTAGCTGCAAAGTCTGTGCTTTTTTTAATCGTTATGTAGTTTTTATTTCTAAAGTTCTGATATTCAATCAACAAATCAGATAGATATTGAACTAAATCATTTTCTGTAGGTGGAACAAATAGCCAATTTTGTATCTCTCCATTGAAATCTACATAAATCTTATTTTTGTTTTGTATAATAAAACGTTTCGCTTCTTCATATGTAAAACATCTCTTTCCATCATTTTTTAACGAATCTTTGCATAGATAGATATCATCTGTTCCTTCTGTTAATTTCATGATATTTTTTTCAAAATCAGAAATTGCCATTCCACAATCGTGAAGATAAGATGATGCAATAATATAGAATAATTCAAACGAAGATAGATTTTCAGCAGTATCACCTAGTAACATTTCGATTACTTCTAATACTGATGCGCTATGTGAAGAGTCATGCAAATCAAATTCAGGCATAACTCTCTCCACACCTTTGAGATGATTAGTTGATTGTTTTATAATGGATTGAATCGTCGTAAATAACCAACTATTAATCTCATCTGTAGTATTAACTCTTTGGTTTAGTATTTCTATAACTTTTGCCATTATACTATTTCTATCAATTTATTACTATAAACTACTACATAGGTTTGATCATCTTTTCGATGAAGGCGATTTCATTTTCAGAGAGGTTGTATTTTGCATAGAGTTGTTGGTCAATCTCAGGAATTGACTTGCTCCAGTCAATATCAGATTGAGTTGTAAAATCTTGGAGAGGGACATAGCAGAATACTTCTTGAGTTACCTGCATAGATCCTTTACCAAAGAACAATAAAATCTTGAATAAATTTGTTTTCGTGTATTTTAAGCAGTTTTGTTGTTCTTGCTCTGTATCGAAAGGACCAATAACAATAAAGGTTTCAGTACAAATTTCACCAGACTTTGCTACAATAATTTCAGGAAATTCAATAGCTCCAGTCGAATAAGATGTCGTAAAGAATAATTTGAATTTATCAATCCATGCTATGTTAGTTTGCACAGTCTCACGCGTAATATAACCTATTTTACGCTTTGCGCCACCTTTAATGCCTTTAACGCCATATATTTTGATAGAATTATCAAAATATTCTTCTGATAAATTAGCAAGCGGATATCTTTCAGGCATATTGAACAGGTCTTTTCTAATACCAAAAGGTTTCGTTGTTGAAACTAATTTACTAAAGGCACCTTTTATTGTAACTTTTTGAATAATTCCTTGTCGTCTAAAATCTCGAACAATAAAAGATGATGTGTCATTTTTTAGCTCGCGTTCATATACCAATTGTCCACCATCTGTTGGTTTGTATGCATATGAAACCAAACCTGAATAGTTCTTATTCCACAATATATAGCACACTCCACCATCAATATGAGAAGTAGGGAATACTTCACGATCGTTTTCATAGTCGAACAATTTTTCGATATGCTTATCCTCTATCATATCCTTACGGAATTGTTGCAGACCGCGTCCACCAATCATCCATTTTGAAGGCATAATCATAGAGATATAGTTAGGTTTTATCTCCTTTGCTATATCTATAAAACGGTTGTAAATTGGAATTGCAGCATCTCCAGCAGCTCCACTTCCGTCTGTTAACTGATAAGGCGGATTACCTATGATAGCATTAAATTTCATGTCTTGTATGTCTTTTTTATTCCAGTATGAACCACTGGTTATCTGTTTAACAAATTTATCTTTCTTATTTGAGATTTGGTTGATAAGTTCTTCAAAATGGTGAGCATTCAATTTCACTCCTTCGCGGAAGCCTGCTAGTGTTCGGAAAGTAATGCTCTTTGCCATCGGTGTTTTGCAGACGATAAAGAGGTTATCACGCAACACTTTGTCCCAAATCTTATGGTGGTGCACGATACGATCAGCAAGCGCAGCATCTGTAATCATATATGACATCTGCTCTTTTTCCACAATGTTTTTGTAGATAGAATATGCTATATACAACGGATAAAGACCCGATTTGGAGTTTATTTCCAATACACGGCTGTGCTCAGATAGTGTATCCTTGGTCACTTTTCCGTTATCTACATAGCGTGGAGAACATAGTCGTTCTTCATATTCATCATCGTAAAAACACCAACCACCCAATGTGTCTGATAATTGTCTATTTACCACTTTCCATGGTGTGAGAACCGTTTCTTTATCTGGGTTACGGAAAGAAGTAAAGATGGTGGTGATACGCTCTATGCGCTCTTCAATGTCCATCGTATCTGCTTCTCTTGTGAGACTACGAATGCGTAGTCCTGAAGCAGCAAAAATATCTTCTTCGTAATATGGGATAAACTCACGGAAAAGTTCTTTGGTAACACCTTTAGGCATGAACTCTTCCCAAGACTGGTCGTCCACTAACTCAGTAAAGTTCTCTAATGTTATTTCCGTTTGTTCGTCTTGGATATCTGCTCCGAACAAGATCATTGGCATACGGATAGAAATGCCGCGTAGAATAGAAATAGCAGTATGGCGTTGTTTCTTTTTCTCCTCTACTTGTTGCAACTTTTGCAACTCCTCCATTGTTAGTTGCGCTTTATTTTTCTTTTTGATACGCTCAATCTCTTCGTATTCTTCCTCCGTAAATCCTTGGTTGTTAACATCCACTTCATCTGTATGTTTCATCGCCTTTGTCTGTCCAATGATATCACGGAGGCGTGCAAACTTCTCCAATTCCAAATGATTAAGTTGGAAAAGTCTATCATTATAAAGATAGCTATCTTCAAAGCCATTGCGCACCACACGATCCACATATACGCGCTTTAGTTGCTGCATCATGTGATCTACATTGATGGCACGCATTTGTGCGCCATGGAAAGATATTACAGGGCAGAAATTGAGGAATTCGCCCAAGATTATTTTATCGTTTGATTTGCTTTTGCCAGCTTTTGCAGAAACTTTAGCAGTTTCCGCGAGCACTTTGAGTGTGCGGTCTGGGGCAAAGTCAAAAACAAAACATTCATCTTTTACTCTACCATTTATAATGGCTGGTGATTGTGCACGGAAGATAGTCTGCATATATGCCTTAGCATCTGTACTATAAGATCCATGTAACATAAAGACTGCGGTCCATGCGGGTACTGTTACACCAGTAGTGAGACGACCTCGTGAAAGCGTAATGGTCATTGTTTCCTCAGGATTAGGACCAATCGCTTCTTTAACCATCTCTAACGCATTAGTGCTTTCGTAATCAGCATCGGTATCGCCCTCACCTGCCACATTGACTACTTGGAATTGTCCTAATACTGGATGATTGCGTAATTTGATACTGAGTGCTGCAGCAGCTGCTACTGAGGGGACCGTCCAAAGAGAGTGACGAAGATTTTGTCTCCATTCTAGTTTGGAATATGGATAATTCTTTGCATCGTTAGAAGCAAGCAAATTAAGAAAAGCATCAACATCTTTCTCGTGTTTGAATGTACCATTTTCATTTACACGGAAGAACTCAGCAAAGTTGAATGCATGTTCGTTATCTTGGTACTTTTTAAGTTCAAGAGAAAGATCGAATGTGTAGATATTCAATTTAGGCAATCCAGCATAAGGGTTAGGCTCTGCCCAGTGTGTTTTATCCCAGTTTGCTTTTGCTCGTTGCTCCATAACATAATCCCATGTGTAAATCTCATCTTCTTTATAATCGTCGATAAGATTGAAAGGAGTACCTGATAATTGAAGCATCTTGGTGTTGCCTTTGAATATCTCATGAATAACAGCTTGACCAAGGGCAGTTTTTGTTCCTTCATGTGCCTCGTCTACGATGAGCATATCCCAATCTGTAGAGAAAATTTCGTCATTCTTATCGAAATTTCCACCTACTTTTTCTGAGCCACGCAAGTCTTGCATAGAAGCAAAGTATACGAAATGTGTACCATGCTCTTTGTTGAGTTTCAATAAAGAATTAAAGGACTCACCGTTATTCTTTGAACCATATTTGTAGTTTGGACTATCAAAGAATATTTTTCTGAAATCATCAAACCATCCCTCATCCACAACAGGGCGGTGCGTGATAATAATTGTCTTATCAAAACTCAATTCCTTAACCACTTGCAATGCGGTAAGCGTTTTGCCAAATCGCATTTTAGCGTTCCATAGGAATTGATTGTTAGTAGCGAATCGTTTCTTGGTAAGTTTGATAGCATCCAACTGCTCGGGACGGAATACGATGGGTTGTTGTTTGCTTGCTATGTCTATAATATTGATAGACAATCGCCCCTCTTTAGCTGCTTTGATTGCTTCTTTTACTTCTGCAACTCCACACTCAAACCATTCAGTAGAACTACCAAGTTTTTTCTTTTTGATGCCTGAACGTTCAAGAATTTCATGAACTTGTTTATCATTGAACTGCACAAGTTTGTTTTTAGACGAAAAAGCAGTTAGTTCAGTATGTAGCAATTGCACATCATCATCCAGACCAACTGTCTTGGTATATTGATCAATGCGCTCTTTTGCTGCTTTGTTCAGTTCCTTACAACATGGTTGCAACTGTAAAGCATTCATAATATCCACATCATCTCCGAGGGATGTTTCTCCCACTTTGACACAACCACGGTGCTTCGCATCATTGATTGTAAAGACGTAGATTAACCGAAAATGGAATGATTGATACATAATATGATTATTTCATTAGTTCATGAAAATAGATTACTTTCTTTTTCTTGCCATCGTTTTCCAAATCCCAATCTTTGATTTGACATTGGATGCCAGTATGCAATTTCATATCTTTAAGTTCGCCACTCTTACAGCCTGGGCATGGCTCATATTTTGGAGATGAATCGCCAAAATCAAATAGTGAGATTTGTGGATCGTATATTTCTTTATCAACACATGTACATGGAATCACACCTTTTAGACCATCCATCTGCCAAAAGTTCCATGTGATAACCTCTATGGCTTCTTGCAGCATTTTGATTGGCGGAAATTCCTTTTTGCCAAAACGAAGTGTATAGAAACGGATATAGGAAGAGAGTACATTCTCACGCGCGAGTAAAAGATTATCTCCTTGCCACTCGTAGCCGTAGGTTGATTCAAGAGCTATACGCATCCATTTAAACCATTTTTTGTACTCTGTCCCTGGACCATAGTTCTCTAAAACAACTCGGAACTTGCGGTCAAGGATACCGATACGATCCATCGGATCAATAAACTTGCCTGTAACTGTATCATAGCGTGATGTGATGTATGGTGCTTCACCACAGGTTATCTCCATACGCACATCCTTGACATAGTCACGCCAAGTTTTACCGGGTTCGTCTGAGAACTCAATTTTATTATAATTGGTTATCCACCCGTTTTCAGTTTCAGTATTGAAGACATTGGGACGACCAAACCATTGCTCATCAATCAGGTTGTTTTGTTTATTACACACCCACGATGGCGTAAAGACTTCTGCTTTGTCCTTGCTGCGAGCATTTTGAATGTCTTTAGCTTTTTCTGAACGAGGCTTTATAATACCTTCAAAACTTCCGGTAATAAGAGGAATCTCTATGGTTTGGTTAAAATAAAAACCTTCTCCAAGATGCGCATAATCATCCGTCGCCCAAATGATATTTCGTTTGGACGACTGGTCACACAAAAGGCGCATCAGAATTTCTTCTGGAAATTTGCTTTCAGGTATGTCGGGGTTATCAATAATCATATTTTTCTTTTTCAGTCCGCAAAGTTACGGAATTTTTTTGAGATATGCAAGAAAAATCGCTTTTTAGGCGATTTTTCTGGTGTAAGTTAGAATAAGTTGTCAGGTGATAGTAATAGGAACTGTTCCAACGATATACCAGCTCCACCTACGACAATGCTATGTTTAGGGTGGAACGAGTCCGCAAAAGAAATTTACTCAATATTTGTTGAAATTTTACTCAATTTTCGCTGCAAAGGTACTACTTTTTTACAGACATGCAAACAAAAATCGTATTTCTGGGGGCGATTTTTCTGGTGTAGGGTGTAGAGGCGGCGACTGTGTCGCAGTTTAGAGGACGCTCGTGGGGCGAGCTACAGTTTAGAGGTTAAAGGCAAGCAGTACCCGAATACGATTCGTCAAGCACCCCATAACGCTGCAGGCGAGCGTTATCGGGGACCCCGCTGACTAATAAATAGAGAAAGGAAACATTTTTAGGAAGAGAGTCAACCTTTTTAGGACAGTAGTCAACTTTTTTAGGAATGGGGACAACTCTTTTTTAGGAAAGCAATCTTAACAAATAGCACTTTGTCTTATACTGAAATAGGTTTACTCATAAAATGAATAAAAAGTATCAATTATTAAGATTCAAGTTTTATGAAGCGAACTCTAAATCGTTATTCTCCCTCGTTCAAGCAACAAGTTTTGGATGATTATTTTCAGTCAGG